>CBHCZH010000136.1:0-9822 GCA_965977975.1 uncultured bacterium
CGAGGTCAATCGCCACTGGCGGCACGACCGCGCGGCCTTCGAGCCGCTTGCCGGCGACAGTCTCGCCGAGCTGCGCAAGCTCGCCGATTCGTGCCGCATCGAGGTGCCCAAGGCGCTCCCCCCAGCGCTGGCCTGCCTGGTCGGCTATTTCGGCTATGAGACCATCGGCTTGGTCGAGAACCTGCCGCGCGCCCCGCAGAGCGAGCTGTCGGTACCCGACATGCTGTTCGCCCGTCCAACGTTGATCCTGGTGTTCGACGGCCTCACGGACGAGCTGTTCTGCATCGCCCCGCTATGGGCCGACGGCAGCGATCCGGTCCAGGCGGTCGAGCGCGCCAGCGAGCGCATCGACTTAGCGCTGAGCCGCCTCTCCGCCGCCATTCCGCCGGCCGTCCGCGACGCATCGCTGCCCGATCTGGCGCTCTCGCCAGTAATGGACGCCGCCGACTATGAGGCGATGGTACTCGAGGCCAAGGACTACATCACCGCCGGCGACATCTTCCAGGTCGTGCTCGCGCAGCGTTTCACCTGTCCGTTCCCGCTGCCACCCTTCGCGCTCTACCGCGCGCTCAGGCGGGTGAATCCCTCGCCGTTCCTCTATTTCCTCGACCTGCCGGATTTCGCGGTGGTCGGCTCGAGCCCCGAAATTCTCGTCCGCGTGCGCCATGGCGAGGTCACGATCCGTCCGATCGCCGGCACCCGCCCGCGCGGGAAAACCGAGGAGGAGGACGCGCAGGCCGAGCGCAGCCTGCTCGCCGATCCCAAGGAATGCGCCGAGCACCTGATGCTCCTCGACCTCGGGCGCAACGACGTCGGGCGGGTTGCCGCGGCGGACAGCGTTCACGTCACCGCGAGCTTCACTGTCGAGCGGTACAGCCACGTGATGCATATCGTCAGCAACGTGGTGGGGCGGCTCGACGGGTCCAAGGACGCGCTCGATGCCCTGTTCGCGGGCTTTCCCGCGGGCACGGTTTCGGGCGCGCCGAAAGTCCGCGCCTGCCAGATCATCGCCGAGCTCGAGCCAGAGACGCGCGGGCCTTACGCCGGCGGCGTCGGCTACTTCGCTCCCGACGGGTCGGTCGACAGCTGCATCGTGCTCAGGACCGCGGTGATCAAGGACGGCATCATGCACGTTCAGGCCGGCGCCGGCATCGTCGCCGACAGCGACCCCGCCTACGAGCAGCGCGAGTGCGAAGCTAAGGCCGCTGCCCTGCTGGCGGCGGCGAAGGAGGCGGCACGCGTAGCGGGCGAGGCTGGGTTCGGCCAGTGAGCCGCGCTGCATTGCTGGCGCTCGCGCTGGCCGGTTGCGGTGGCGACCACGACAGCCAAATGGCCGCCTCGGACTGCGAGCCGGTCATGTTCGAGGAAACGCCGCTCACGCACTGTGTCGCCGACCCGGCGCGGCATCGTATCGCCACGGCGCTCGCCCCCGAAGCCGGACCGCCCTACCGCTCGATCAAAGCTCTTTCGCAGGCAATCGTAACGTCGCGGATCGCTTTCGCGATGAACGGCGGCATGTACGACGAGGACGGCGAACCGATCGGCTACTACGTCGAAGGCGGGGAAAGGCGCCACTCCCTCAACCGGAACGAAGGCGGCGGCAATTTCCACCTCATACCCAACGGCGTGTTCTTCGGCACGGGGAGCGAATGGCGCGTGCTCAGCACCGAGCAGTTCGCGGAGGAGGTTACCACGCGGCCTGAGTTCGCCACTCAGTCGGGCCCGATGCTGGTCATCGACGGCAAGCTTCACCCCGCGTTCGACGACGACGGGGAATCACGCAAGACCCGCAACGCGGTCGGCATCGATGAAGCGGGCCGCGCGCATTTCGTGATCAGCGAGGCGCCGGTCAGCTTCGGCAAGCTCGCGCGCTACTTCCGCGACCGGCTCGAAACCCCCAACGCGCTGTTCCTCGACGGTAGCGTCTCGCAGCTGTGGGACCCGGCGCGCGGGCGCATGGACCAGGGCGCGGAGCTCGGCCCCTTGATCGTGGTCGAGAATCGCGCGAAGGCCGCCCAATGATCCTCGTCATCGACAACTACGACAGCTTCACCTTCAACCTGGTCCATTACCTGATGGAGCTGGGCGCCGAGGTCGATGTGGTGCGCAACGACGCGATCTCGGCCGGGCAGGCGATCTCGAGCGGGGCCAAGGGGTTCCTGATCTCGCCCGGCCCTTGCACGCCGAACGAGGCCGGGATCAGCCTCGATCTCGTCGCCGCCTGCGCCGATGCGGCCAAGCCCCTGCTCGGGGTCTGCCTCGGCCACCAGGCGATTGGCCAGCATTTCGGCGGCCACGTCGTGCGCGGCGGGCTGATGCACGGCAAGACCAGCGCGGTCGATCACGACGGCAGCGGCGTGTTCAAGGGCCTGCCCTCGCCGTTCACCGCGACCCGCTACCATTCGCTCGTCGTCGAGGACATTCCCGCCGAGTTGGTGATCAACGCGACCAGCGAGACGCCGGGGCTCGACGGCACCAGCGTGATGGGCTTCCGCCACGCGACGCTGCCGATCCACGGCGTGCAGTTCCACCCCGAAAGCATCGCCACGCAGCACGGTCACGAGCTGCTTGCCAACTTCCTTGAGCTCTGCGGGATGCCGGCGAAAGCGCGGGCGTGAACGCGCTGCCGCCCGTCGACCGGCCGCTGGAGGAGGACGAGGCCGAAGCGGCCTTCGGTGAGATGCTCGACGGCAAGCCGACCGATGAGGAGATCGCGCAGTTTCTCGTCGCGCTGTCGGACCGCGGCGAGACGGCGGCGGAGATCGCGGGCGCCGCGCGGGCGATGCGCGCGCGGGTCATCCCCGTGGCCGCGCCCGCGAACGCGATCGACGTCTGCGGCACCGGCGGCGACGGGCATCACACGCTCAATGTCTCTACCGCAGTCGCGCTCGTGGTAGCGGCCTGCGGCGTGCCGGTCGCCAAGCACGGCAACCGGGCGGCGAGCTCCAAGGCGGGCGCGGCCGACACGCTCGAGGCGCTCGGCCTCGACCTCGACCGCGCGATGGAGACCGCCGAGCAGACTCTCGCCGAGATCGGCATCTGCTTCCTGTTCGCGGGCAAGCACCACCCGGCAATGGGTCGAATCATGCCGATCCGCCGCCAGCTGGGCCGGCGGACGATCTTCAACTTGATGGGCCCGCTCGCCAACCCTGCCGGCGTGCGCCGTCAGCTCGTGGGCATTGCCCGGCCCGCCTATGTGCCGATCTACGCCGATGCGATTGCGCGGCTCGGCACCGAGCACTCCCTCGTAGTCTCCGGCGACGAAGGCCTCGACGAGCTGAGCCTCGCCGGCGGCAACGAGGTGGCCGAAATCCGCGGCAGCGAAGTCCACATGCAGCGCGTCTATGCCGAGGAAGCGAACTTGTCATCGGCCACGATCGAGGCGATCCGCGGCGGCGACCCGCAATACAACGCGGCCGAGCTGCGCAAGCTGTTGCTGGGCGAGCAAGGGGCGTACCGCGACGCGGTGCTGTTCAATGCGGCCGGCGCGCTACTGGTGGCCGGCGAGGTCGAAAGTTGGACCGAAGGCGCGGAGGAAGCCGCCGAGGCGATCGACAAGGGCCTGGCGAACGCGCTGCTCGACTGCTGGATCGCGACGACGCGCTGATCAACATTTTTGCGCTCTGACCCTCTGTGCCTCTGAGAGGGCCGTTCCCGCTATCGACACCGTTAGCCAGCGACGGCATAGGCGGGGCGTGGACAAGCTCGCCGAGATCTGCGCCGCCAAGCGCGAGGAAGTCGCCGCCCGCAAGGCGCTGGCGACGCTCGGCGATCTCGACCGAGCCGCCCAGGGTGCCGGAGCGCCAAGGGGCTTTCGCTTCGCGCTCGAAGCGAAAGCCAGGACCGGCTTTGGCCTTATTGCGGAAATCAAGAAAGCTTCGCCATCCAAGGGATTGATCCGTGCCGATTTCCGTCCCGCCGAGCACGCCGTAGCCTACCAGCAGGGCGGGGCCGCGTGCCTTTCGGTGCTGACCGACGCGCCGTACTTCCAGGGCCATGAGGATTACCTGATGGACGCCCGCGCGGCGTGCGGCCTGCCGGTGCTGCGCAAGGATTTCACGCTCGACCCTTGGCAGGTCGCCGAAGCGCGCGCGATCGGTGCCGACGCGATTCTGATCATCGTCGCCGCGCTCGAAGATGCAGAGATGGCCGAAATCGAGGCGGCCGCGCTCGAGCGCGGAATGGATGTGCTCGTCGAGGTCCATGACGAGGCTGAGATGGAACGCGCCGCTCGCCTTCGCTCACGTCTGATCGGCGTGAACAACCGCGATTTGCGCACCTTCCGCACCGACCTCGCCACCACCGAACGGCTCGCCCCGCTTGCTCCGGCCGGCGCGCTGCTGGTCGCCGAAAGCGGGGTCAATGCACACGCCGACCTCCAGCGCCTCGCTTCCCGCGGCGTGCGCTGCTTTCTCGTCGGCGAGAGCTTGATGCGGCAGACCGACGTGGAGGCGGCGACGCGGACACTGCTCGAAGGCTAGTGCCCGCGTAACCGATGTCAGGCTTCCTCAGGGACTGACCGGATCGTGCGGCCAATGGGGGTTTTTCGGCTTGAACCATCCCCAATGCTTGCCTTGGGTCCAGCCAGAATGCCGTCCCGGTGAGGAGAAACCCGGTGGCGTGGAAAACGCCGATCGCCATGTGGCGCTTATGACTTGTGTCAGGTGCCGGGTGAGAGCATCGCCCCTGGACGAGCCTTTCCCGCCGTCGGCGAACGCCGGTGTGGCGGCAGTAAGCGCTACCAGCGCCGCCCCGATTGCAAGCTTTCTCATGAAATCGACCCTTTCCGGTTTGGGGGGAGTTGCCTGAAGGGTACGCCTTGATGCAGCGCGGTATCCTATGTTGCGTTGCAGCGAGCCAAATTCGCGACCACCGGTTGATGGCGATAATCGCGGTGAGACCAGCCGTTTTGCGGCGCCGATGGACCGCTTTTTCTTTCGGCGCCGACCGGTGCGCGACGCGTCCTGTTCCGCGAACTGGAGCCGACTCGACTGATGGCAAATGGCCCGCGATGACGGTCGAGCTGCAGCTGGGAAAGGCGGCATGACCCACCCCTAGCCCCTCCCGCAAGCGGGAGGGGAACTGGATTACTTCCTGCCGCTTGCGGGAAGGGTTGGAGGTGGACTCATCAGGGTTACAAAGCTGTACACCCGTAACCCTCCTGCGTTCGAGGAAACCCAGGATTCTTGCGGGTTTGCGCCTTGGTGACAGAGTTACAGTTCATCGTCCGAAACGCCCGCGCGGCTCATCGGGCAGGTTGCGGATGATGATCTGGTCGATCTTCTTCTCGTCCGGCAAGTCCAGCCGAGCGCGTTCCTCGTCGCTTAGGGCCTCGTGCTCGTCGCTCCAGGTGACCGAGCCGGTCTCGACCCGATGGGTTATCTGCTGCCAATGCTCGCTCCAGAACTCGGCGGCGGCGCCGTAGCGGCCGAGCATCGGCGCGCCCGCGCTGTTGCGCATCTTCAGAAGCGCCATGATCAGCTGCGGATTGCGCTTGCGATGCGTACCGACCAGCACGCCCTGGTAATAGTGCGGCACCTCCTCGCCCTCCAACGCCAGCTCGAGCGCTGCGTGCGGGAGGTCGTCATAGCCGTGGCGGAAGGCGGCTTCCCAGGCGATGTCGAACGGCTGGCCCTTGAGCCGCGTGCGCAGCTTGTAGGCCGAATTGCGCGACATCCCCACCGCGCGCGCCGCGGCCGTGACCGAGTGGGTAGCGGCAAGCTGGCGCAGGAATTCCGCCATTTTCCACTTGTTCCAGCGATCGCCGCGCGCGACGTGGATGAAGGGGCGTTCGGCCGCATCGGGTTCCGGCGGCGTAGGCGCAGGCGGCGGCGCGGGCCGTTGCGGCGCTTCCCCGGTGCGCGCCATCGCCTCGACGATTTCCCAATGCTCGCTGAGCCACCCGCTCATCAGCCTGCGGCGCTCGACCTCGGCCGCGTCGGGCGCCTCGCCGGCACTGGATGGTGGGCTTTGGCAGGTCGAAGAAAGGTTCTCCGCCGCAGCCTGGGGCGTTGGCGCGCCGTTAGCCGCAGGATGTGGGAAGCTATCCCCAGGCTCGGCGCCAGGCAGAGTGTCTCCTCCGTCTGCCGCCGGCGCGGCTGCCCCCTCCCCATACTGAGCAGGAAGTTCGGGCGCGGCGGCGGAGCCCGTCGGCCCCTCCTCCGCGCCCGGCGGCCGATCCGCGCCCGCTACGGAGGCAGGCGCTGAGCCGTCGCCCGGCGCCTCCTCCGCCCTCGCCGGGCCCCCGAGTCGTACAACTCCGCCGGGAGCGGGCGGTCCATAGAAGTGGGTGAAGATCCGAACCGGATCGTGCCCAAAGCGAGCGAAAAACGAATCGTCCATCCGGCAGGGTAGAACATAAAAGGAACATGTAGGAAAATGGGGGATTATCCCCTTGGAGCAAGTAGCGTGAGTTGCCACCCCCCAGCTCAAGGGAATCCGACTCCACAACGGAGTTGGGAGAGGTCAGACTGTCTCGATGCGGAAGCTGCCCCTAATTGTTGCTCTCGTCTCGCAAGGCCTTGCCGTTCTCCTGCTGGCGATCAGCATTTTCGGAGACGCAGCGACGGGGCATCAATTGCTCTCCTTCCTCACGCCAGAAGCGCGGGCGGTGGTGATGTCTAACACGACACTCATCATTTTGCTCGTGCTGAGCTACGGGCTGTCCTCTTGGCTGCTTATCCGCGACTACGGGAAGGGTACTGACGCCCTTGAGTCACTTGTTGAGACCCAAACCGAGGCCAGAGAGGCGTTACGCGCAGCATTGGATTGGAAGGCAGAGTTCCTGGCGAAGGAAGAAGGCATGCTCGCCTCCGTGGGCGCCCTTGAAGCTAAGTTCGAGCAAACCGTCGCTGCCCTACACGCTCGGCTGCAAGAGTATGTGGAAACGTCGAAAGGAGCCTATCGCGTGCAATTGGAGGAGGTGCGGAAGCAATTCGCCGCTCAGCTAGCCACCACTGCAAACATGCACTCGGTGGAGGGAATGTTAGCGACCGTCTATAACAAGGTCGTAAGCGAGTTCGACGAAACCCGGAAAAAAGCTGATGAGGCCCACAAAACGGTCGGCGGACTTCACGATTGGCAGATGCAGCTTTCACTTGCGAATACGATCTTGAGGAGCGCAGAGGCAGACGCGAAAACCTTTCAATCACTAGTTGATCGAGCGGAGGCTTTAGAGGGAAACATTGCCGAGGCGGAGCGGCGGATCGCTGATCTAATCAACCGACAGGCAGAGCAGGACGGAGGATGACGGTGCCAACTGATCCGGGGGACCGTTTCGACGCGCTCCTAAAGCGCATGACGCAGGGCGAAGCCCCTAGCGCCGGAAAGCCAGCATCAGCTCGTCCAGCATCGAGTAAGGGACGTGACGCCGATTGTGACGAAACTCAAACTCCCCCAGATACTTCGGAAGATGCTTCGCGCTGACGTGAATGTGCGTGCCGTTGATGCCGCGCTTTAGCTGAGCCCAGAAACCCTCAATCGCGTTCACGGTCGCGCCGGTCTTGCGGCAAACGTAGTCGCCAGCGGCATGGTTGACCTTCAAGTGGCGATACTTGCGCGCCGCCAGAGCCGAGTAGCCGAGCCATTCGTCGGTATGGACTTCGCTGTAGGGCTGGACGTGTTCGGCAATGATCGGCTGCAAGGTGAGGCGCTTCCGGTCGGGGACAACGCAGGTAATCACGTCGCCACCGCGCTCCAACATGCCGAGAACCGCGGTCTTGCCCTCGAAGCCCATCGCGCCACGCTCGTATCCGCCGATGAACGTTTCGTCGATTTCAACGGTCGAGCCGAATCCGCCAATCGGATCATCGCCGTCCACGGCGGCCATATACTTGCGGATTTCGTGGCACATGCGCCAAGCGGTCTTGTAGGTGACGCCGAGTTGGCGCTCGACTTCCTTCGCGGCAACGCCGTGGCGCGACGTGACGAACAGAAACATGACAAGGAACCAGTCGCGCAGTGGGGTGCGGGTGCGATCAAACGGGGTGCCGGCGGTCGGATAGACTTGGGCGCCGCAATACTCGCAGGCGTAGGAGCGGCGAGCCTTCACGCGGTAAAAGTGAGCGCTGCGCCCGCACTTCTCGCAATCGTGACGGTCGCCGTAGCGGGTGCGCATAAGGTGATCGAGGCAGCTTTCCTCGGTGGGGAAGCGGTCTTGGAACTGGCGGAGGGTGGGGGCTTTGATCTTTGCCATGCGCATTGTGTAGCACATTGGCTTACTTGTCGCAAGGGGATAATCCCCGGAAAATGCTTTTTGGGCGCGAGTTCGGGCGCCTTGCCCTCTTGCCTAAGGAGTATGCGCCGGGACGCTGGTACTGCCGATGTAGCGCGGCTCGGCCATTTTGGGCCGGAGCAGGTATCCAACCAAAATGCCGAAAAGGAGGTTTGATATGCTTGTTTCGATGCCGTGAGCCAAACGCACGTCGGCCGGCATGTATGGATTATCCGGAAACATCGGAGCCATTCCGCCGATCACCGAGTAAGCGATGCCGAGCACGACGGGCGCAAATCGCGGATTGGTACGCAGCCAGGGCCATGCGGCGAGTACGAAGAGCAAAGCTCGGGGGACTTGCAGCGCGGCTACTAGCGGAACCGCCGGCAGGAGCTTGTCCGAATAGTATTCGGCCACAAACGGCCAGACGAACGTGCCCGCGGTCCAGTAGAGAACTTCATAGCCGAGCACGATCAGCGCGAGTTTGCGTATCGAGGCATCGGGAAGCAAACTCTGAACCTCCCCGCCGCGCCATCTCATGCTGAGCACCAAGGCGATCGCCGCCAGCAGCGCAAAGGCAATCGCCGACACCGCGAGCTGCACAAGCGCATCGGCGAGCGGCATGACGGAAAAGACGACGGCCTCCAGCAAGGTGTTGAACTGGCTTACGATCCATCCCAGCACCAACAGCGCCAGCCAAAGCTTTCGGCCGCCGCCTCGGGAAACAATTCCAGCCATCACCAACGCTGCCAAGGTGAGCAGCACATAAAGTGCGAATTTCACGGCTCCAGTCCTTTCGCGAGAAGAGCCATGTGCCGCCGGCTGAGTGCCCTGGCAGTGGCGAATGGGGGGCCTTCGAAGGTCCAGATGGCACTGATTCCGAAGTGCATGGCCTTGAACGACATCACGAAATCGTCGCGGGCCATGGACGAAGGAGATCTTTGCCGATCACGCTGCAGCCGGTCGAACAGCACACCAAGCGCTGCATCGAGCTCCAGTTGGAACGCTTGCGTCTCATGCGCGAAATTGTCCGGCGCAAAGGTGCGGGCGAAAAATGCGCGCACGAATTCGCGATAGGGCGCCTTGTGCTCGAGAAGGCTCCAGGCCGCGGCATCGAGCGCCTCGGCTGAGCCCATACCATCGCCCGGCAGACGCGCTATGCTCTTGAGTGCGTCGCGGTCGAGCGCGATCAGAAAGGCTACTACGATATCTTCCTTGGCAGCGAAGTAATTGTAGACCGTGCCTTTACCCACCTCGGCCTGGGCAGCGATCTCTTCCACCGTGACCGCCGCTATCCCTCTCCGTGCGAACAATTCACACGCCACTGCAAGGATGCGCTCCTGGGTGCGAGCCTTCTTTCGGTCGCGCAAGTTGACCGTGGTCATTTATGACTATAGTCAGATATCGCGCCATTGATCAAGGCAAACATGACCAGCTTTGCCGATGGATTGACCGCGATTGCCGGCTCGCCGCGTTCAGAAGGAAACGGATGCGGATTATCGAAGCGTCGGGGTCTGGCGACGGCCGGTCGTCGCGCGGCGGCGCCTCCTCCGCCCTAGGGCGTATCGACATTCAAGTGCAAAGCATTGGATCCTCCCCCGTCTTACGGG
>CBHCZH010000137.1:0-9664 GCA_965977975.1 uncultured bacterium
CTAGTTCTTAGGAAAGCCGCCGCGTTCGCGTTTCCGATAGGATTGCGCGCGACTTCCTTCCAGAAATCGTCCTCCCATTCGGGTTGCGCGGCCACCAGCTCGCCCAACACGGCGTGGCTTTCCTTCGAAACGAGTGCCTCGACGACCGGTTTCATCGCAAACTCGCGGGCGCGCGGACTCGTCCGTAAGGCATGATCGAAGGAAGCGATCATCGCCTCGACATTTCCGGCCCGTCCGTAATCCTGAGCCAGCCACAAGTCCGTGATGCTGTCTCGCTTGCTGAGCCGTGATGCCAAACGCATGAGGTGACGGGCCCGCTCCTCATCGCTTTGTATGATGCTGCCCAACGCCACGGTGCGCAGCGACGACACGGCGAGCGGATCGGCAGCGAATGAATCTCGCGCGAGTGCCATGAGCGGATCTGACAACCGCGGGAGTTCGCCCTGAGCGTTCGGCTGATGACTAGCTATCTCGACCCTGAAACCGCTGTCGACGATCTTCGCCGCTATACTGGCGTCAATGCCGAGGCGGCTGGAAACACCAGGGCCCAGCGACAACAGTCCCGTTTCCGAGGCGGCGTGAACAAACGACGCGCCGGCGATCACCAGGGTGGCCGGAAGCAAGAGCAGTCTGACGCCGAGTCCGATCTTCGAACCGATCGCCATCGCTAGTCCCCGGCTCCCGCGCCTTTCTTGCCATAACCGTAGCCATAGCCGTAACCATAGCCGTAGCCGTACTCGGTGTTTCGCTGGTCAAGCTTGGTCACGATGGCGCCTAGAATATTACCTTGCGCGACTTTCAGCCGATCGATCGAACTTGCAAGCTGGCGCATGCGTGCCCGGTTGGCTTCGATAACGAACACGATTCCCTCGACTTGCGCCGCGAGAACCGGAGAGTCAGCGATGCCCAAAACCGGCGGCGCGTCTATCACCACGTGGTCGAATCGGTTGGCTAGATCGGCAAGCAGTGCACCGGTTCGCTCGTTTGCGATCAGCTCACCCGGGTTGGGGGGAATCATTCCGGCGGCGAGGACGGCAAGTCCCGGGCGCACGTCGGGCTGAATGAGATCGGCCAGATCGGAATTGCCGGTCAGATAGTTGGTCACGCCTACGCGATTGGAGATTCCAAGACGCTCGCCCACCGACGGGTTGCGCAGATCGAAATCGACCAGAATCGTCTTTCGACCACTCCTCGCGAGCCGGTTCGCCAGTGCGAACGACGAACTTGTCTTGCCTTCGCTTGGCATTGTACTCGTCAGCAAGAGCGTGCGTGGGAAGCCGTGAACCGTCGACAGGTCCAGCAAGACGCCGATCGACAAGTAGGCTTCCGACATCGCGCTCTTGGGGTCCTGAAGCTCCTCCACGATCTCGTCGACCGCCAGACGTGGCGTGGCGCCGAGCAATGGCAGGCCGAGAACGTTTTTCACGTCTGCCGGATCGCGCAGGCTCCGATCGATCTGCTCGCGTGCGAAGAGGAACCCGCCAGCCAGGCCCATGCCGGCCAGCAGCCCTAGCGCGAGGTTGAGCGGCAAATTAGGGCTCGACGGGTCCTCCGGTACTTTCGGTGCGTCAATCAACAGCGCATTGCTGGCCTCGACACCGGCCACACCGATCTCCTTATAGCGCTGCAGCAGCCCGTTATATAGTTCGCGGTTAGTGTCCACCTCGCGACGCAGGATGTTGTACTGTATCGTTGCCCGTTGTTCGTCGAGGAAGCTGCCCTTGAGGCTATTCACTTGCGCCTGCAGTTCCCGTTCGCGATCGGTGGCCGCCCTAAACGCTCTCTGGAGATCTCCGCGCGTGCGCTGCTCGGCACCAGCGATCTCGCGATCGAGTTCCGCCACTTGATTGGTCAATTCCATCACTGGCGGATAGTTTTCGTCGAAGCGAGTCAGCATCTTGGCCCGTTCCGAAGCTATCTCTGCGCGGCGAGCACGCATATCGGCGATGGCTGCGTCGTCCGTTTCCGTTTCGCCCGCCTGCAGGGCGCTCTCCGCCGCAATGCGTTCGGCGCGGGCGCTGACAAGCGCCTCGTTCATCGCCGAAAGGTCCGAGCCGACAAGCGTTCTGCCAGCCCCCTCGCCTTCCTCGTCGCGCGATGTCGGCACCGCGAAGATACCACTGTTCGATGCGTAAGCGACGAATTGCCGCTCGGAAGCCTCCAGTCGCTCGCGAAGCTGGCCCAACTGCTGCTGAAGAAACTCGCGCGCGTCGTTGGTAGCGGCGAATTGTCTTTCGAGACTAGAGGCGATGAATTCATCTACCCATGCCGTCGCAATTTTCGCCGATAAGGCCGGAGAGGGGCTGGTGAACTGCACGTCAACCAGACTCGACCCCCTGACGGGGCTGATCGCCACGTGGTCGAGCAGCTCTTCGCCAATCTTTTGCACGGCCTGGCGCGATGTGGCGTTAGCGACCTCCTCATCATCCGCCAGACCGAACGCATCGAGGAACTCTTGGTCGTCGGCGAGGTCCAGCGAACGAGCGACACGTTCGGCGAGGCTCGTGGATTCGAGCAAGGCATACTGGGTATTGTAGAATTCGTCGTAGTCGAGCACTTCGCCTTCGGGCTGAACGCCCTCGACATCGGACACGTTGGCTTCGATGCGGTTGACCTGCACACGCGCAGTAGACGTATACTCCGGTGTCGCGAGCAAAGTAGCAATCAGGGCGACGAGCACCGCCGCTGCAACGATCCCCGCGACGACGAAGCGGTTTAGCCAAATGATTCGCCACACCTCTTGCAACGGCGAAGACTCGAATGCCTCCCCGTTGCCACTATCGGCGAGGATATCGGTGTCGAACTGAATTCGGTCTTGATCGGTCAATGCAGTCACCGGCTCTAATTGGTTGGAACGGGTCAGTTCCGATTGATCAGGTAAATCAACGGCGTGGTCAGAAGGCTGACGAATGGTCCGACGGTCTGGAGGAGCCGCCGCGCTTGCGACTCGCCGACCACCACCTTG
Organism: uncultured bacterium; assembly: GCA_965977975.1. Lineage (GTDB taxonomy): Bacteria > Pseudomonadota > Alphaproteobacteria > Sphingomonadales > Sphingomonadaceae > Croceibacterium_A. The sequence goes on from CBHCZH010000137.1 coordinate 2,966, forward strand.
TCATTCGGATAAATCTTCGGGTCTGCGTAATTGCCGTGCCTGATCGCCTCGAGATTATAAAGGCCAACATATTGCCGGCCTTCGACCTCACGGAAGATCAGCACCGCCGAGGTCGCGGCAAGTGGGCCGTCGCCTTCGGCCAGCGCGATGGCCCTCATCAACGTCATGTCATTGTAAACCGGGTAAACTCCAGGCTTGTTGACCTGTCCATCAATCGTCAGCACCTGGCTGACCGGCTCTACAAAATTGACACTAACTCGCGGCTCACGAACATGATTCTCACGCAGGCGCTCTTCCAGCGTGCGCGCTAATTGCGTCGTCGTGAGTCCTCCAGCGGAAACCGAACCGGCCAACGGATAGGAGATCATGCCCTGCCCATCGACGACCACTTCACGCAACAGGTCAGGCATCCCATCGACCTCGATGCTGATTTTGTCGAGCGGCCCGAGCGCGTAAACATACTCCCCCCCCGCGCTGACACTAGTCGGAGGCGGGAGTTCGTTACCCGGGGCCTGTTCGATGGTCGGAGCCTGGGCGATCCGCGGCGTTCCTCCGCAGCCGCTGACGGCAAACAATGCCGCAACCAAACAAGCCTTGCGAATCATACGAAACCAATCCTGAACTTGTGAACTGCGTGCGGATGCATCGTCATGATGAAGCGGTGCGCACGTCTGCCTCAGCCGGCTCGCCATGACCGGAACGATGAGGGGTGCTAAGGAAGCTTAGCTGTGCGGTCAAGGCGGCAACCAGCATTGCGGCGAACGGTGTGCGCAGCGGATAATCGACCAGGCTCGCGGCCAGCCAAAGGGCGATCCCCCCCCCGTAGAACCCCGCCGCAAGCTGTCCTTCACGCCCTTGCTGCCATACTCGTCGGACCGCCCAAAAGAGCCAGACAAACGCGAACATGAGGATTGCTAGCGCCGGCAAGCCCCCTTCGATAAGTATCTGCAGAAGATCATTGTGCGCCTGATTCATGTAGCGCGAAGTTAGCATCTCGGCGGGTTCGTAGATTTTGAACACGCTCTCGAACGAACCGAAGCCTGACCCGAAAGGCAGATAATCCAGCGCCATTTTCTGAAAGATTGGCAGGTAAGACCACCGTAGATCCTCTGCTGCATTAAGTTCGAATAGTCGCGACAGTGCCGTCTCCCGACCGGACATCGCCAAGGCACCAAAAACGAATAGCAATGGCATAATCAGGATCGCCGCGATGGCGCCGGCTGCAAGCTTGGCTCTACCTGCCCATCGGCGCAGAATCTGCCCCATAGCTGGCGACCGAAAAAGCAGCCACGCGCTCAGCGCCAATGTTGGCACGATCAGGAGTAAACCGGCGCGCGAACCGGTAAGAACCAGCAAAGAAAAGAGGACCAGGATCAATGCGATTGCGCCGCCGATCGCTGCTGTCGGTGAATGGTGGTGTAAATCCGCCTTGGTTATAATCCAGCTGGACGCCAGCATCAGCCATAGCAGTAGGACGGCTTGGTGGTTCTTGTTTGCAAATAGGCCCACCGGGTATCCGCTGTGCGAGATCTCGTAGAGATGCAGACCATTACCACCGATGGCCTGCAGAAGCCCCAAAATCGCACTTAGCAATCCCACGGCCATGAGCGGTAGCATCATCCGCTTGCGATATTGGGGCGCCTGAATGGCCGCGAGACAGACGACCGCGAGCGGCACAACTAAGGCAAATAAGGTGTTCCAAGTACGATTGGGATCGAGGCTGATCGGTCGTTGGACATCCTCCATACCGAGATACCTGGAAGGCAGGGCGATGACGTCGCGTTGCGGCAAACTGGCCCAGACATCGGCCGGTAACGGAACGAGTTGAAGCAGGCACAAGATCATCGCCGCAACTATAATCAGCAGGGCCGCCCAAACTTCTCGCAGCTGGCTGGGACTGGCGAGCAACAGTGCATAGGCCGAGAATAGAACGGCCAAGGGCCGCAGTAAGAGCAGCGATGGGATGTCGCTGCGTGAACCACCGCCCGTCAGCGCAACCACCAAAATGAAGCAACCAAATGCAACATAGCGGGCGCGATCTGAGGCGAATAACGCGGCCAGTCTCCTCGAAGATTTGCCTCGGTGTCGCCGCGCCCCATGGAGCGGCGTGACCGACCCTTGTCCAGACCTCATAGACCGCACTCGTCCCGCTCAAATCTGCTCGCACGGCAAGTTCGCACAGTCGGTATGCTCCAACGCGTCCCGGACAACTCGAGCCAGTTCGCTATGCAGCGCTTTCGACGCACCATGCGTTGATCGTCAAGAAGAATTGTCAGCCTTCCGGGCTGGACCGTGCGGCGGCTGACGTCGCTCGAATTCATTGTTTTCAAGCCTGTCTGTCAACCATCCACCCGCGCGCCCGTCCGACACGGCCGCGGCCTCAAAAGGCAACATGTCCGATTTTTGATGCTGACAAGCGCCCCTTTGCTCCATAGTTAGCGCCCGCACAATCCACCCATTCGGCCGAAACGGACCCATCTTGAAAGCTCGCACCGGCAAAACCGCTCTGATTACCGGCATCACTGGCCAAGACGGCGCCTACCTCGCACGTCTGTTGCTCGACAAGGGCTACGTCGTTCACGGCATCAAGCGACGGAGTTCCTCGTTCAACACCGGCCGGATTGAGGACATTTACCAGGATCCGCACGTAGCGAACGCGCAATTCCACCTCCATTACGGCGACATGACCGACAGCACGAATCTGATTCGGATCGTGCAGGAAAGCCAACCGGACGAAATCTACAATCTCGCCGCGCAAAGCCATGTGGCCGTTAGCTTCGAGACGCCTGAGTACACAGCTAATGCCGACGCCCTCGGCACGTTGCGCCTGCTCGAGGCCATGCGAATCCTGGGAATGGAAAAGACCAGTCGTTTCTACCAGGCGTCGACGTCCGAGCTGTACGGGCTCGTTCAGGAGATTCCTCAACGCGAAACGACGCCGTTCTATCCGCGCAGCCCCTACGCCGCTGCCAAGCTCTACGCCTATTGGATCGTGGTAAACTATCGCGAGGCTTACGGCATTCATGCATCCAACGGCATTCTCTTCAATCACGAGAGCCCACTGCGTGGCGAAACGTTTGTTACCCGCAAGATCACCCGCGCTGCCGCCGCCATCAGCCTCGGCCGCCAGGAAAAGCTCTATCTCGGCAATCTCGACGCACGGCGCGACTGGGGCCACGCGCGCGAATATGTGCGAGGCATGTGGATGATTCTGCAACAGGACGAACCTGATGACTACGTGCTCGCCACTGGCGAGACGACACCTGTGCGGACATTCGTGGAGTGGGCCTTCGAAGACGTCGGTATCGAGCTTGACTGGTCCGGCGCCGGCGTGGCCGAAAGGGGGCTGTGCCGCCGCACAGGAAAGACCATCGTTGAAGTCGACCCGCGCTACTTCCGCCCGACCGAGGTGGATTTGCTGATCGGTGATCCTGCGAAGGCACACCAGAAGCTCGGCTGGCGGCATGAAACGTCAGTGCGCGAGCTGGCGCGGGAGATGGTACGCGAAGACCTGAAAGTTATGGCGGACGCGCCGATCGCTAAGGACACCTGATGTACACGTTGGCGGGCAAGAGGGTTTACGTTGCCGGTCATCGCGGCATGGTCGGCAGTGCGCTCGTGCGGCGACTGGCGAGCGAAGATTGTGAAATCCTCGTCGCCACGCGCTCAGAGCTGGACTTGACGAACCAGCACGCGGCGCGCGCATGGATGATGGACAAGCAACCCGACGTGGTGTTCGTCGCTGCCGCCAAGGTCGGCGGCATCCTCGCCAACGACAGCTTCCCAGCCGATTTCCTTTACGACAACCTGATAATCGAGGCGAACCTCATCGAGGCCGCGTATCGCACGAACGTCGAGAAGCTCTGCTTTCTCGGCTCGTCATGTATTTACCCGAAGTTCGCCGACCAGCCGATCAGAGAAGATTCGCTCCTCACTGGACCGCTCGAGCCGAGCAACGAATGGTACGCGATCGCCAAGATCGCCGGGATCAAACTGGCCCAAGCCTATCGCAAGCAGCATGGGCGAGACTTCATCTCCGCGATGCCCACGAACCTTTACGGTCCGGGCGATAACTTCGATCTGCAATCGAGCCATGTCCTGCCGGCGCTGATTCGCAAGGCGCACGAGGCGAAGATCGCCGGAGCAGACCGCATGACTATCTGGGGAACCGGCACGCCACGGCGAGAGTTCCTGCACGTCGACGATTGCGCCGACGCTTGCGTGTTCCTGATGAAAGCCTATTCGGGCGATGCTCATGTTAACGTGGGCTCCGGCGAGGACGTGACGATACTCGAACTCGTTGAACTGGTCTGCGAGGTAGTTGGCTTCAAGGGCATCATCGTGCGCGACGAAACCAAGCCTGACGGCACCCCACGCAAGCTAATGTCGGCAGAAAAATTGCGCAGCATGGGCTGGAAACCGACGATTGAGCTACGCGAAGGCATCGCCTCGACGTACGAGTGGTTCCTGACAGACGCTTGCATGGCGGAGGCAGGACACTAAGGGGCTAGCACGATGGCCATTCGATTTGACGCTGCAGCGCACAATGGGCTACCTTGCCAGCTGTAAACGCGCGGATCTGGTTTTCGTAATTCGACGTTCGGCGCAGGATGTCGCTACTTTCGATAAGGGCGGAGTATTTCGATGGGCATCGTTTCGCTGGAGCTCAATGAACTCAGTCCTCAATGCATCCGGCGGCATGTGTCCGATGGCCGATTCCCGACCTTCGGTAACCCGATAGCGGCTGGTCAGCTTGCCGAAACCGATGCGGGAGACGCGGGTTTCAACCGGCGCGGCGCCGCATGAAAGCTGCAAACCGCAGGGCGCCCAACGCAATCAACGGAGCGGGGGCAAGCGCGTATCCGCGCCGTTGATCAATTAACCAACACCGGTAAGTCGAATTTGTCGTCAATGCGGATTCTGTTATTCAGCAATCTCTATGCCCCCGAGCCTACCGGTGTCGGGCCGATGTCGAGTCAGCTTGCGACCTCGCTCGCGCAAGCGGGTTATACCGTGAAAGTGATCGCGGCCAATCCTTCTTACCCGCATTGGAAACTGTTCGATGGTTATTCACCGTGGCGCTGGAGCCGCGAACTCGCCGAGAAGGTCGAGATTCTCCGTTGCCCGCTTTATGTACCTGCCAAAGTGGGCGGTCTCACGCGGATTCTGCATTATGGCTCGTTTGTTGCCAGCGCCGCAGCACCCGCTCTCTGGCTCTCCCGCACCTTTCGGCCGAACATCGTTATGCTGGTTGCGCCAACACTCATTGCTGCACCTCTGGCTCTGCTGACTGCTAAGTTGGCCGGCGCGAAAAGCTGGCTGCACGTCCAAGACTTCGAGGTCGAAGCCGGCTTTGCAACGGGACAAATGCGCTCGGATGGCATTACGGCGCGCGCAGCACTCCGTTTCGAGCGCATGTGCATCCGCGGTTTCGATGCAGCGAGCAGCATATCACCCGCCATGTGCCGCAAGCTCGTGGAGAAGGGCCGGACAGGCACGGTGCACGAACTGCGCAATTGGGCCCATACGCAACTCGTTGAAAACTCTTCGTTGTTTCGCGACCGTTGGAACATCCGCACTCCGCATGTCGTACTCTATTCGGGAAGCATCGCCAGGAAGCAGGGCATCGAGATCGTCGTGGATGTCGCCCGGCTGCTGCAGCGCAGGCGGGATATAACTTTCGTGCTATGCGGTAACGGGCCCATTAGGAGCGAGCTTGAGGCGCGCGCCGTGGGACTCGACAACATTCAGTTTCACGACCTCCAGCCAAGAGAGGAACTGGGTGATCTGCTGCAAATGGCAACGATCCACTTGCTCCCTCAGCGCGCAGATGCTGCCGACCTTGTGCTTCCATCGAAACTCGCCAATATGCTGGCCTCGGGTCGTCCGGTCATCGTCGGAGCCGCACCGGGACGCGACCTGGCGAACGAAGTCAAGGGCTGCGGGCTGGCGGTGGAGCCGGAAAACCCGGCGGCGATGGCCGAAGCCATCGAGCGGCTTGTCGATGATCCCGAACTTCACGCACAGCTGGGCCGCGCCGCCGTCCAGCACGCACACGACAACTGGAACAGAGAGGGCATCATCAATCGTTTCCTACAGCAATTGCAACGGTTGATGCACTCGAGGCCTGACGTGGTTCCGCTTGCATCGGTCCAGCGGCAATGAGCATGCTAACGAAGATCAGAAAGCTGGTCAGCGCGGCGCCACACCCCGCGTTCTGGCGAGCCATGGCGCATGGGGTGATGCCAACGCTCGAACACCGTTCAGTGCTTTCGCGAATCGCTCCCCGGACGGTAATCGACGTGGGCGCCAACAAAGGGCAATTCTCGACGCTTGCCAGCTTTCTCTGGCCCGGCGCCCGGATTTACGCTTTCGAGCCGTTGCCCAAACCATCCCGCCGTTATCGGTCAATACTCGGCGCGAGAGCGACGCTGTTCAACTTCGCGCTCGGCGACGTGGAAGCGGCTGCCGACATCCACGTGGCCTCTCGCGATGACTCGTCGTCGCTCCTGCCGCTCGGCGAGCAGCAAAAGCAGCTGTTTGGGATGGCCGAGCTCGCCACGCTGAGAGTCCCCGTTAGGCGGCTGGATGACGTCCTCGCCGATCACGAACTCGATGCTCCGGTCCTGCTGAAGATCGACGTTCAGGGATTCGAATATGAAGTCCTGCGTGGCCTCGGCTCGTTGGCCGAAAGCATTA
>CBHCZH010000138.1:0-9542 GCA_965977975.1 uncultured bacterium
CCTCGGTGCCCTCCATTTCCCGCGCGGGGGGGTTGGCGGCCTGCCCGACCGGCGGGGGGGCCGGGCGGCCCGCCGCTCGCCACCAGTCTGGCATCCGCTGTGAGCACCGGCACGCGCGCGACAGGCGGCGGAACGAAGGCGGCGAGTGCCGGATCGTCGCGCCCGATCTGCGCGGCCTGCGGGAACACGCCGAGGTTGGCCGCCGCTGCCTGTTGCGCGCGCGTGAGCCGCGGCATGTAGCGCAAGTACGGCGCCATCCGACCCGCCAGCCGGTCGGGCAGCATGGTTTCGGCGATCGACACCGCCTCGTCCGGCTTGCCGAGTATCGCCAGCGCGAAAGCACGGGCTCGATAGGCCGCGAGGTCGGTCCGCTGGAGCAGCGGCAGCAGCGTCGCTTCGGACGCGCGCTGGTCGCCGGCAATCGCCTGGCTCAGCGCCAGCCGCCGGGTCACCAGCGGATCCTCGCCGAGCGAAAGGAACAGGTGGTATTGTTCCTGCGCCTTGGCGTTATCGCCGATCAGATCGTAGGCGAGCCCGCGCTCGGCTGCGTGGAGGCGCATCGGCTCGCCCGCTTGCTCGGCCTCGGCAAACAACCGCAGCGCCTCGATCGGCTGCAGGCGCCGCACGAGCACCGACGCCAGCCCGGCTTTGATGCGCCCGTCCGCGGGTGCGACCGCTTCGGCACGACGGAAGAATCCTTCGGCAGCATCGACGTCGTCGAGCGACAGCGAGGCCTGCCCGGCATCGATCAACGCCGTGATCGAACGCGGGTCCTGCGCCAGCCGCCGCAACGCCTCGTTGAGACGCAGCGCAGCCGGATCAGGCAGCGATTGTACCATGGGCTGGGCATACGCCTGCGCCGCCGCCGCATCGGGCCACGCGGCGATCGCCGCCACAGCCAGCGCCGGACCGCATAGCGCGGCACGCAAGCGGTCAGCTCGGGGATCCATCAGGAGGTCCGCTAGCAAAGCGCGGCTGAACCGCACGCTAATGCCCCTCGTTTACTGGTTGTTCTGACGCCCGAGGAAACGCGGGATGCGCAAGCCGCCGCTGCCGCTCTCCTCTTCCTCCTCTTCGTCGCTCGTGCCGGAACTGGCACGCGAGAGATTGGCCATCCGCTCGAACAGCGTGCTGCCGCCGGTCGGTGGAGCCGCTGGCGCACGGCGCTGCGGAGGCGGAGCGGCTTCGGCTTCGGGCTCGCCTTCCTCTCCACCGCCGCCGAGCAGGCGTCGGCGACGGCCGGGCATGCCCGCCTGGATAGGCTCGTCGGCTTCGGCAAGGCGGCTGGCGTCGAGCAGCAGCTCGTCCTGTCCGCCTGGCTCCGGCCCTTCCTCCGCTCCATCGGCTTCAGCGCTCTCCTCAGCCTCGAAAGTAAGCTCGAGCGCCTCCCCTTCCTCGCCTTCGTCCTCGTCCCATTCGTCATGCTCCTCGCGGGCGGCGACGGCTTCGGGGTCTCGTTCGATGCGCGTGCCGGTCAGCGAGGCATAGCCGGGACCGCGATCGCCATAGACGCTGTCCTCGGCCGGTTCGGCGAGACCTTCGCCTTCTTCCTCCTCGCCCTCGTCACCCGGGCGATACGGTTCCGGCATGCGCGGTGCGCCGTAGTCTTCGGGCTCGAGCTCCGCTTCCGGTTCGGCCGCGGCATACTCGTCCTCGAACCGAGCGGGTTGGGCGAACTCGCCGCCCGCGTCCTCGGCAAGCTCTTCCTCGGTCGGCGGGGGCAAAACGGGTTTCTTCGGCGCGCGTGCTGCAAAGTTGAGCGGCTGGCTGGCGGAATAGGCCTGCTCCGCGCTCTGCTCGATGCCCGTTGCGACGACCGAGACGCGTATCTTGCCTTCGAGCGCCGGGTTGAACGCTGAACCCCAAATGATGTTGGCTTCCGGATCGACAAGCTCGCGGATGTGGTTGGCGGCCTCGTCCACCTCGAGCAGCTTCATGTCCTCGCCGCCGATGATCGAGATGATCACGCCCTTCGCGCCGGTCATCGAAACGCCATCGAGAAGCGGGTTGGCGATCGCGCGCTCGGCCGCCTCGAGCGCACGGTTGTCGCCCTCGCCCTCGCCGGTGCCCATCATCGCCTTGCCCATTTCGCCCATGACCGAGCGCACGTCGGCAAAGTCGAGGTTGATCAGGCCCGGCATGACCATCAGATCGGTGATCGAGCGCACGCCTTGCTGGAGCACTTCGTCGGCGAGCTGGAACGCTTCCTTGAAGGTCGTTTCGGCTTTGGCGACCAAGAACAGGTTCTGGTTCGGAATCACCAGCAGCGTGTCGACGCTCTTCTGCAGCTCCTCGATGCCGGCTTCGGCCGCACGCATGCGGCGGGTGCCTTCGAACAGGAACGGCTTGGTGACCACGCCGACGGTGAGGATACCTTTGTTGCGCGCCGCCTCGGCGATGACCGGCGCGGCGCCGGTGCCGGTGCCGCCGCCCATGCCGGCGGCGATGAACACCATGTTGCAGCCTTCGAGCGCGCGCTCGACTTCTTCCATCGTCTCTTCGGCGGCGGCGCGGCCGACTTCAGGCCGCGAGCCCGCGCCGAGCCCGCGCGTGATGTCAGGGCCGAGCTGGATGCGGTGCTCGGCCACCGAGTTGTTGAGCGCCTGGGCATCGGTATTGGCGACGATGAAGTCGACGCCTTCGATCTCGGCCTCGATCATGTTGGCGATCGCGTTGCCGCCGGCACCGCCGACACCGATCACGGTGATCCGCGGGCGCAGCTCCTCCACCGAAGGCGGGCCGATGTTGATACTCATCTCGATGCTCTCCTCAGGGAGCGGTTAATACAATCCCGTAACATGCTTGTGCCACAAAGGGATTCGTGCGCGCAAAAGGTAAATGGATCTATCCACAGCCCCGCCTGGGGGCCGAAATCCTTAGAAATACTCCTTCATCGCCGTCCAGATCCGTATTGCCTTGGCAATGCCCGGCGAGCGATGGCTCGTCTGGAAGCGCGAGCCGACGGCCCGGATGTCGATCGGATCCTCCGCCGCATAGAGCACGAGTCCTGCCAGCGTGGCGAAACCGGGGACGCCGTGCGCCTCGGGAAGGCCCCGCAATTGCGGCGGACGGCCGACCCGGACCGGCTTGCCGAGCGCGGCCTGAGCGTAGTCGGCGAGGCCCGCCAGCTCCGCCCCGCCACCGGTCATGACCACCTGTCGCCCCTGACGGCCACTGTAACCCATCGCCTCGAGCGCACGGCCGACGTCGCCGACCAGCCTGTCGAGCTCGCCGGTGATCACGCTGACCAGTTCGGCGCGCGGAATGCGGTTGCTCTCGTCCGCGCCGCGCGCAACCGGCCCGACGCGATCCTCACCGGGTCCGTTCACCGGAACCATCTCGCGGTGATCGGCCGGGCTGGCGATCGCCGAGCCGTACACGCATTTCAGCCGCTCGGCCTGGAAGCGGCGAACGCCGAAGGCGCTGGCGATCGCATCGGTGATGTCGGCTGAGCCGCGCGGGATCGCCACCAGGCCGACCAGCATCCCGCCCATGTAGACCGAGACATTGGTGACCTGGGCGCCGAGCTCGACCAGCGCTACGCCGAGGTCACGCTCTTCGGCGGTGAGGCAGGCATAGCCGGTGGCGAGCGGCGAAGCGACCACGCCGTCAACCTCCAGATGGGCATTCTGCACCGCCTCGGTCAGGTTGCGCATCGGCGCCCCATCCGCGAACATGACGTGGACGTCGACACCCAGTCGCTCGGCGTGGAGGCCTTTGGGATTGGCGATACCTTCGGCCCCGTCGAGGAAATAGCACGCCGGCTGGGCGTGCAGCACCATGCGCCCGTCGGGCTCGATGCTACCCTGGGCGGAGACGAGCAGGTGTTCGATGTCCTCTTCTTCGATACGGCGTCCGCCGATCTCGATCTCTACGGGCGTGATGCAACTGGCCAGCCCCGCACCCGAGCAACCAATCCAGACGCTGGCCACGCTGGTCCCGGCAAGCTTCTCGGCCCGCTCGATCGCATCGCGCACGGCGTACGTCGCCGCCGCCATGTCGGTGACATAGCCTCGCTTGATCCCTTGCGCCGCGCGATGCCCGCTGCCGAGCACAACCATCTCGCCGCTTTCGGTCAGGCCGGCGATCATCGCGGAAATGCGGAACGAGCCGATATTGACCGCGCCGAACACGCGCGCGATGCGCGGGCTGGTTCTGGGCTGGCTGGCCATCAGGTCTCTTTCTCGCTCAGTGCAGCCAATTCGCCGGCACGGCAACTTGGACACCGAACGTAAAACCGGCCTTCAACCCGCATGTCGAACGCCAAGGCCTTGCCGCCGATCAGGCGATAGAGACCGTCCGCACGCGCGAACTCCATCAGCGCCGCCGCCGATTTTTCCTCGCCCTGCGGAAGCGCGAGCACTTGCCCGGTCTTGAAGGTCACGTTCCAGCGGCGGTTGCCGACCCATTCGGCTTCGGCAACTTGCGGCTTCAGCGCCGGCGCGGCGTCGAGCAGGGCGCTCAAGGCCTCGATCTGCATGCGAGCTCCCGGGCCGGAAATCTGCAGCATACCTTCGGCATCCGCCTGGGAAATCGGCTCGAGTTCGTGGCCGCTTGGATCGATGAGGACCAGCCGATCCGGCTTCCTGAGCACCGCATGCGGCTCGCGCTCCACGATATCGACGACGATCGTGTCGGGCAGCTGACGCGAGACGCGCGCGTCCTCCACCCACGGCAGCTCCATCAGCGAGCCGCGCAGCGCGTGGAGGTCGACGAGCGGCATCGCCCGCTCCTTCTCGCCGAGCACCCGCTCATAAACCTTGAGCTCGTTCATCCGTTCGACGCCGCGCACCTCGACCCGGCTGACCTCGTAGCCGGCATCGGCGGCGGCGAACGCGAACTGCTGGCCTGCGAGCGCGGTCAGTCCGGCGAGGCTGGCGACCAGCCATGCCAGTCCCGCGGCGGCAGCGAGGATAATGATGAGGAACGCCTTGTGCAGCTGTTCCTCGGTGAAAGGCAGAATCCGCATCAGCGCGTCGATCAGCGAATTCGTCTTTTGCCTCGCCTTGCGAACCTTGGTCCTAGACGCCTGCGCCCGCGCCTGTCGGCGCACGGGTTTGGCGTTGCGGCGGATCGTCTGCGCCATCAGCCGGCTCCCGCCGCGGATTCTAGCGCCACCTTACCAAAGTGTGCGAGCGCGTCTTCGATGATGATCTCGACCAGCTCCGCATAGTCGATGCCGCAATGCTTCGCCTGCTCGGGCACGAGGCTGAGCGGAGTCATACCGGGTTGGGTATTGGTCTCGAGCAGGAACAGTCCCTCCGCGCCTTGCTCGTCGTCCCAGCGGAAGTCCGAGCGGCTGGTTCCCCGGCAGCCGAGCAGGCGGTGGGCCTTGAGCGCGAGGTCGAGGCACAGCTGCGTGATCTCGGGCGGGATCTGCGCCGGGCAGACGTGCTCCGTCATCCCCTCGGTGTACTTGGCGTCGAAATCGTAGAAGCCCGACTTCGGAACCAGCTCGGTCACCATCAGCGCGCGGTCGCCCAGAACGGCCGCGGTCAGCTCGCGGCCGCGGATATAGGGCTCGGCGAGCAGACTCTCGAACTGCTGCCACGGTCCGGTCACGTCGGGCCGGATGGGATTGCCGTAGTTGCCCTCGGCGGTGACGATCGCGACGCCGACCGAGGAGCCCTCATTGACCGGCTTCAAGACATAGGGCCGCGCGAGCGGATCGGCTTCGTAAAGCTCGGTCGACTTCACGATCCGACCGCCCGGCATCGGGATGCCGTGCGGCACCAGCGCGTGCTTGGTCAACTCCTTGTCGATCGCGATGACCGAGGTCTGCAGCCCCGAATGGGTGTAGGGAATGCCCATCAAGTCCATCATGCCCTGCACCGTGCCGTCCTCTCCGGGCACACCGTGCAGCGCGTTGAACACGACGTCGGGCTTGGCCTCTGCCAGCCGCGAGGCGACGTTGCGGTCCATGTCGATCGGCGTGACCCGGTGCCCGCGCGATTCGAGCGCCTCGGTCACACCGCGCCCGCTCATCAACGAGACCGGCCGCTCGCTGGCCCAGCCACCCATGAGGACGGCGACATGGAGCTTGGGGAGGGTCATCTCGAGCTCCTCCCCCAACGGGGGAGGATTTGGATCGCACCCATCACCACCGCCCCACCCGCTGAATTTCCCATTCCAAGGTCACGCCTTGGCTTTCGGAGACCCGGCGGCGGACTTCCTCGCCCAGCCCTTCGATATCGGCGCTCGTCGCATTGCCGGTGTTTATCAGGAAGTTGGCATGTTTCTCGCTCACTTGTGCGCCGCCCATCGTAAGCCCGCGGCAGCCGGCCGCATCGACCAGACGCCAAGCCTTGTCGCCCGGCGGGTTCTTGAAGGTCGAGCCTCCGGTCTTGCTACGCAGCGGCTGGGTTTCCTCGCGCGCGTGGGCGATGCGATCCATCTCGGCACCGATTTGCTCGGGCTTGCCGGGCGAGCCGCGGAACCGAGCCGATACCACGATCGCTCCCTCGGGCAGGTTCGAGTGGCGATAAGTGTAATCGAGGTCCGCGGCGGGCACGGTGATGAAGGTCCCGTCCGCCAGCAGCACATCGCAATCGACGAGGATATCCGCCACCTCGCGGCCATAGGCGCCGCCGTTCATGCGCACGAAGCCGCCGACGGTACCGGGGATGCCGCGCAGGAACTCGAGGCCGGCGATGCCCGCGTCGCGCGCCGTCGAGGAGACGAGGATGCCGCTCGCCCCGCCGCCGCACTCGAGGATGCAGTCGCGCTTGACCTCGACCGTGGCGAACGGCTTGCCGAGCCGCACCACCACGCCGGGCACCCCTCCATCGCGCACGATCAGGTTCGAGCCGAGCCCCAGCGCCATCACCGGGGTTCCTTCGTCGAGGCCGGAGAGGAATGCGACCAGATCGTCGAGATCGGCCGGCTCGAACAGCCAGTCGGCCGCGCCGCCGCTCTTGAACCAGACCAGCTTGTCGAGCGGCGCATGCTGCGTGAGCTTGCCGCGTACGTTGCTCGGCACCCAGCCCTCGTAACCGTAGTCGCTGTCAGAACCAGGCGCGTCGGACGGGCCCTGGTAGGAACCGATCTGGCCGGTCATGCCGCGCGCTCCTGACGGGCGGCAATCTCGCCAGCGAGATTGGCGGCCCACTTGGTGATGTCCCCCGCACCGAGGCAGACGACCATATCGCCGGGCGTGAGCATCTCCGCGAGCCGCTCCGCCAATTCGCCCGGCCCCGCAATCTCTGCCACCGCGCGATGGCCGCGATCCCGGAGACCTTTCACCAACGCCGCCGAATCCACGCCCGCGATCGGCGCTTCCCCCGCGGGATAGACAGGCGCGACGAAGACCGTGTCGGCGTCGTTGAAGCAGCCCTGGAACTCGCCCATCAGATCGCGCAGGCGCGTGAAGCGATGCGGCTGGGCAACCGCGATCACCCGGCCCCTCGCAGCCTCTCGCGCGGCGGCGAGGACCGCGCGGATCTCGACCGGATGGTGCGCATAGTCGTCGATCACCGTGGCGCCGGCCACTTCGCCGACCCGGGTGAAGCGCCTCCGCACCCCACCGAAGCGGGCGAAGCCGGCGCGGATCGTATCGTCGTCGCAGCCCAGCTCCACTGCCACCGCAATGGCGGCGAGCGCATTCTGCACGTTGTGGCGCCCGGGCATCGGCAGCGCGATGTTGGAGATCGTGCGGCGGTTGCCATCGCGATCGGTATGGATCGCGTCGAACAGGTTGCCGCCCTCCTGCGTGCGGATGCTGTCGGCACGCCAGTCGGCCTGGGCGGAGAATCCGTAAGTAATCACTCGCCGATCGCGCACGCGAGCGATGACCTTCTGCACCTCCGGATGATCGATGCAGAGCACCGCGGCGCCGTAGAACGGGACGTTCTCGATGAACTCGACGAACGCTTCCTTGACCGCATCGAAACTACCGTAATGGTCGAGATGCTCCGGATCGATGTTGGTCACCACCGCGATCGTGCCGTCGAGGCGCAGGAAGCTGCCGTCGCTCTCGTCGGCCTCGACCACCATCCACTCGCTATCGCCTAGCCGCGCGTTCGAACCGTAGCTCTCGATGATCCCGCCGTTGATCACCGTCGGATCGACACCGCCCGCGTCGAGCAGCGCGGCGACCATCGAAGTCGTGGTCGTCTTGCCGTGCGTGCCGGCCACTGCAACCGTGCGCTTCAGACGCATCAGCTCGGCGAGCATCTCCGCACGGCGGACGACTGGAATGCGGCGTTCGAGCGCGGCGGCGACTTCGGGGTTGTCGCGCTTCACGGCCGTCGAAGTCACCACTACCGCTGCCTCGCCGAGATTGGCGGCAGCGTGGCCTACCATGACCTTGATCCCGCGCGCCCGCAGCCGCTCGACCGAGGCGTTCTCGGCGATGTCCGAACCCTGCACGCTGTAACCGAGGTTGTGCATGACCTCGGCAATCCCCGACATGCCGATGCCGCCGATGCCGACGAAATGGATCGTGCCGATGTCGGTGCCCACGCCTTTCATGCCGCGTCTCGCACCGAACTTGCCGAAGCCCGCGCGGACGTGTTCACGACAGGATCGCCTGCCATTCGGATCACATCCTGGATCGGTGCAGCACCGAAGCTCTCGACCAGATCGGCTAGGTCCCTCGCGGCATTGGGCCGGCCACAGTTCCACGCCGCATGGGCCGCCGTGGCAAGCGTCTCGGGATGCTGCGCGAGAGCATTTATTTGTTTCGCCAACTCCTTGGCGGTGAAGTTGTGCTGACGGATCGAGCGCGCGCCGCCGGCCTTGACGATCTCGCGCACGTTGGCCGCCTGGTGATCGTCGGTGGCGATCGGCAGCGGCACGAGGATCGCCGGCCTGCCGACCGCGGTCAGCTCCGCGATCGTCGAGGCGCCGGCGCGGCCGATGAACAGGTGCGCGTCGGCGAGCCTGGCCTGCATGTCTTCGAAATAGGTGCCGAGCTCGGCCGGGATGCCGTGACTCGCATAACGCTCGCGGACCGCTTCCAAGTCCTCGGCGCGGCATTGTTGCGTCACCTGGAGGCGCGAACGCAGCGCCGGAGCGAGCATCGCGAGGCCGTCGGGCACGATCTCGGACAACACACGCGCGCCCTGGCTGCCGCCGGTCACCAGCACGCGAAGCAGGCCCTCGGCGGTAAACGCGGGGAAGGGCTCATCGCGCAATGCCAGCACTTCGGGACGCACGGGGTTGCCGACGAGATGGACTTTGGCCTGGTGCTTCTCGGCGAGCCGGTCCACCTCGGGATAAGCCGTCGCGATCGCGTTCACGCGGCCGGCGAGCAGGCGGTTGACCCGGCCGAGCACGGCGTTCTGCTCGTGGATGATCGAGGGAACGCCGGCGGAGCGTGCCGCAAGGAGCGCGGGTAGTGCCGGATATCCGCCGAACCCGATCACGGCGCTCGGCTCGAAGCTTTCGTAGAGTCGCCGTGCCATCGCACGCCCTTCGAGCACCGCAGCGATCCCCTTGGGCCAGGCGAGAGGATTCTTGCCGAAGCGACCCGCGGGCAACACGTGTGCCGGCAGGAAGTCGGGCTTGCCGGGAATCTCGCTGCCGCGCGCGTCCGTGATCAG
>CBHCZH010000139.1:0-9501 GCA_965977975.1 uncultured bacterium
GCACGATGTCCACGCCGATCCGCTCGGCCCAGACCGGGAGCTGGCCGATCGCGGCGGCGCGGAAGGTGTCGCCTGCGGCCAACAGCACACCGTAGTCGTCCTCCTGGAACAGATGCGCGAGCTTGGCGATCGTGGTGGTTTTGCCGCTGCCGTTGACGCCTATCACGAGGATCACCTGCGGGCGCGGGAACGCGGTGATCTCGAGCGGCCTGGCGACGGGGCGCAGGATCGCGGCGATCTCCTCGGCGACCGCTTCCTTCAATTCGCGCTCGGTTATCGAGAGGCCGAAGCGCTTTTCGGCGAGCTTGGCGCGAATGCGCGCGGCGGCGCTGGGACCCAGGTCGGACAGGATCAGCGCGTCCTCGACCTCGTCGAGCGTGCGATCGTCGAGCTTGGCGGTGCCGACCGCGGCAGTGAGATTGTCGGACAGGCGCTCGGAAGTCTTGCGGAAGCCGCCAAACAGCCGCTCCGACCAGGTCGGCTCGCTCATACCAGCAGGCCTTGTTCGACGCTTCGCGGGGTCACTGTGACGATGGAGCCGCGCGGCGTGCCGCGAGGCACGGCGACGCGCGCGAAGTTTTCCGCGTGACCGGTGCCGTCGGTCTCGGCGACCACCGTCATCTCAGTGCCGACCAAGGCGGCGAGCCAGGCTGCGCGCACCGTGGCGACTTCGGCGCGCAGCTCGGTAGCGCGGGCCTTGATCGTCGCCTTGTCGAGCTGCGGCATCCGCGCGGCGGGGGTGCCGGGGCGAGGAGAGTAGGGAAAGACGTGGCCGTGGACGATTCCGAGCTCGCGGACGATCGAGAGATTGGCTTCGTGCATTGCGGCTTCCTCGGTAGGGAAACCGGCGATGATGTCGGCTCCGATCGCGATGCCCGGCCGCCGCGCGCGCAGCCGCTCGACCAGCCGCACCGCGTCGGCGCGAGAATGGCGGCGCTTCATCCGTTTGAGGATCAGGTCATGGCCGTGCTGCAGCGAGAGATGGAGGTGGGGCATGATCCGCTGCTCGCCGGCGAGCAATTCGAATAGCCGTTCGTCGATCTCGATCCCGTCGACCGAGGACAGGCGAAGGCGGGCCAGTTGCGGGAATTCATCGAGAATAGCCTGCACGAGCGATCCGAGCGAAAGGTTGCCAGGCAGCTCGGTGCCCCAACTGGTCAGGTCGACACCTGTGAGCACGACTTCGGACGCGCCTTGTTCAAGGTGGCGCCCTACCTCGCGCAGCACCTCGGCGATCGGCAGCGAGGTGCTTGCGCCCCGGCCTTGCGGGATCACGCAGAAGGTGCACGCATGATCGCAGCCGTTCTGCACCGCCACGAAGGCGCGGGTGTGACGTGTCGAAATGGCGACCGATGGCGCAGCGACGTTCCAGGCGCGCACATCCAGCTTGCGCGCGTTGGAGACGAGGCCGTCGATTTCGGGCATCGCAGCGATCTGCTCGCGCTCGATTTCGGCCGCGCACCCGGTGACCAGCAGCCGCGCGTCGGGACGGGCACGCCGCGCCTTGCGGATCGCCTGGCGCGTCTGGCGCACGGCTTCTTCAGTCACCGCGCAACTGTTGACGACCACCAGATCGCGCTCACCGGCGAGCAGGGCGCGGATCGCCTCGCTTTCGGCAATGTTCAGACGGCAACCGAGCGATATTACGTCGGGCGCATGAGGCGCATTCACGCGAAATCGCCCCAGTCGAAGGTGCCGCGGAAGCTTTCGGTGGCGGGCCCGGTCATGGTGATGCGGCCGTCCTCTCCCCATTCGATGAGCAGCGGCCCGCCAGGAAGGGTGACCGTGACCTCGTTTCCCACCAGCCCGCGGCGCATCGCTGCCACGGCGGTCGCGCAGGCGCCCGTGCCGCATGCGCGGGTCAGTCCCGCACCGCGCTCCCACACCCGCAGGCGGATATTGGACTGGTTCTCGACGGTCGCGACATTGACGTTGACCCGATCTGGAAACAACGGGTCGCGTTCGATCTGCGGGCCGAGCCGGTCGAGCTCGATCGCATCGCAATCGTCGACGAAGAACACCGCGTGCGGATTGCCGACATTGACCGCGGCGGGCTGCTCGAGTTCCTCCCAGCCGACCGGGAGGGCGGCCGTGTCCATCGCATAGGCGAGCGGGATTGCGTCCCACTCGAAGCGCGGCTCCCCCATGTCGACCGCGGCGCCGCCTTCACCGGGCTGGACGGCGAGAATGCCACCCGCGGTTTCGATATGCGCCGGCGAGCCGTGCAGGATGGCGACGGCGCGCGTCGCATTGCCGCACGCTTCGACCTCGCCACCATCGGCGTTGTAGATGCGCATACGGAAATCGGCAGTCGGCGATTCCTCAAGGACGATCAGCTGGTCGCAGCCGATGCCGGTGCGCCGGTCGGCGAGCGCCCGCGCCAGTGCGGCGGTGACCGGCGGCAGAGGTGCCGCGCGCGTATCGAGCACGACGAAGTCGTTGCCCAGGCCATGCATCTTGGTGAACGCGGCGCGCATGAGCGCCACCTAGGGCCTGTCTCCACCCCCGGCAATGGTCTGGATCGCGTTCAGGAGCCAGCGGCAATGGGCCGCGTTTCAGCCGGCCTTGAGTTGGGCGGGCGGTTCCTCTTCGCTGGGAATTGCTTCGGGGTTCACGATGAGCCTCATCGCGGAGAGCCGCTCGCGTGTCGCCGCGGCGTCCTCGGGCTTGCCGTAGAGGTATCCCTGGCCCTTCAGCTGGCCCATGCTGCGCAGCGCCTGAAGGATCGACGCGGATTCGACACCTTCGGCGGTGACCGGCAACGACAGACCGCGGCCGAGCGAGACGATCGCCTCGACGAGATCGTTGCCAAGCCCTTCGCCGGACAGCTCGTTGACGAAAGTGCGGTCGATCTTGAGCCGGTCGAACGGCAGCGAGCGCAGTTGGGACAGGCTCGAATAGCCGGTACCGAAATCGTCGAGGCTGATCCGAATACCTTGGTTCTTGAGGCTCGTGACGATCGTACGAACCGCGCCGATGTTTTCGTGCAGGCTGCTTTCGGTGATCTCGACTTCAAAGCGCTGCGGCGGGAAGCCGGCGTCGATCAGCATCCGCAGCAGCTTCTGCGCGAACCACGGGTCGCGCAACTGGACCGGCGAGATATTGACCGACAAGGTCAGCTTGGAATCCCATTCCCGGGCGTCGATCAGCGCCTGACGGATCAAGCACTCCGAGAGATCTCCGATGACATCGATCTCTTCGGCGATCGGGATGAAAATCTCGGGGCCGACGAGGCCGAACTGCTTCGAGTTCCAGCGCGCCAGCATCTCGAAGCCGACCAGCTCGCCGGTTTCGAGATCGATCTGCTGCTCGTAAAAAGGGACGAACTCGCCAAGCGGGATGCCGCGCCGGATGCCAGTCTCGAGCTCGGCGCGAAACCGCAGTTCGCTCTCCATCTGGGCCTCGAACCAGTAGTAGCGGTTCCGGCCACGTTTCTTGGCATGGTACATCGCGATGTCCGCGCGATGGATCAGCGATTCGCTTCCGGGCTTTGCATCCTGATCGTCGGTTGCGGCGATGCCGATCGACACGGTCGGCTCGACGCGCAAATCGCGTTCTTCAATCGGATCCGAGACCGCTTCGATCAGATGGTTGGCAAGCCGGTCGATCATCTCGCGTGCTTCGGGTTCGAACGACAGTGCGCAAACGAACTCGTCGCCACCGATGCGGGCAAGCACGCCGCCGGCTGGCAGCAGCGCGGCGATGCGGTTGGCGGTCTCGATCAGCACCCGGTCGCCCATGGTATGCCCATTGAGGTCGTTGACCTGCTTGAAGTTGTCGAGATCGACCATCAGTACCGCGACGTCGCGCCGCTTGGCCGCCGCATCGGCGACCAGCGCTTCGATCGCTGGGCCGCCGCTGCGCCGGTTGAGAGTGCAAGTGAGCGGGTCCATCGCCGCCAGCTCCTGCGCGCGCGCTTCGGCCCGGCGGCGCTCGGTGACCTCATGCTGCAGATCGGCGTAACGGCGCCAGCCGAAGACGAGCAGTGCGATATTTAACAGCACGGCATTGGTCAGCAGCATGTCCGGCGCGGCGCCGGTGCCCAGCCACGAACGAACGATTTTCGGCATGATCGATCCGCCGGTGCCGACGAACAAGATGATCGCGGCCACGGCTATGCCGAGCGTGACGATATCGCGCTCGGCCTTGGCCAAGGGCCTCTTTTCGCCGGGGATTTTCTCGCGTGTTCGGTTCACCGGGATCAATGCCCTCAGTTTCACGCATTCCTATGGTTTGCCAGAATCAATTTTCGGTTAATTGCGGCCCGGGAACGACCCCTGTGTGGGGTAGGAGGAGAAGACGATGCCGGCACGCCATTGGCTGATAAAGTCGGAACCAGCGGCCTATTCCTGGGACGATCTGGTGCGGGACGGCGAAACGCTGTGGGACGGAATCCGCAATCACCGCGCCGCCAACAACCTGCGGTCGATGGGGAAGGGCGATCAGGCGTTCTTCTATCATTCGGTGACAGGCAAGGAGATCGTAGGCATTGTGGAGGTCAGCGAAGCCGGCCTGCCAGACCCCAAGGACAGTGCCTGGGCCGCGGTGAAGGTGAAACCGGTGCGCGCGCTCGAACGGCCGGTCACCCTGGCGGAGGTCAAGGCGGACAAGACGCTGGCTGAAATCGAGTTGGTGCGGCTGTCGCGGCTCTCGGTCGCAGAAATCCGATCCGGGGAATGGGATCGTGTGCTCGAAATGGCGAAGCGCTAGGCTTTAGCACGCAGAGATGAGATCGTGGCGCCGGCGGCGCTGAGCTGCTCGATTTCGACCAAGCAGTGGAGGAGGCGCAGGCCCTTGCGCTCCTTTGCTTCGGTGAGCGCCACGGCGAACTCGTCGGTGTTCTCAGCCCGACGCGTCCAGGCACCAAAGGAAGCGCCCAGGGCGGCGAAGTCCGGATTGGCAAGCTCGGTGGAGGCGACGCGGCCGGGATAAGTCCGCTCCTGGTGCATGCGGATCGTGCCGTATGAGCCGTTGTCGATCACGATCACGATGAGGTTGCACCCGTATTGAGCGGCGGTCGCCAGCTCCTGCGCGCTCATCAGGAAGTCGCCGTCGCCGGCGACCGCCACCACGCAGCGGTCCGGAAAGCGCAGCGCGGCGGCCACTGCTGCGGGAATGCCGTAGCCCATGGCACCGGCGGTCGGGGCGAGCTGCGAGGGAAAGCCGGCGTAGGGCCAGTAGCGGTGCCACCAGCCGGAGAAATTGCCTGCGCCGTTGCACACGATCGCGTCGGCGGGAAGCTCGCGGCGAGCGGTAGCCAGGCACCGGGCGAGGTCGAGCGAGAAGCTGCTGTTGCCACCCTCATCCTCGTTGGGTGTCGACCATGCCAGCCATTCGCGGTGCGCCTCGGCGCCGGCATCGAACGGGATTACCTCACCCTCATCCCACAGTGCGGCACTTTCGGCGAACTCGTTGGCATCGGCGCAGATCGCGAGGTCGGCGCGGTAGACGCGATTGAGCTCTTCCGGGTCAGGGTGAACGTGAACGAGCAACTGCCCCGGATGATCGGGCGTCAGAAGCGCATAGCCGTCGGTGGTCGCCTCGCCGAGGCGCGCGCCAACCACCAGTACGAGATCCGCCGCTTTGATCCGTTCGGCCAGCTTCGGGTTCGGGCCGTAGCCGAGATTGCCGGCATAGACCGGGGAGGAAGGGGGCAGCGCGTCTTGACGGCGGAAGGCGGTCGCGACCGGAAGGCCGATCCGCTCCGCGAACCGTGTGAAATATTCGCGCGCCTTGGCGCCCCAGGCGGCGCCACCGACGATCGCGACAGGTGCCGCAGCGTCACCGAGCATCGCCAGCAGCGCGCTCATCGCATCGGGGCACGGCGGTTGCGCGGGGCGCAGGACGAGCGGACGGGGCTGGGTCTGCAAGCCCTCTTCGTGGAGCATGTCCTCTGGCAGGGCGAGGACCACAGGGCCGGGGCGTCCCGAAATCGCGGTCGCATAAGCGCGCGCGACGTACTCGGGGATGCGGGCGGCATCGTCGATCCGTGCGGCCCATTTGGCGATAGGCGAGAAGAACGCCGGGAAATCGATCTCCTGGAACCCTTCGCGGTCGCGCATTCCCCGGTCGACGTCGCCGATAAACAGGATCATCGGTTGCGAATCCTGGAACGCGACGTGGACGCCGATGCTGGCATTGGTCGCGCCCGGCCCGCGGGTAACGAAGGCGACTCCCGGACGCCCGGTCCCAGAGGCGTTCAGGGCCCCGTCGGCGCAGGCCATGAACGCGCTGCCCCCTTCGTGGCGGCAGGTGACGGTCTGGATCGGCGCGCAATCGCGCAGCGCATCGAGCACCGGCAGGAAGCTTTCGCCCGGAACGGTGAATACACGGTCGCAGTCCTGTTCGAGCAGGCAGTCGACAAGGAGGCGGGAAGCGGTTCTCGGCATAGGCTCCGGTTAGCCCCGCGGCATGCGCGCGGCAATCGCGCGCAAGCTGTGTCGTCTGTGGACAGTAACCAAAACCACGGGTGCCGAATGGTTAGTAAACCGTTAACGCTTCATGCCGATGCGCCGCTCGCTTGTCCTGACCGACGAATCCGCCCGGCACCCGTTCCGGGCGTCGCTGCCGCCCCATTGGCGCGAGGATCGGCACGAAACGGCCGAACCGCGCGTGCCCTGGCGCGATCAGCTGTTCGCAGAATTGCGCGGCTTCGCGCAGGCCTATTGCGCCTGCTTCGTCGGGATCACGGCCTTCATCGTTTGACTCGCCGGCCGCCGCCGGCGTTCAAGCGGCGGCCAGCGCCAGCTTCTCGACTTTGTACAGCCGCACCGCAAGCCACGCAGAAACGAGGCACATCGCCGCGCTCAGCAGGACTTGCTCGACCAGCGGGATGCCGGCCGCGCTTAGCCCGGCGGCTATGAGCGAGCCGAGCACCATCGCGCCCGAGTTGACGATATTGTTGGCCGCCACCATCCGCGCCGCGCACGACGGGTCGCACTTGGTGGTGAGGAACGCGTAGAGCGGCACCACGAACATGCCGCCCGAGATGGCGATCAGGAGCAGGGTGAGCAGCACGACGGGTGCGAGCGGCTGGGACAGGAACTCACCGACGTCCATCAACTCCTGCGGTCCGACATCAGCGCTCCATTCGTGGCAGACGAACCAGAAGGCCGCGACGAACGCGCCCATGAACAGCACCGAAATGGGTGCGAACCGTGCCGAGACGTCGCCCTTGAGCAACGCATTGATCGCCACCGACCCGATCGCCACACCGATCGAGAAAATCACCAGGAACAGGCTGGCGACCTCCTTGCTGGCGAACAGCACGTTCTTGGCAAGCGGCGGAAACTGGATGAACAGCACCGCGCCGATGGTCCAGAAGAAGCTGATCGCAAGGATCGCGTAGAACACCTCGCGCTGGTGCATGGTGCGGTTCACGAGCTTCACCGACGAGCCGACGGTCCAGTAGATGAAGACCGGCAGCAGCATCAGGCCGCGCCAGACGCCCCGAAACCTGAGCGCGAGACGCGCCAGATTGTCCAGACTCTCGAAATTGCGATGATCTTCGGGGATCAGCGGAGGCGCCGGAGGGACCTGGCGGCTCGTGGCGTATCCGATCAGAGCCGTCACGAGCACGAGCAAGGCTGCCACTTCGACCGCGACAAAGCCGGCGAGAATGGTTCCCGCGAGGATCGCGATGTATGTCCCCGCCTCGACGAGGCCGGTGCCGGCGAGCACTTCGTCCTTCTCGAGATGCTGCGGCAAGATGGCGTACTTGATCGGCCCGAAAAACGTCGAATGGATGCCCATGGCGAACAGCGCCAGCAGCATGAGAGGGATTGCCACCACCTTCGTCAGCAGGCCCTGCCAGGCCATCAGCAGCCCGGTCGCGCCGACGAGCATGATGCCTATCTCGGCGGCCTTGACCCAACGGATGATCATCGCCTTGTCGCGCATGTCCGCAAGCTGGCCGGAAAGCGCCGAGAGGATGAAGAACGGCAGGATGAACAGGCCCGAGGCGATCGCGCTGAACTGGGCTTCCTGTTCTTCCGAGTTGTAGACGCTGTAGACGACGAACAGCACCATCGCGTTCTTGAACAGGTTGTCGTTGAAGGCGTTGAGCAATTGCGTCGCGAACAGCGGGAGGAAGCGCCGCTGGCGCAGCAGATATGTCGATGTCAGCATGGCCTGCCGGCGCGCCCTCTCACGTTGCGATCCCTGACTTAGCTGGCTTGCGGTTAAGAACAACCTCGCCGCGCACTTTTTCCCGGCGGCGCGAAAGGCTAGAGCTGGGAGGATGATGTCTCTGCCCAACATCCTGACACTGTCGCGTATCGTCGCGCTGCCGTTGCTCGCCTTCCTGATGTGGTGGCCCGATTGGCAGGCCGGTTATGCGCTGGCTTTCGTGCTCTACTGCCTGATGGGGATAACCGACTATTTCGACGGCTATCTCGCGCGTTCGAGCGGTGCGGTGTCGAAGCTGGGCATCTTCCTCGATCCGATCGCCGACAAGATCATGGTCCTCGTGGTGATCGTGGTTCTGACCGCGCAAGGCTTCCTGCGCGGGCCCTACGTCGGCGACATGCACGTGATCGCGGGGCTGATCATACTGGTGCGCGAGATCGCGGTGTCGGGCCTGCGGGAGTTCCTGGGCGGGCTTCAGGTTTCCGTTCCGGTGTCGAAGCTCGCCAAGTGGAAGACGACCTTTCAGTTGGTGGCCCTGGGCGCACTGATTCTCGGCGCGGCGGTGCCGCGCGAGGAGTGGGTCCACCTGACCGGCCTGACCTTCCTGTGGGGCGCCGCGATCCTGACGCTGGTGACCGGGTGGGATTATCTGCGCGTCGGCCTCAAGCACATGGATTGAGCGCGTCGGCAGTCGAGGTGTTCGTCACCTGCGTTAGGCGCGTGGTTCAATTTCCAGGCCACCAGTCGCCGGCGCGCCAATTGGACAGTCGTTGGCGCCAAATGCGAAGCAGGGTCGAGCGACGGCGGTCAAGGGACGCGTCCCGGTGGCCGGCGGGCGCGGAGGCCTCCGGATCCGAAGGCGAGACCTTCGGGTCGCATAAGCCAGTCGGTTCCGGCCGGAAGATGACCCCATCGACCTGGGTTCCGGCTTCCGCGCTCACCTTTGCAGGCCGGCTTATCAGCCCGCACGCAATTCCTGCGCCAGCAGTTTGAATTCCTCGGCGCGCGGGCTGTTCTTGCGCCAGATCAGGGCGATTTCGCGGTTGGCATTCCTGGCCTTGAGCGGGCGGGCGACTACGCCGGTCTCGTGGAGAATCCCCGCATCGATCGCCATTTCGGGCAGCATCGTCATGCCCAGGCCATTGTCGACCATCTGCACCAGGGTGTGCAGCGAGGTGCCGATCATGGCCGCGGATCCGCGCAGCTCGGGGCGGTTGCAGGCGGAGAGGGCATGTTCCTTGAGACAATGCCCGTCTTCGAGCAGCAGAAGGTGCTCCGGATCGATCATCGCCGGCGGGATTGATTCTGGCGGATCGCGCGGGTCGTCCTTTGGAAAGGCGACGTAAAGCGCATCGTTGCAGATGTGCTCCACCT
>CBHCZH010000140.1:0-9492 GCA_965977975.1 uncultured bacterium
AGCAGCCCGATCTCGTCGTAATGATGCAGCGTGCGCACCGAGACTCCCGAGAGCCTGGCGAGCTGCTTGACGGTGTAGTTGCCCATGTCGTCGTCCTTCCGCAGGACGACTCGATAGTCCCTCACGCCGCGTGAGGGTCAAGCGGGAATGCAAGCAGTGCTTTGCCTCTCGCGACCTTGGCCGTAGATTGCGGTATCCGGGAACAGGGGCGAGCCGTCATGGGGACCTTCGACGCGGCAAAAGTGATCGAGGCTGCCGCGACCAGCAATCTCGGCGTCGTCTCGCTGATCGTGCTGGTGCTCGCCTTCCTCGCCTGGCGCCTGTTCCAGCGCTCGAACGACAGGGTGAAGCTCGTCGCATTCGCGATGATGTTCCTGGGAGCAGCCGGGTTCGTCAGCGCGGCGATGCTCGCGGGTGACGGTGGGGCGGGGGTGGGCACGCCTGTCGTGCAGCCCAAGCAAGCCGCCTCTTCGGCCTCAGGGTCGCCGGGTGCAGGCGTGACGGTGGGTGCCGCGGAGCCGATCGACATTGCCGGCGAATGGCGCGACGGCGACGGTTATCGTTTCACGATTGCCCAGAGCGGCGGGGCGTTCACCTACCGGGCCTACCTCGACGATGCACTCGTCGGCACGGGCGCCGGCACGATCGCTGGCACGCGCTTGACTTATCGCTTCATCGACAACGAGGATCGCAGCGAGGGCGATTGCGAAGCCGACGTTGCCGCCGACCGCCGGACCATACGCGGGACGTGCCGCGACGGCGCCGACAGCTGGAACTTCGCCATCGAGCGCTGAGCCCTAGGCCTCGTCCGCCCCGCCTTCGTCGCGGTCGGGAGTCGCCTCGGGACGTGTCTCGGCGCTGCCGCGAGCGAGCATTTCTTCGGCCACCGCTTCCTCGGCCGCATTTTCGGGCTCTTCCTGCTCGTCGAGACGCACGGCGCTGACGATGTGCTCGCCTTCCGCGACGTTGAACAGCCGCACGCCGGCCGAGCCGCGGCCGATCACGCGCAGCGAGTCGAGCCCGATCCGGATCAGCTTGGCCTGGTCGGTCACCAGCATCAGCTGGTCGGCCTTGGTCGCGGTGAAGCTCGCCACCACCGGGCCGTTGCGGGCGATGTTGTCGATATTGGTGATGCCCTGGCCACCGCGGCCGGTGCGCCGGTACTCGTAAGCTGAGCTGAGCTTGCCGTAGCCGTTGGCGCAGACGGTGAGAATGAATTGCTCCTTCTCTGTCAGCTCGGCAAAGCGTTCGGGCGACATGTTCGGCTCGCCTTCCTTCTCCGCCTTCCAGGGGGCGAAGCGCAGATAGTCGTCGCGCTCCTCCTGATCCTTGACGCCGACGCGATGCAGGATTGACAGCGACACGACCTCGTCACCGTCGCGTAGCCGCATGCCGCGCACGCCGGTCGAGGTGCGGCTGACGAACTCGCGTACATCCTCGCCGTCGAAACGGATGGCCTTGCCGTCGCGGCTCGCCAGCAGCACGTCGTCGCCGCCTTCGAGCAGCGCGACGCCGATCAGGCGGTCCTCGCTGCCTTGCTCGAAGCGCATCGCGTATTTGCCGTTCGATGGGATGTTGGCGAACGCGTCCATCGAGTTGCGGCGGACGTTGCCCCGAGCGGTGGCGAACACGACGTTGAGCGCGCCCCAGCTGTCCTCGTCCTCGGGCAGCGGCAGCACGGTGGCGATCGTCTCGCCCTGGTCGAGCGCAGGTAGCAGGTTGACGATCGGCCGGCCGCGCGTCGCCGGGCCGCCTTCGGGCAGCTTCCAGACCTTGAGGCGGTAGACTTTGCCCGCGGTCGAGAAGAACAGCACCGGGTTGTGCGTCGAGGTGACGAACATCTCCATCACCGCGTCCTCGTCCTTGGTCGCCATGCCGGCGCGGCCTTTGCCGCCGCGGTTCTGGGCGCGGAAGGTCGAAAGCGGAGTGCGCTTGATGTAGCCATCGAGCGTGACCGTCACGACCATCTCGTCGCGCTCGATCAGGTCCTCGTCCTCGATCCCGTCCCAGGCAGGCGCGATCTCGCTGACGCGCGGGGTGGCGTAGAGCGTTTTGATCTCGACCAGCTCTTCGCGCATCACTTCGTAAAGGCGCGCGCGGCTGCCGAGGATCGCGAGGTACTCCTCGATCTTGACCGCCAGCTCTTTCAGCTCGTCACCGATTTCGTCGCGGCCGAGCGCGGTCAAGCGGTGGAGCCGCAGATCGAGGATAGCCTTCACCTGAGTTTCCGACAGGCGATAGTTGCCCTCGGACGCGCCGAGGTCGGGCTCGACCGCTTCGACCAGCGTCAGGTAAGGCGCGATTTCGGCGGTCGGCCATTCCTTGCCGAGCAGCTTGGCGCGGGCCTCGGCCGGATTCGACGAGCCGCGGATCATCGCCACGACCTCGTCGAGGTGCGAAACCGCGACCACCAGGCCGAGCAGGATATGCGCCCGGTCGCGCGCCTTGTTCAGCTCGAACTTGGTCCGCCGCGTGATGACCTGTTCGCGGAACTGGATGAAGGCTTGGATGATGTCGCGCAGGCCCAGCGTCTCGGGCCGGCCGCCCCGGATCGCCAGCATGTTCGCGGGGAAGCTCGCCTGCGCCGGAGTGTGGCGCCAGAGCTGGTTGAGCACGACTTCGGCCGTCGCGTCGCGCTTGAGGTCGATGACCACACGCACGCCGGTACGGCTCGATTCGTCGCGGATGTCGGAGATACCCTCGATCCGCTTATCCTTGGCGGCCTCGGCGATCTTCTCGACCAGGCCGGCCTTGCCGACCTGATAGGGGATGCTGGTCAGCACGATCGATTGCCGGTCGCCGCGGCCTTCCTCGATCTCGTGGCGGCAGCGCATCAGGATCGAACCGCGCCCGGTGGTATAGGCGGCGCGGCTGCCGGCGCTGCCGAGGATCAGCGGCGCGGTCGGGAAATCGGGGCCGGGGATGAACTCGGTAAGCTCTTCCGAAGTGATCGCCGGCTTGTCGAGGAACGCCAGACAGCCGTCAATCACTTCACCGAGGTTGTGCGGCGGAATGTTGGTCGCCATGCCGACCGCGATGCCGCCGGCGCCGTTGACCAGGAGATTGGGGAAACGGGCAGGGAGGACAGCGGGCTCCTGCCGGCTGCCGTCGTAGTTGTCGACGAAATCGACCGTGTCCTTGTCGATGTCCTCGAGCAGCAGCATCGCCGGCTTGGCGAGGCGCGCCTCGGTGTAACGCTCGGCAGCCGGCGGATCGGGGTCCATCGAGCCGAAGTTGCCCTGGCCGTCGATCAGCGGCACGCGCATCGACCACGGCTGCGCCATGCGCGCGAGCGCATCGTAGATCGCCTGGTTGCCGTGCGGGTGATAGTTGCCCATCGTGTCGCCGGTGATCTTGGCGCTCTTGCGATAGGGCCGGCCGGGGACGAAGCCGCCTTCCTGGCACGCCCACAGGATGCGGCGATGGACCGGCTTCAGGCCGTCGCGCACGTCAGGCAGCGCGCGGCTCACGATCACGCTCATCGCGTAATCGAGGTACGATGTCTTCATCTCATCGACGATGTCGATGCGTTCGAACTCGCCGGGGGTGGCGGGCGGCTCAAGGGTATCGGTAGTGTCGTTCACCTGCGCGGTTAACCCGTCTCGTTGTCGTTTCGTCTTGTCGCAAAGGCCCTAGGCCATCGGCCCAAAGCAAGCCAGCGGACGGCGCGGAACGAGGGGGGTGGATCGCCCCTTTTTCCACATTTGCCGAACTCTCGCGCCGGGCGCGGCTGAACGGCAAGCCTTGGCTTGGTTAAATGGGCATTCAGCCCCGGGAATCTAGGTGCGGAATTGCAATTGCCGGTCTTTCTCGGCAGTAGGCCGCCGATTTGATATATGGCCCGATATCGAGGCCGTCGCCACTCACCAGGAGACACCTGAGAATGCTTCGTATGTCCTTTGCCACGCGCGCGAAGAGCCGCGCTGGAATCGGCTCTAGATTCGCCCTGGCGCTCGCCCTGGCGGGTGGTGTGACGGCCGGCAGCCTCGCGCTGACCGCTCCGGCATATGCCCAGGCGCAGCCGCAATTCAAGGCGAGCCGCGAGTTCGGCCGGGTCTACCAGCCGCTCGCAACCATCGCGAACGATGCCGCAGGTAATCACGCGGCAGCGCGCGCTCAGCTGCCCGCGGTGGTGGCTGCGATCCAGAACGACGACGACCGCTATCTCGCCGGCAATCTCCACTTCATGCTCGGCGTGAAGCTCAGCGATCAGGCGCTGCAGAAGCAGGGTATGGAGTTGATGCTGACGAGCGGCAAGGCGGCCCCTGCCGCGGCCGCCGAAATGAACTACTACCTCGGCGAATGGGCTTACGATGCGCAGGAGTGGGCGCGCGCGCGCCAGTACCTGCAGGCCGCTCGCGCGGCGGGTTACACCCAGGGGAACGCCGAAGGGTTGACTGTGGAAGCCTACTTCAAAGAGGGGCAAGTCCAGCAGGGCATGGCGTATCTCGAAGGCCTGATCGAGCAACGCCGCACGGCAGGCCAGCAGGCACCCGAAGCATGGCTGCGCCGCGCGCTGGCCGTCGCTTATGAGGCACGCGACGCGGGGCAGGCCGGCAAGTGGTCCGCGCTGCTCGCGGGCGAGTATCCCACCGTCGATAACTGGCGCCGCGCCTGGCAGGTGGTGGAGCAGCTCCAAGCTCCCGCACCCGATGCCAGGCTCGATCTGCTCCGTCTCATGGCGCTGACCAACTCGCTGAACGATCGCGCAAGCTTCGTCCGGTACCTCGAAGCGATCGATCCGCGGATCATGGCGACCGAGGCGGGCAGGGTTCTCGCCGCCGCCAGGACTGCGGGGGCGTTCAGCGAGGCGGACCCCGACTACGGCCGGATCAAGACTATCGTCGACGAGCGCGCGCCCGGCGAGCCGGCGGAAGCTGCCAACTACGCCCGCGAAGCGGCTGCCGCTTCCACGGCCCGGCCGGCGCAAAACGCCGGCGATCTCTACCTGGCGCTCGAGGATTTCGCGAACGCAGAGGCGATGTTCCAGCTGGCCTTGACGAAGAGCGGTGTCGACCGCGATGCCGTGCTTACCCGCCTCGGGATCGCCCAGACGCAGCAGGGCAAGTATGCCGAGGCGAAAGCGACCTTTGCTCAAGTATCGGGTGCGCGCGCTTCGATAGCGCAGCTGTGGACCGCCTACGTCGACAGCAAGGCGTAATGCCCAAGGCGCCATCCCGGCGAAAGCCGGGATGGCAGCCGTTCGGGGCCGTCAGACGTTGAACTTGAACAGCATCACGTCGCCGTCCTGGACAAGGTATTCCTTACCCTCCTGACGCAGCTTGCCGGCCTCGCGCGCGCCGGTCTCGCCGCCGAGCTCGACGTAGTCGTCAAAGGCGATCGTCTCGGCGCGGATGAAGCCTTTCTCGAAATCGGAATGGATCTCGCCCGCGGCCTGCGGCGCCTTGGCGCCGGTGTGGAAGGTCCACGCGCGCGCCTCCTTCGGCCCGACCGTGAAGAAGGTCTTGAGGCCGAGCAGCTCGTATCCGGCGCGGATTACCCGCGCGAGGCCGGTCTCCTCCAGGCCCAGTTCCTTCAGATACTCGGCACGCTCGTCCGGCTCCATGGCCACCAGCTCGGCCTCGATCGCGGCCGAGACGACGACCGCCTGCGCGCCTTCGGCCTTGGCCTTCTCGAACACCCTGGCCGACAGCGCGTTGCCCTTCGCGGCGTCCTCCTCGGAGACATTGCAGACATAGAGCACCGGCTTGGCGGTCAGCAGCTGGGCCTGCGCGAAGACGCGCGCCTCGTCGTCGCCGTTGGGCTCGGTCAGCCGCGCCGGCTTGCCTTCGCGCAGCAGCTCGAGCGCCTGGCCGAGCACACTCGCGGCGATCTTCGATTCCTTGTCGCCGCCCGTTGCGCGCTTCTGCGCCGCAGGGACGCGCTTCTCGAGGCTGTCGAGATCGGCCAGCATCAGTTCGGTCTCGACCACTTCTGCATCGGCGATCGGATCGACCCGGTTGTGCACGTGCTGGACGTCGTCGTCCTCGAAGCAGCGCAGCACGTGAACGATCGCATCGACCTCGCGGATGTTGCCGAGGAATTGGTTGCCGAGCCCTTCGCCTTTGCTCGCCCCTTTCACCAGGCCGGCGATGTCGACGAACCCTAGCTGCGTCGGGATGATCTTGGCGCTGCCGCCGATCGCGGCGAGCTTGTCGAGCCGCTCGTCGGGCACCGCGACCTGGCCGACGTTGGGCTCGATCGTGCAGAACGGATAGTTCGCCGCCTGCGCGGCCTGCGTCTCGGTCAAGGCATTGAACAGGGTCGACTTGCCGACGTTCGGCAGCCCGACGATCCCGCAGCGGAATCCCATGTCTCACTCCAGTTCGGTGGAGCGCCGCCGCTAGCGGGCGCGAGCCGCTAACGCAACGACTGCAGCCACGACTCGAGCTCGTGCGGGCGCCGAAAGCGCAGCACTTTCGCCTCGTGTCCCACGAGCTTCTCCTCGGTACGCACGCGCGGGCCGCGGTTCCAGTTGAGGATGTAGAGGAAGAACTCCAGGCTGAACCGTTCGGGGCAGTCCTCCGCCATGTCCGGTCGGACCTTGCCACGGAGGCGGAGCACTCGCTTCAGCGCGCGCCACAGGCACAGGCGAATCGGGTAGTCCAGGTAGATGATGGTATCGGCGCGCTCGATCCTCGCGGCCATGGTGCCGCCGTAGTTGCCGTCGATCACCCAACGCTGCTGTGCAAGGATCGGCGCCAGCGCGGCTTCGAGCTCCTCCCGCGAGGATTCGATCCACCCCGCGCGCCAATGCAGCCGGTCAAGATGGTGGAGCGGCAGGCCCAGCACTTCAGCCAATCTGAACGAGGCGGTGGACTTGCCGGCGCCGCACGGACCGATGATGATGACGCGTTGCATCGAGGGCGGCGGCCTACCTGCGCCGCAGCGTCGTGGCTACACCAGCAGCACCGTCGCCAGCGACAGGAATATCCCCATGCTCGCGACGTCGCTCGCGGTGGTGAGGAAGATGCTCGAGGCGGTTGCCGGGTCGGCTCCGAGCTTCTTGAGCGTCAGCGGGATCAAGGCCCCGGCGATGCTGGCGACCGCGCAGGCGACGATCATCGAGAACGCCACCACGAGCCCCAGCAGCAGCGGCTGCGCTTCGTTCTGCATGTTGGCGTAGATGATCATGCCGATGCCCGCGGTCGCTCCCACCATCAGGCCGTTGAAGAGGCCGAGCATGCCTTCCTTCCAGACCAGCGCCGCTTCCGAGCCGGCCTTGAGATCGCCCAAGGTCATTCCGCGCAAGGTCACCGCCAGCGCCTGGCAGCCGGTGTTGCCGGTCTGCCCGGCCATCACCGGCAGGAACACGGCGAGGATCACCAGCCGACTCAACGTATCCTCGAAGATCCCGACCACCGCCGCGGCGACGAACGCGGTCAGCAGGTTGATCTGCAGCCAGGGGTGCCGCAGCATCAGGCTACGCATCAGCGGCGTGCCGAGCCGCTCCTCGCGCTCGACGCCGACCATGCTGCCGGCCTGGCCGCTGATCGCGATCGCGCGGTTGGCGAACAGCGTCTCGCCGCGCACGAGCCCGACCAGCACGCCCGAGGCATCAACCACCGGATAGACCGGATAGTGCTTCCCGAGCGCCTGCCGCAGCGCCTCGTCGAGCGGCATTGTGTCGAGCAGCGCGAAGGGCTCGCGGATCATGATGCCGGCAAGCCTGTCGCCGGGCTTTGCGAGCAGCATCTCGCGCATGACCACGAGGCCGTCGAGGTGGCCGGCCTCGTCGGTGATGTAGCAATAGGTGATGAAGGCGGACTTGGTCGCCTCGCGCAGCGCCTCGACGGTTTGGGCCACGGTGTCGGTACCCCTGAACACCCCGACTGGCGGAGACATCAGGTCGCGAACGGTCGCGCCCTTGGCCTGCGCCGGATCCGCCGCGTTCGGCGCGGCGCTATTCGCCTCAGTAGCTTGAGCGATCTCGTTCATGGAAGCCCCCGGAGCCGCGTCGCGAAATGCAGGATATGTCCGGGGCCGGACACAGGAAAGGAAGAAATCGCAGCGGCCGCTCGCGAGCCTTGCTCAGTCCTGCTGCCGCAACGCGACGTCGCTCATGAACCGCGCGTCCTCGCCTTGCGCGAGCCATTCGGTCTCGGCGCCGACCGCGGCGAGCATGTCGGTGAGGTCGTCGAGCTCGGGCTTGGTATAGTTGCCGAGCACGTAGCCGGTCACTCGGTCCTTGTGTCCGGGATGGCCGATGCCGAGCCGCACGCGGCGGAACTCCGGGCCGAGGTGCTGGTCGATCGAGCGCAGGCCGTTATGGCCTGCAGTGCCGCCGCCGGTCTTCACCTTGACCTTGAAGGGTGCGAGGTCGAGCTCATCGTGGAACACGGTGAGCGCGTCCATCCCGAGCTTGTAGAAGCGCAGCGCCTCGGCAACCGCGCGGCCGCTCTCGTTCATGAAGGTGGCCGGCTTGAACAGCAGGATGCGGATGCCGGCCACGCGGCCCTCCTGCAGCCAGCCCTGGAACTTCTTCTGCACCGGGCCGAAGCCGTGCATCTCGGCGATCACGTCGAGCGCCATGAAGCCGACGTTGTGCCGGTGCATCGCGTATTGCGGACCGGGATTTCCGAGGCCGACCCAAAGTTGCATGGCGGATGCCCTAAAAGCAAAACGCCGGCCCCGCTAGGGACCGGCGCCTTGGTGATCTGCAGCGATACCGGCTCAGCCCTCGGCCTCTTCCTCGCCGGCCTCTTCCTCGGCCTCATCGACGGTCGGGACTTCGCCCGGCGCGGCTTCGGCGACGCCTTCGGTCTGCTTGAGCGCGGACGGAGCGACGATCGTGGCGATGGTGAAGTCGCGGTCGGTGATCGCGCTGACCGAACCTTCGGGCAGCGTGACGTGGCTGATGTGGATCGAATCGCCGACCTCGAGACCGGTCACGTCGAGCACGATCTCGTCGGGAATCTTGTCCGATTCGCAGACCAGCTCGAGCTCGTGGCGCACGACGTTCAGCACGCCGCCCTTCTTGAGACCGGGGCTGGCTTCCTCGTTGGCGAACACGACCGGCACCTGGACGTGGATCTTGGCGTCCTTGGCGAGGCGGAGGAAATCGGCGTGCAGCGGCCGGTCGGTGACTGGGTGCAGCGCCACGTCCTTGGGGATCGTGCGCACGGGCTTGCCGCCTATCTCGACCATCACAATCGAGTTCATGAAGTGGCCGGTGCCGAGCTGGCGGACGAGCAGCCGCTCCTCGATGTGGATTGCAGTGGGTTCTTCCTTGCCGCCATAGATCACGGCGGGGACACGGCCTTGGCGGCGCAATTCACGGGAGGCTCCCTTGCCAGCCCGTTCGCGCAGCTCGGCCGGCAGGGTCAGAGCGTCGCTCATCTCAGTGCCTTTCGAATGCGTTGGTTACACTTCGCCGCCACGCCTCCAGGGATGACCATGACGGGAAGGGCGCGCCCCTAGGCGAAAAGCGCGGACGATGCAAGCGCGACCCTGATCCTCCCCCGTTCACGGGGGGAGGTGTCCGCGCAGCGG
>CBHCZH010000141.1:0-9386 GCA_965977975.1 uncultured bacterium
ACGCGATCCCGTTCGACCCGCTGCCGCCGGCGAAGACTTCGGGCATCCGGCTCGGCACTCCGGCGGCGACCACACGCGGGTTCGGCCCGGCCGAGTTCCGCAAGGTCGGCGCGATGATTGCCGAGGTCCTTGAAGGTATGCGCAAGAATGGCGATCTAGGCGACGCTCAAATCGAGGAAAGCGTTCGCCGCCGTGTTACCGAGCTGTGCGAGGCGTTCCCAGTCTATCCGGGGAGGTAAGCGATGTCCGATCCCAACGACAAAGGCCCGATCGACAGCCGAATCCTTATCGACGCGGTCGACGAGATCAAGTCGATGGCCAAGGAGGGGGCCGCGCATCCCTCGACCAAGCCCGTGGTGATCGGCGGGGCCGTGGGCGCGCTGGCCGCGGGGCTCCTTCCAGTAGTGACCTGGCCGATCGGCCTTATCGCCGGCGCGGGGTTCATGCTGTACAAGAGAATCCGGCCGTAACTCATCGATGCGCTGCCCTTTTTGCGCCCATGACGATAGCCAGGTAAAGGACTCCCGGCCCACCGAGGACAACACCTCGATCCGCCGTCGACGCCAATGCGAGAGTTGCGGCGCGCGTTTCACCACCTTCGAGCGCGTCCAGCTGCGCGAGGTCACCGTGGTCAAAAGCGACGGAAAGCGCGAGGCGTTCGA
Source organism: uncultured bacterium (assembly GCA_965977975.1). GTDB lineage: Bacteria > Pseudomonadota > Alphaproteobacteria > Sphingomonadales > Sphingomonadaceae > Croceibacterium_A. Next base: position 663 of record CBHCZH010000141.1, read on the forward strand.
CCGCGGCAAGCTCGAGCAATCGGTGATCCTCGCCTGCCGCAAGCGCGGTGTCGAGCAGGAACGGATCGACCAGCTGGTCTCCGGCATCCAGCGCCAGGCCGAGACTGCCGGCGAAAGCGAGGTTGCCTCCTCGCTGATCGGCGAACTGGTGATGGACGGCCTGCGCCAGCTGGACTCGGTCGCCTATATTCGCTTCGCGAGCGTCTACCGCGACTTCTCCGAAGCGCGCGACTTCGAGGAGTTCGCCAGCAGCGTGCGCGATGTCGGACCCCACTAGTTCGCCCATCATCGTCCTCGTCCGCCCGCAATTGGGCGAGAACATCGGTAAGGCGGCGCGGGCGATGCTCAATTTCGGGCTGACCGAAATGCGGCTGGTCGAGCCGCGCGACGGATGGCCGAACCCCGAGGCGGGGCCCGCCGCGTCCGGCGCCGACGAAGTGCTCGCCGGAGCGCAAGTCCATGGCAGCGTGGCCGAAGCGGTGGCGGATTGCGCGCATGTCTACGCGACTACGGTGCGCAAGCGCGGCGTCACTAAGCCGGTCCTCACTCCCGAAGCCGCGGCCCGTGAGATCGCGGGCAGCCTGGGCCGTAGCGCGATCCTGTTCGGGCCCGAGCGGTCGGGGCTAGAGACCGAGGACGTGGCCCTCGCCCGGACGATCATCACCGTGCCCGTCAATCCGGCGTTCCCGTCGCTCAACCTTGCGCAGGCCGTTATCCTGTGCGCTTGCGAATGGTGGAAGCAGGCGCCGAGCGAAGTCGAGCGAAGCCACCGGCTGGCTCAGCCTACTGCCGAAGACCTGCTGCCCCCTGCCCCGCAGGAGGAGCTCGAAGCGATGATCGCGCATTTCGAGCGGGTGCTCGAGCCGCGCGGCTATTTCCGCCCGCCCTCCCGCGCCGCGGCGACACGGTTGACGCTGCGCTCGATGCTGACCAAGCCGGGCTGGAACCACCTCGAGGTGCGTACCCTGCGCGGCATTCTCAGCGCACTGGAAAAGCCGCCGCGCGAGGACTGACGACAAAGCGCGACAAGAGTTCGCTTTCTTTTCAAACGGTGGTCGGTTAGTGCGTGGTGGTAACAGACGATACGAAAGTTCCTCAAGAATGATGATTCGCTTCGCAGCGCCGCTCGCGCTGCTCGTCCTTTCCTGCGCCGGACCGGCTTTTGCCGCGGCCGAAGGTGAGACCCCTGCCGACCATCCGACCGACGGTGCCGGGGATACCGAGGCGCGCGAGGACAAGGATCGCAAGGTCTGCCGCATGGAGACGAGGACCGGCAGCAACATGCCCAAGCGCGTCTGCCGTACCGCCGCGCAGATGGAAGCGGACCAGCGCGCAGCCGAGCAGTTCCGCGACCGGCAGAATCGAATGGGCGCGCAGGCTCGCTGAGCGGCCCGCTACCCATTGACTTGAAACGGGCGCGCAGCTATCGGCGCGCCCTTCGCTGATTGGCCCCGCACCCCGGTGAAGCGGCGGCCGCGATGGATGACCAGAGAATCTTTGGACGGTCCATCGTTGCGAGCCCGGGTTGAAGCGCCGCCGCTGGGGTGGCGAGAGCAAATTGGAGCACGACGTCATGTCGAAGCGCAAGAGCGCCAAGCATAAACTCGATCGCCGCATGGGCGAGAACATCTGGGGCCGCCCGTCGTCCCCGGTAAACCGCCGTTCCTACGGTCCCGGCCAGCACGGCCAGCGCCGCAAGGGCAAGATGAGCGACTTCGGCCTGCAGCTGCGCGCCAAGCAGAAGCTCAAGGGCTATTACGGCGACGTCACTGAGAAGCAGTTCAAGAAGGCTTACCAGGAAGCCGACCGCATGAAGGGCGACACCGGCCAGAACCTGATCGGCCTGCTCGAGCAGCGGCTCGACATGGTCGTCTACCGCGCCAAGTTCGCGCCGACGATCTTCGCCGCGCGCCAGATCGTCAGCCACGGCCACATCCGCGTCAACGGCGTGAAGTGCAACATCGCCAGCCGCAAGGTGCTGCCCGGCGACGTCGTCAGCCTGGGCGATAAGGCCAAGGAAATGGCGCTGGTTGCCGAGGCCCAGAGCCTGCCCGAGCGTGACATCCCCGACTACGTCACCCCTGACGGCACCGACAAGGTCACCTTCACCCGCGTGCCCAAGCTCGACGACGTGCCCTACCCGGTGACGATGGAACCGAACCTGGTGGTCGAGTTCTACTCGCGCTGATCGATCGGAAGGTTTGAGGTACAAGGGCGGTCCTTCACCGGAAGGACCGCCCTTTTCGTTTGTCCCTCAGAGGCCGAGCGCGGCGCGAATAAAGCGATCGCTGTCCGACAGCAGCTGCGTGCGTGCCGCGGCGGTGTCAAGCTGGTGGTCGAGTGCTTCGAACTCGACGTAAGTCACTTGTTTGCCGGCGGCCCGCAGCCGCTCGTTCATCAGCCGCGAATGCCCGACCGCCACGTTGAGGTCGGCATCGCCGTGGAACAGTAGCACGGGGGCCTGGAAATTCGCTGCATGCTGGGCGGGCGAGCCGGCCTGCACGTGCGGCCCACTGCCGATCTGGGCTTCTCGAACGCGGCGGCTGCTCTCGTCGCGTTCGTCGGTCTTGAGGCGCTCGAGGTCAGTCACCGGAGCTACGGCGACCACGGCCTTGAATAAGCTCGGATCGACTACCTGAGATTGTAGTGCGGCGTAGCCACCGTAGGACCATCCGACGATCGCCAGCTTGCCCGGCGCAGCGATGCCTTGATCGACTAGCCACCGGCCGGCCGAGTTTACGTCACCAATCGCCGTTTCCCACGACCGGTAACCGTTGTTCTCGAACCATGCGCTGCCGTAACCATCCGAGCCGCGAAAGTTCGGCTGCAGCACGGCGAAGCCGCGGGCGACAAAGTACTGCGACAGCCAGTCGAAACCCCATTCGTCGCGGGCTGCAGGTCCGCCATGCGGCATGACGATTGCGGGGAGGTTCTTGCCATCGCTGCCGGGTGGCAATGTCAGATAGCCTGGGATCATGGTACCGTCGGCAGCCGGGTACTGGATCGGCTTCATCTCGCCCAACGCGACACCGACGATGGGGTCGCGCGCGTTCATCAGGAACGCGAGCTGCTTGCTGGCCTTGTCGTAAAGGTAATACTTCCCCGGTTCGATATCGCTCGCGGCGAAGACGATCAGCTTGTCCTCGCCGGCAGTCGCGTCCTGGAAGCTGATCTGCTTGTTGCCGCCGAGTGCGCGCGCCAGCCCGCGTGCAATGCCCTGCAGCTCAGGATCGAAATATTCGACCAGACGGTGTTCCGTGGCGTAGCTTGCACCGACGATGCGCCGGCTGCGTCCGATACGGATAAGACCATCGACATCGACGTCGTCGCGCCCGAGCACCAGGGTCCTGGTGCCGCTACCGTCGAGGGCCACCTTATAGAGGCCCATGAGATCACCGGTGCGATCGAAACCGTACGCGACATTCTCCCCAGCGTCGACTGCGACAGGCTGAAATCCCCGCCACAAGCGGCCATCGTAGGTAACGGTGCTTAGGTCTTTCCATCCGCCACCGGCCTGGCGATAGAAGTAGTTCTGCTCTTGCCTCGCATAGCCGCGATCGTCGGTCGGCTGCGTGCGCATGATCCTCACATTACCCTGGCCGTCCGTACCATAGTCCCGTGCATTCTCGCGAGGCGGTTCCACGCGCCGGCGATCGAGCGAAACCACGTCGACCGCCTCGACGGCAAGGCCTCGTTCGCTACGACCACCCAGGTTGCCAGTCCGGTCCTCAGTATTGAACCAGCGGTCTACAAGGACTTCGTTCGGATTTCCGACTGCGCTGAAATCGACGACCTCGCCGCCATAAGCGCTGGCGCGGGCCGTTCCACGCGCTTCAGCGGTGAGCTCTTCCATCGACTTACCGTCCGCGCTCAGCACCACTAGGCGGCTGCCCGTAACGACGTCCTGGTTGCTGCCTTGCCGGAAAAGGATCTGGCACACGATGTGGGTTTCGATGACGAACTGACAGTCTGCGATCTGCTCGGTGTTGCCCTTGGCGCCGAGGATTGGCACTGCCTCGCCATTTTCCAACGAGACCACTACCGCGTTTTCGCCGCCGTCCGGCCGCGGCGCGACGAACACCACATGCGTGCCTTTCGGTGAAATGCCAAGGTCGAGCACTGATTCCCGCGCGCCAAACTTGGCGGCGAGCGGTTCGGTGGATTGCGCCGTCGCACCCGCGCCGGCGACAGCCAAAGCAAGCACGGCCGTGCTTGCGGCGAAACGAAGTCTGGTCATGTAATGCGTCCCCACAATCCCTGCGCGCGAAAATGACGCGAGCCCGCGAGCAAGGCAAGCGGTTTCAGGCGTAATAATCGCGGCGGAAGTCGTTGGCGAATTGAGCCAAAGTGCCTTGGCCGATCGCCTCGCGCAGGGCCTGCATCAGTTGCTGATAGAACGACAGATTGTGCTCGGTGACAAGCATCGCGCCAAGGATCTCGCCGGCTTTCTGCAGGTGGTGCAGGTATGCGCGCGAATAATGCGCGCAGGTCGGGCAGGCGCAGCGCGGGTCGAGCGGGCCGCTGTCCTCGGAATGTTGCGCGTTGCGCAGGTTGAGCGGGCCGGTCCAGGTAAAGGCCTGGCCGTTGCGGCCCGAGCGGGTCGGCAGCACGCAGTCGAACATGTCGACCCCGCGTTCGACTGCGCCTACCAAGTCGTCGGGCTTGCCGACGCCCATCAGGTAGCGCGGCGCGTTCTCGGGTAGCTGGCCGGGGGCGAAATCGAGCGTGGCGAACATTGCCTCCTGCCCCTCGCCGACCGCCAGGCCGCCGATCGCGTAGCCGTCGAAGCCGATGTCGGTCAGCGCATCGGCGCTGCGGCGGCGGAACTCCTCGTCGAGCGCGCCCTGCTGGATGCCGAACAGCGCCGCGCCCGAGGCATGCTCGCCGCCGGCATCGAAGGCGACGCGGCTGCGCTTCGCCCAGCGCATGGACAGCTCCATCGAAGCGGCGATTTCGTCGCGCGGACGACCGGTACGCGGGCATTCGTCGAACGCCATGACGATGTCTGAGCCGAGCAGGCGTTGGATCTCCATCGAGCGCTCGGGGCTGAGCATGTGCTTCGAGCCATCGAGGTGGCTGCGGAACTCGACGCCTTCCTCGGTGAGCTTCCTGAGATCGGAAAGGCTCATCACCTGATAGCCGCCGCTGTCGGTCAGGATCGGACGCGGCCAGTTCATGAAGCGATGCAATCCACCGAGCCTGGCGACCCGCTCCGCACCGGGGCGCAGCATCAGGTGATAGGTATTGCCGAGGATGATGTCGGCACCCGTGGCCCGCACCGCCTCGGGCTTCATCGCCTTCACCGTTGCCGCAGTGCCGACAGGCATGAACGCCGGCGTGCGGATTTCTCCGCGACGCATCGCGATGCGGCCCGTGCGGGCCTTTCCATCGCAAGCGTCGATCGAGAACGCGAAGCGGGACGGTTCAGAAGCCATAGACGAGCGTGAACCGCGTCAGCGTATCGGTCGAAACCGCGCCCTCGGGCGGGTTGCTGTTATAGTCGACCGTGTACGAAAGACGCGTGGTCAGGCCGTCGCTTATCTTTGCCTCGAGTCCGGTGGTCGCAAAGACGCTGGTCGCGGTCGAATCGACGATGACGGTAGCCGTGCCGCCACTATCTGCGACCAGGTTCGCATCCTGGGTAAGCGTGAGCGATTTGAGGATCTGCCAGTCGAAATCCACGCCGGCCAGGCCACCGAACCCGCTGTCGCTCGCGTCGTCGAGGAAATCGACCTGCCGCCACGCCGGGCCCGCTTTCACCGCGAGCTTGATCGCCTCCTCGTCCAGCACCTGATAGCCCAGCCCGCCGGACAGCGAATAGCGTGACGAGAAGCCCTGGAACCGGTCGCGTTCGTATTGCGCCAGCGCGTAGGCGAACAGGTCCTCTCCGACCTGGTAGCGCGGCTCGTAGGAGGCGAGATACTGTTCGCGCGACGTCCGTCCGTTGCTGCGCTGGTAATCGGCGGCCGCTTTGAGCCGGTGCTGCCAGTCCACCCCGGTGCGGTCCAAGGCAAGGGACAGCGTGACGCCGACATTGTCGCTGTTGCCGGCCGACTGGAAGGCGCCGATCTGCCCGTTGCCGCTCCAGTTGTCGAAGATATTGGTCGAGCGCTGCTCGGCCTCCTTGCGGGCCTGCTCGGCGGCGGCGATTTCGCTCTGCCGGGCCAGGAAAACGCGCTGCAGCGCGTCGATCTCGGCCGCATCGTCCGGATGGGTCTGCTTGGCGACGTCGACGACGGCCTTGACCTTGCCCGGATCATCCGTCGCGATTGCTGTTTCGATCATCGCCCGCACCGGATCGGGCAAGTTGGCCGAGGCGGGTGCCGCCGAGGCGGCCAGAAGGAGGGCAATGGCGGACGCGGCGAGACGAAGGCTCATGCGATGCCTGCTAGCGCCTCAACCGCGCAGCCGCCACCCCGTGCGGAAGATCACCGCGACGACGGCCACGCAAAGCACGACGAAACCCAGCGTCATGCCGAAGGCCATGCCGATCGGCACGTCCGAGGCGCCTGTGAAAGTCCAGCGCAGCCCGTTGATCAAGTAGAAGATCGGGTTGAACTGCGCGACCGTGCGCCAGGGCTCGGCGAGCATGTCGATCGAATAGAACGTGCCGCCGAGGAAAGTCAGCGGAGTCAGGATGAGCATCGGCACGATCTGCAGCCGCTCGAACCCGTCGGCCCAGATGCCGAGGATGAAGCCGAACAGCGAGAAGGCCGCGGCGACCAGCACGATATATCCGACCGCCAGGATCGGATGCGCGATCGAATAGTCGACGAACAGCAGCGCGGTGGCGAGGATGATCGCGGCGATGATCAGCGACTTCGCCGCCGCCGCCCCGACGAACCCGATCAGCGTCTCGGCCGTGCCGACCGGCGCGCTGAGCAGTTCGTAGATCGCGCCGGTGAAGCGCGGCATGTAGATTCCGAAACTGGCGTTGGAGGTGCTTTCGCTGAGCAGCGTCAGCATCAGCAGGCCGGGCACGATGAACGCGCCGTAGGGCACCCCGCCGACCTCCTGCATCCGGCTGCCGATCGCCGCGCCGAACACGATGAAATAGAGCGAGGTGGTCAGGACCGGCGAGAGGATCGAGCCGAACACGGTGCGGAAGAACCGGGTCAGCTCGTTGTTGAAGATGGCGAGCGCGCCCCGAAAATTCAGGGTGGGAAAATTCATGCCGCCACCTCGCCGCGTTCGACCAGGTCGACGAAAATGTCCTCGAGGCTCGATTCGTGCGTATCGATCTCCTCGAACGCGATGCCCTGCGCGACGAGCGTCTTGATCACTTCGGCTGCCTCGCGCTTCCCCTTCCCGGTGCCGTCGCCGCCGCGATAGACCAACGTGCGGCCATCATTTTCGAGAGACACTGGATAGGCGCCGAGCGCCGCGGGCAACTCGGCCAGCGGTTGGGCGAGCGCGATGCGCGCTTCGGTGCTGCCGAGCTTGGCCATGATCGCGGCCTTGTCGTCGACCAGCAGCAGCTTGCCTTTGTTGATCACCCCAACCCGGTCGGCCATCTCCTGGGCTTCCTCGATGTAATGGGTGGTGAGGATGATCGTGGTCCCGCGCTCGCGCAGTTCCCCGATCTGGCGCCACATGTCGCGGCGCAACTCGACATCGACGCCGGCGGTCGGCTCGTCGAGGAACAGCAACTCGGGATCGTGGCTCAACGCCTTGGCGATCATCACCCGGCGCTTCATGCCGCCGGAAAGCTCGCGGATCTTGGCTTCGCGCTTGTCCCACAAGCTGAGCGAGCGCAGCACTTCCTCGATCCGCCCGGGATTAGGCGGGCAGCCGAACATGCCGCGCGAATAAATCACCGAGTGATCGACCCGCGCGAACATGTCGAACGCGAGCTCCTGCGGCACGAGGCCGATCCTCCGCCGCACCTCTCGCCAGTAGCGCTGGACGTCGAGGCCGAACGCCTCGATCGTCCCGCCGCTCGGCCGCAGCAGCCCGCACACCGCTCCGATCAGCGTGGTCTTGCCCGCGCCGTTCGGTCCGAGAAGCGCGAAGATCTCGCCCCTGCGGATCTGCAGATCGACTCCCTCGAGGGCGACAGTGCCGCCCTTGTAGGTCTTCGACAGGTTGCGGATATCGAGAATCGGGTCGTCCAAAGCCCGGCGAAAATGGCGTGTCGGGACGGGATTGCAAGCCATGTTCCCCCTCCCGTTTGCGGGAGGGGTTAGGGGTGGGCCTGTGCATGGCCACGAGATACGCCCACCTCGTTACCCCTCCCGCAAGCGGGAGGGGAGTAGGAGCGAGGCGTCGCCGTAGCTGTAAAACCGATACTCGTGCGCGATCGCGTGGGCATAGGCTGCCTGCATCCGCTCCAGCCCCATCAGCGCGCTGACCAGCATGAACAGCGTCGAGCGCGGCAGGTGGAAGTTGGTCATCAGTCCGTCGATCGCCCGGAACGTGTAACCCGGGGTGATGAAGATCGCGGTGTCGCCTTCGAACGGGTGGATCGTGCCGTCTTCGGCCGCCGCGCTTTCGAGCAAACGCAAGCTGGTGGTGCCGACCGCGATCAGCCGCCTGCCGGCGCGGCGCGCGGCGTTGAGCCTGTCGGCAGTGGCGGCATCAATGCGGCCCCACTCCGCGTGCATCGTGTGGTCGGCGGTGTCGTCGGCCTTGACCGGCAGGAAAGTGCCGGCGCCGACGTGCAGCGTGAGCGTCTCGTGGCCGATTCCGGCCTCGTCGAGCGCGGCGAGCAGCTCGGGAGTGAAG
>CBHCZH010000142.1:0-9309 GCA_965977975.1 uncultured bacterium
ACGCGGCGATCCAGGCCAACCTCAAGGAAACCGTCACCCGCGTCCTCGCCAGCCTGACCCCGCGCGAGGAGCGCGTGCTCAGAATGCGCTTCGGCATCGGCATGAACACCGACCACACTTTGGAAGAGGTGGGGCAACAGTTCTCGGTCACCCGCGAACGCATTCGCCAGATCGAGGCGAAGGCGCTGCGCAAGCTCAAGCACCCGAGCCGCAGCCGCAAGATGCGGAGCTTCCTCGATCAGTAGGCAGTCGGCAGTCGGATACCGTTTTTCCCGACTGCCTACTGCCCGATTCCTGCTGCCTACAGCAGGAAGTCGCCCGCGTTCAGGCTCAGCGTTCCTTCGAGGTAGATCAGGAAGTCGGCCTGCCTGTCACCGTTCGTATCGCCGGTGACGAAGGTGTCGCCGTTGGCGGTGTAATAGCGCAGGTCGCCGGCCGTGCCCGTGAAGCCCTGGCTGCCGATGAACCGGAAGGCCTGATCGCCGACAACACCGGTTTTGGCGTCGACCAGGCGCAGGTCGATCCGGTCGCCCTCGGCGCGCGAGAAGTCCTCGATGTAGTCCGCGGTCGCGCGGGTCAGTCCGCCGAGCTCGCCGTCGTCGAACTCGAAACGGTCCGCCCCGGTGCCGCCCTCGAGATCGTCGGTGCCCGCACCGCCGCGCAGGAGGTCGTTTCCGCCGCCGCCGACGAGGAAATCGCGCCCCGCGTTGCCGAACAGCCAGTCGGCGCCGGCGTCGCCTTCGAGCACGTCGCTGCCATCGCCGCCGTAGAGGTCGTCGAGGCCGGCGCCGCCGATCAGGTCGTCGTCGCCCGCACCTCCCTGCAGCAGGTCGTGCCCGAGCCCGCCGAGGAGGATGTCGTGGCCGCCCGACCCGCGGAGGCTGTCGTCGAGCCGCGAGCCGAACATGACGTCGTCGGCGGTGGTTCCGGTCGCGTCGATCGCGGCCGGGTTGGCGTAGAGGAAATCGCTCGCGATCAGCTCGGACGGCGCCACGCCCTCGAGCGTGAGCGCGTGGTCGCGGCCGGCCCAGAAGGCGTTGAGCGTGGCATCGCCGAAGGAGTCGGTGCCGAGCAGCGCGAGGACCTGGCTGAAATCGCTGACGCCCCAGGCCCTGAGGTCGATCTGGTCGACGTCGAACTCGAAGTCCCAGACGAGATCGTCGGAGAAGCCGGCGCCGGCGCGGGCCGACATGACGAAGCGGTCGAATCCCGAATCGCCCCACAGGTCGTTGAAGCCCGAGCCGCCGATCAGGTCATCGTCGCCCGATCCGCCGAAGAGGAAATCGTCGCCGCCGTCGCCGTAGAGGCGGTCGTGACCGCCCCTGCCGTAGATCGTGTCGTGGCCGCCGCGGCCGAAGATGGTGTCGTTGTTGGAAGTGCCGTAGATGGTTTCGGAGAAATCGGAGCCGATGATGGTCGCCACTTGCGCTGTCCTTTACTGGCCCCCGTTGCGGGAACGGAATGCGGGTGGTCCAGTGAACCGTGGCTGAAGGCTTGGGCCGGTGTGGTGCAGTTGCCGACGCCGATGATCTGGCAGGTTGTCGAGGCCGGGCGACCGGTCCACGTGCCGCCCGACTGACGGCCGCCGGCCGGGATCGTCCCTGCCGCGTTCCCCTCGCGGCGCGGCCTGTTCCCCTCGGTGCGCGCCTTCCTCGACTTTTTCGCCCACGAATGCGCGGCCCAGCGGCAGCGAGGACCTCGTGGCCGACGTGACGCGGCACGCCGCATCGGAACCGGTCGCAACGCCTTGATTGAGGGTAGCGGGTGCCGCGCGCGCTCTGGCATTGGCATGAACACCGACCGCATGCGAGGTAGTCGGCCGCCCTTCGACGCCGCTCTGGAGTTCTCGGTCACCCGCGAACGCATCCGCCGGATCGCGGCGAAGCCTGTCCCGAGCGGCTGAGTTGTCTGCCGGTCGCGGGGGCGTTGAGGAAGCTCAAGCATCCGAGTAGAAGCCGCAAGATGCGGAGCTTCCTCGATCAGTGAAACCCGTTCCGATAGGAACCGCGCTTGCGGCGCTCGCCCTGGCCTTGCCAGCGCGCGCGCAGATGGTCGATCACGACGCGTTTCATAACGAGGTCGTCGCGCTCTACCCTGCCGATTGGGAGACGCGCGATCCTGCAAAGCTCGACGCCTTCACTTCGCGCATTGCCGACGATCCCGCGGCTTACCTTCCGCTGGTTCGGGCCGAGCTGGCGCGCGCGGACGCACCCAACCCCTTTCTCTACGACGGCGCGGTATCGTTGTGGCTGGCTTCCCGGGACGGGGCCGACCATGCCTTGCTGGCCGAGGTGCTCGCGCGCCTCGATCCAGCAGGCATGCAGTGCGGGCCGTTGACCCAAATGGCGATTCTTCTCGGCTCCGAGAAGATCGACGCGCATGCCGCGGCGCTGAAGCTGCTCGATTGCCCGGATGGCGAGGTAGTGATCGATACCGGGCTTCACGTTCTTTTCTGGGATCGTGTCGAGGCTTTCGAGTTCGCGCTGTTCACGATGCCCGACGACTTATTCCTGGACTCGCTCATCGCGCGGCTCCCTGGCGAAACCGATCCCTATCGGTTGACGATGCTGATTCACGCGATCTGGACCACGGCTTCACCCAAGGGAGACGCCGCGCTCGACGCCTATGCGAGCGGTAACGAAGGTCCGGGCGAGGCGCGCGCGTACGCGATGGAAATGCTCGGACACCAAGGTGACAACGCGAACGTGACCGCGTCGCGCGAAGAGCTCTATGCCGAGCGGCGCAGGATTGCCGCCTCCCCCTATTCTCACGGTTCGTACCAGCGCTTCCATGCACTGACCGACGATATGGTCACGCTGCAAAGACGTAGTCCGCCACCAGCGGAAGGCGAGAATTGAAGTTGCGACCATGGCTGCCGATGAGGACGCACTTAATTATCCCTAAATTCGCGTACAGCACCGAGCCCGAGCGCGGGGTCTTGGTGATCACCGCGCGCGGCCCCGGGCCCCGCGAAGGACGAAGGCTCAGGCCGAGCTGGAGCATGTCCCAGGTTTCCTGCGCCTTATCCCCCTTGGCCAGCTCGTCGCACCAGGCGTAGTGGTGCTCGGGGTCGCGCAGCAGGTGCGGGGTGGCGCCGGAAAACAGCTGCGCCTCGGCGCCGGTGCGGAAGGTCAAGCGGCCGAGGCTGGCGTGCCATTCGGTCAGCCAATGGCCGGCGACTTCGATCAGCCCGCTCCGGCCCTCGACCATGACGCGACGCGCGTCCTCCATCGTCGCGCCGACGAGGTCTATTCGCAAGCCACCCCGTCGCCGTCTCGATCGAGATGGCGGCCGTATCCGGGCTCGCCGCGTCTCACCGGAGTCGCCCGCACCGCCCCGGCGGCAGAGCAGCTCGGATAATGGACCTGTCCGCCGACGAGCTTATCCGTCCGCGCGAGGGCGGCGTTCGGACCCGTCGTCCGTTGAGCCACTTGCGCGTTCGGGCCGCTCGGCTGCTGGGCCGCGCGCGCGTTCGGTCCGGCTGCCGGCAAGGGATCGGGCAGGATGACCGACTGCGCGCCGGCCGGCACTGATGCCTGCGCCGCGATGAGGGCAAGGAACGGGATCAGCCGCATATCCGCCATCGTATTATCGGCCGGCTAATCGGGCCTGAACGGGGCGATCGATCCGGAGCGGCTGCGGCCTCAGCCGGGCAAATCGCCGGGGTTCAGAGTCGACGACACCTTCCACAGGTCGACGTCCCCCTCCTGCGCGAACCGGTCGATCTCGCGCAGCTCCTCCTCGGAAAAGCTCGCCGCGCGCAACGCGTCGAGCGAATCGTCGAGCTGGTCGACGGTGCGCGCGCCGATCAGCGCGGACGTCACGCGCGGGTCGCGCAGCACCCAGGCGATGGCCATCTGCGCCAGCGTCTGGCCGCGCCGCCTGGCAATCGCGTCGAGCCCGCGGACCCGCTCGAGGTTTTCGGCCGAGAGAAGCTGCGACGACAGCGAGCCGGCTTTGCCCGCGCGTGTCCCTTCGGCGACGCCGCCGAGGTATTTTGCCGTGAGCATGCCTTGCGCCAGCGGCGAGAAGGCGATGCAGCCCACCCCGAGCTCCTCGAGCGCCGCGAGCAGGTCGTGCTCGATCCACCGGTTGAGCAGCGAATAACTCGGCTGGTGGATCAGCAGGGGCACGCCTTCGGACCTCAGGATCGCCGCGGCCTGCCGGGTCAGCTCCGGCGAATAGGAGGAGATGCCGACGTAGAGCGCCTTGCCTTGGCGATAGAGGTGGGCCAGCGCGCCCATCGTCTCCTCGAGCGGCGTCTTCGGATCCACGCGATGCGAATAGAAGATGTCGACGTAATCCAGCCCCATCCGCCTGAGGCTCTGGTCGCAGCTGGCGATCAGGTATTTGCGGCTGCCGCCGACATCGCCGTAAGGGCCGGGCCACATGTCCCAGCCGGCCTTGGTCGAGATAACCAGCTCGTCGCGATGGCGGGCGAAATCGCTTGCCAGGACGCGGCCGAAGTTCTCCTCCGCCGATCCGTAGGGCGGCCCGTAATTGTTCGCGAGGTCGAAATGGGTGACGCCGCGATCGAATGCGCGGCGCAGGATCGCGCGGCCGGTCTCGAAGACGTCCGCTCCGCCAAAATTCTGCCACAGGCCGAGCGAGATCGCCGGAAGGTCGAGGCCGCTGCGGCCGCAGCGGCGATAGGGCATCCGCCCGTCGTAGCGGTTGGCGTCGGGCGCATAGTCCGCGGCGAAACTCATGAAGTCCGTGCTCCCCATAGATCCCGTTGCGGCTGCCGACGGTCTACCCGGCATGCACGCCCCGGGCAACGATCCCGAATGGGCTGGCGCTAGGCTGCGAGGCGGACAGCCGGCGTGAGCACGGATCGTCTCCCAGCCGCAGCAGCTCGCGCGTGGGGGCGCTGACGATGACGCCATGGCGCTCGCTGCGGTCGCCAGGCGCCCGGCGGGCCGGCCACCCCCTTACAATCGGGGGCGGAACGCACTATGTCACCGCCATCGCAGGCATCCGCTTTGTAAGCGCCTGTGGCTGAGAGACCGTGCGCTCCCGCTTACGACGAGGAGCCCGCCGTGGATTTCAACCGACTCTATTCCGATCACCAGATTCTGCTGATGCATGCCGATCGCGCATCGAGCGGAGCGCTGCGCCAGGTGCACGAGGTAGCCGCCACGCACATCGCCGGACGCATCGGCTGCATGCAGCGTGCTCTGGGTGCCGCCGCGGCACCAACCTGGGAAACCCTTGCGGCGCCGACCGCGGATTCGCTGGCCTCGCCCGGACGCCACGCCCAAGGCTACATCTCTTGACCGGGTCTGAGGGAACCGCGCCGGCTCGGCGCAACGCGATGAGTTGGGGCAAGCGCCAGCGGCCGCGTCTCGAGCCGGACCATGCCAAGCGGCAAGGCGAGATCACTCGGCTCGCCTTTCTCCTGCTCGGACGAGAGGTAGCGATCGCGTTCCTCAATACGGACAATGCCGAATTGCGCGGAAGGCCCTTGGACCTTGCGACCGCCAGCGACGAAGGTCGCAACAGCGTGGAAGCGGCCATCGGGCGCCTTGCCTATGCCAGTCCGCGAGCACCGCGATGAACGGAGATCGCACACCGCACCCGCACGTCCCCTTCCATGGGTTATGCAAGGAAGCTGCCGGCGCCCGGCAGCCTCTGCGAGAGCCTGCCGCGTCGCATTTCCGCCGGTTGGGTGAACCGGCGCTCGAACGGCGCGAATCCCGGACCGTGACAGCCGGCGCGCTCGATCGGTTCGAAGTCTACCGTACCGACGAAGTTCCGACGAGCTCGACGCGGTTCGCCGGTGGCGACTGGCACTGGCGGCTTTGCGATGGAGCCGGCCGAACGCTGGTCGACGCAGGGGGCTATCGCGATGAGGCAGCATGCCGCGAGGCCGTTGCAATCCTCAGGGAGCGGGCGGCCAATGCCGCCGTGGTGCCCAGACCGTGATGGCCGATCTGCCAACCCGCCTCGTCATCGCCTACGCGCTGATCGGCCTCATTCTGGCGGCTGGCATCACAATGTTTTTTTGGATGTCTCGCAACACTCAGCGTCATCGGGACGCAAGAGCTCGAGCCCGGCTCGAGAAACGCCGTCGCTTACGGGACAGGGCGCGCGCCAAAGAGCATACCAGAATCGATCGCTGAAGCCTCAATCAGAACGATAGGCAGGAAACCAAATGCCAAAGGAAGAACTGCTGACCCTGGAAGGCAGCATCGATGAGATCATGCCGGACGGCAGGTTCGGTGTGATGCTCGACAACCAGCACCGGATTATCGCCTACACCGCAGGCAAGATGAGACGGTTCCGTATCCGCTCCGTCGTGGGCGACCGCGTTCACGTGGAAATGACGCCTTACGATTTGACCAAAGGCCGGATCGTCTATCGCGAGCGCACTCCGGGGCAGGGCCCGGGCGGTCCACGGGGTCGCGGCTTCCGACGATAGAAGCCATTCTCCGAAACACCACCACGCGTGTTCCGCTTACGCTCGGCGGAAACGACAAACCGATGATTGGAATGAGAACATGGCCAAGGGTCAGAAACGATCGAACCGGGAGGCCCGCAAACCGAAGGTCGAGAAGCCGAAGACCAATGCGTCACAGCCAAGTCTCAAGCCTGGCGGGCTCGGGCCGGTGGGGAACCCACGGAGCAAGTAAAGGGCACCCATTGGCTTCCCCGGGCGGCGATGCCCTGCAGGTTCTGCTCGCGGAACTGGGCGGTGACCGTGATCACGTTGGCGCCGGTGCAGCCAGAATCCTCCCCGCCGACGGCGCGGTTTCGTCCTGCGCGAGCGCAGACGCCGAGGCGGCCAGGGCGGTGCCCACGGCTGCGATCGACACGGCATGGCGAAGTGAAGCGATCCGGTTGGCCAGATATCCTCCCAATCGGGCCGAGCATGCCCTGCCCCTTTTGGGGCGCAGCCGACAGGTTGTGAAAGGTCCAATCGGCGTCAGACCAACGGCAGATGTTCCGCCATCCGGAACTCTTCTTTCGCTATACAGAAGTAAGATTGACAGCCCCCAGACCGTCCCTAGCCTCGAAAACGCCAACGGGCAGGGAGTGAGTGCCGTATGGATCGTCGAGCTTTTCTGTCAACGGGCGCTGCCCTCGTGGCCGCCGGCGGTGTGGTGCCCGGGACGCAACCTAGTGCGGCCGCGCAACCTGCCGTTTCGCACCGCAGGATCGCCACCGAGGAAGCCTGGACGATTCCCGAGCACCTCGATGCTCTGGCGGCGCTTGCCGACGGCAACTGGCGCAATCTCGACGTCGAGGTGATCAACCGGGCCGGCTCGCGATCCCAAGAGCCGTTGTGGGTCAACATGCTCGACACGGACCGCCGCCTTGCGGAGATGGATCGGCTCGGCATCGACATGCATCTGCTTTCGCTGACTTCGCCGGGTGTGCAGCTGTTCAAGCCGGATCGCGCGGCCGCGCTTGCGACGCTCGCCAACGACCGGCTCGCCGAGATCGTGCGGGCCGCTCCGCACAGGTTCGGCGGCCTCGCCAGCTTCGCTCCGCAGGATCCGAACGGCGCCGCAAAGGAGATGGAGCGGGCTGTGCGCCAGCTCGGCCTCAACGGCTTCATCGTCAATTCGCACACCGACAACGAATATCTCGACGATCCCAAATTCTGGCCGATCCTGGAGGCGGCGGAAGCGCTGGACCGGCCGATCTACATCCACCCCCGTAATCCGTCCGACCCGATGGCGGATCTTTTCCGGGACAGGCGGCTGCAGTCGGCGATCTGGGGCTTTGCCATCGAAACCGGCACTCATGCCATGCGGCTGATCGTCAGCGAAGTTTTCGACCGCTTCCCCAAGCTCCAGATCGTGCTCGGCCACATGGGGGAGAACATCCCCTTCTACCTGTGGCGAGCCGATTACTGGTTCGAACGTCGCCGCAGCGCATACAAGGCGACGCTGAAACCGTCGGAGATCATGAAACGCAACTTCATGATTACCACGAGCGGCGTCGAGCACGATCCCGCGCTCCGCTATTCGATCGAGGTGCTCGGCGCAGACCGGATCATGTGGGCGATCGACTACCCGTATCAACCCATGCCCCCGGCGGTAGACTTCCTGAACAACGCCACGATATCAGAAGCCGACCGGGCCGCCATCTCCCACCGGAACGCCGAGCGCGCCTTTCACCTTCCCGTTGCCCAATGATTCCGGCAGTTCGTCGTTCGAGAAGCCGGCAAGAATGTTGGACTAGCGATTCCATTGTCGACCAAGGAAGGTGCCACTGGAGTCGTAGTGGAAGGTAACGGAGCGCGCCTCCTCGCACACAGGACGTATCTCAAAGTACTCCGGCCCGACTTCCACGTCTACGGTTAGCCGGAGATAACTGATGTCAACGGTGTCATCCTTGAGTTCCACGGCGATCGAAAAGCAGTCGGGGTTCTGGTTTTCCTCCATGAACCTTCGATGGGCGTCCCACAGCACCGGCACGAGGCTCGGGCGAATGCGCACTTCGGCCGAATAAACGGGCCAACTCGGTGAACTTGCGGTTGCAGAAACCTGTCCCGGCTCAAGCGCTACGAGCGCAACCAATGCAAGTCGCGAAGCCGATAAAGGATTGAGCCACCGGCGCCGTATGCGATTTGCGCTCATATTCCCTGAACACCCCTCCCCCAAGTATGAGCTGCACTGTAGTGCCGTCATGCCTTGGGGCACAGTGCTGCCTCTTTGCTGACATGCGGCTTTGTGGGAGAAGCGGTAGTGTTCATGATCTTCGAATCGATCCGAGTTTCCCCTGCCGTCGAAGCCCTCGCCCGCGGCGCGATGCTGGCCGCGGCGGTCGCCCTTGCCAGCGCAATGCCCGCGGCCGCCCAGCTTCCCGGAGCCAGCCTGCCGACCTACCGGGACGCCGGCCAAAGCCCCGAAGCGCGGGCGCAGGACCTGGTCTCGCGCATGACTCTCGAGGAAAAGGCGTCGCAGCTCGTCAACGATGCGGCCGCCATTCCCCGGCTGGGCATACGCGAATACAACTGGTGGAACGAGGGCCTGCACGGCGTCGCGGCGGCCGGCCACGCCACCGTCTTCCCCCAGGCGATCGGCATGGCGGCGACTTTCGACGAGCCGCATATCCGTGAAGTGGCCGACCTGATCGGCGTCGAATTCCGCGCCAAGCATCTGGCGGAACAGCACCGCTTCGGCGGGTCGGACTGGTTCGCCGGGCTGACGGTCTGGTCGCCCAACATCAACATCTTCCGCGATCCGCGCTGGGGGCGGGGACAGGAAACGTTCGGCGAGGATCCATTTCTCACCGCACGCCTTGGTGTGGCGTATGTGCAAGGGATGCAAGGCCCGGATCCAGATCGACCCGATGTGA
>CBHCZH010000143.1:0-9277 GCA_965977975.1 uncultured bacterium
GGGTTCATCTACGTCGACGACGCGCTGGTCCCCGAAGGCGGCTTCGGCGACGCCATGGCGCGGGTCAACTGCGGCGGTGAGGACGCGCCGCTGATCACTCTGCGCGCCGACCGCACGCTCGACTACGGCCGGGTCATGGCGGTGATGGGCGAACTCAACCGCGCCGGCTGCAACAGCATCTCCCTGGTCACCCAGGGTTCAGTCGAGGCTCCATAGCGGACAAGGCGATGGCATCCTTCGCTCACCTGTCGCGCGAGGAGCGGATCGGCCTCGGCATCGCCGCGGCGGCGCACGTCGCGCTGGTCGGCGCGCTCGTGTGGCAAGTGCGCGACGACCCGACCGCGCTGCCGATCCCCGAGCGGATGAGCGTCAGTTTGGCCGATGAAGTCAGCCTCGAATCGACCGCGCCCAATCCGTCGGCCGAACCGCAAGCCTCGATCGCACCGGTGCTGTCACCCGAACCGGAGCCGGTGGTCGAACCGGAGCCGGTGCGCGACGTCACGCGCCCGACGCCTCGCCCGACCGCTCGTGCTACCCAGCGCCCGACGCCTGCTCCGACCCCTCGAGCGACACCGACCCGCCAGGCCGGCGGCACGCGGCTCGGCGACGATTTCCTGCGCGGCGTCGGCGGTAGCGAGCGGACAAACGATCGCGGCTCGCCGGCGGCTACGTTCGGGCCGGCCGAAGCCGCCTCGTTGATCCAGGCAATCAGCCGTGAGATCAAGCCACACTGGAACGCGCCGCAGGGCGTCGACGCGGAGAAGCTGGTCACGGTGCTCAGCTTCGAACTCAATCCCGATGGCAGCCTCAAGGGCACGCCTCGCGTCGTCAGCCAATCGGGGGTTACCGATTCCAATCGGCCGCAACAGCAGCTTCATGCCGAGCGGGCGATCCGCGCGGTGCAGCTCGCAGCGCCGTTCGATTTGCCGGACGAGTTCTACGATAAATGGAAGCGCGTCAGTTCACTGCGCTTCGACAGGAGGCTTTGATCATGATGGTGCGCACTCTTTTGCTTGGGCTCGCGCTTTCCTTCGCGGTTCCGGCGGCCGCGCAGGACGCACCCACCGTCGCGCCGGCGATCGAGGTGTCGCCAGTAGAGGAAGAGGGCCTCAGCGGCACCGTGACCGACGAAAGCGCCTGGCAGGACCTCGGAATCGCCATTCCTGCGTTTGCCACCAACGCCAACCAACCGACACCGGCCAACGCGCAAGGCACGGCCGCGCTCGGGCTCGAGCTCTCGCGGGTGGTGTTCAACGACCTCAGGAACAACGGCCTGTTCCGCCCGGTCGGCCCCGACGCGCTGCCGCGCCCGGCCTATGCGCAGATAACCGCGCCGGCCTGGAGCACCTGGCAGGGCCGTTCGGCCGAAATGCTGGTCCACGGCTATGTGCGCGCCGCCGAAGGAGGTCAGTTGACCGTCGGTTGCTACCTCTACGACGTGCAGCTGCAGCAGGAGCTGGTGCGCGAAGGCTGGGTGGTCGCGCCCGCCGAATGGCGCCGCGCCGCGCACAAGTGCGCCGACCTCGTCTATTCGCGGCTCTCGGGCGAAAGCCCGTTCTTCGACAGCCGGATCGCCTACATCGCCGAGACGGGCCCCAAGGATAACCGCGTCAAGCGGCTCGCGATCATGGATTCGGACGGCGCCAACCACCGCTTCATCACCAACGGCCAGTCGACCGCGCTGACTCCGCGCTATTCGCCGGATTACTCGAAGATCGCCTACGTCAGCTACCTGAACGGCTTCGCGCGGATCTTCGTCTACGACATCGGCAGCGGCCGGCAGACCTTGATCACCGAAAGCCGCAATCCGACCTTCGCGCCGCGCTGGTCGCCCGACGGGCGCTGGATCCTCTATTCGATGGCGGTCGCCGGCAACACGGACATCTACCGCGTCGGTGCGGGCGGCGGCGGTTCGCCGCAGCGTCTGACCGACACGCCGGGTATCGACGTCGGCGGCTCCTACTCGCCCGACGGTTCGCGCGTCGTCTTCGAGAGCGACCGTTCGGGAAGCCAGCAGGTCTATGTGATGAACGCCGACGGCTCCGACCAGCGGCGGATCAGCTTCTTCGGCGGCCGTGCCGCGACGCCCGAATGGAGCCCGCGCGGCGACCAGATCGCCTTCACGCACATCGCCGGCGACTTGCGCATCGCGGTGATGAGCCCTGGAGGCGGCGGCATGCGGCACCTGACCAATTCCTGGCAGGACGAGGCCCCGACCTGGGCTCCCAACGGGCGCATCGTGCAGTTCTTCCGCACCGCGCGCAATTCGGGCGAAACCTCGATCTGGCAGGTCGACCTTACCGGCCGCAACGAGCGGCGCCTGCCGACGCCGGTCGGCGCTTCGGACCCCGCGTGGGGACCGGTCCTGCCGTAAACGCGTTTCGAATTCCAACGGGTCGCGCCGCTAGAGATCATCTGAAGGAGACAAATCCATGAACAAGATCGCCATCGCCGTGACTCTGGCGAGCGCATTGGCCCTGTCGGCCTGCAAGAAGGAAGCCCCCGAAGAGCTGCCGCCGCCGCCGCAGCAAGACGTTACTCCGCCGCCGGTCACTCCGACCCCGAGCGGCCCCATTCCCGGCGCGCAGCCGCACTTCCAGCAGATGATGCAGGGACGCGACGTCATCTACTTCGACACCGACAAGTTCGACATCGATTCCGAAGACCAGGCGGCGTTGCGCCAGCAGGCCCAGTACCTGCAGCAGTACCCGAACGTGCGCGCCACGGTCGAAGGTCACTGCGACGAGCGCGGCACGCGCGAATACAACCTCGCGCTTGGCGAGCGGCGTGCCAACGCGGCGAAGAACTATCTGGTCAGCCTGGGAGTCGGCGCCGACCGCGTCACCACGGTCAGCTACGGCAAGGAACGTCCGGTGGCGCTGGGCTCGAACGAGCAGGCCTGGGCGCGTAACCGCCGCGCGGTCACAATCGTGCTGAACTAAAAATCTCCCCTTCCGCTCGCGGGAGGGGAAACCGGTCAGTCGAGCAGCGGCAGCTCGGCCATGAATGCGGGCGCGGCGATCCCGGTCGTCGCGCCCGTTTCGCCGACCAGCTCTCTCACGCGCGCTGAGCCGGGCGCGAACAGCGCCAGCGCCGAAAGCGCGAAGATCGAGAAAGCCGAAACGACGGAAAGCTGCCTGGACATTGGAAAGACTCGTCTCATATTGCGCTGCACAAATAGTTGCGTCGGTTACTTTTGCAACGCGGCATCGATCGGTGGAGGCAAATTTTCTGCCGAGCGCCGTTTCCGGCCCGCGGGCGAGTGCCTATAGTTGGACGATGCTGTCCGATCTCTTAACTCCATGACCCGCGCGAAGCGCTCGCTCGACTGGGGCTTCCCGCGCTG
This sequence comes from uncultured bacterium, assembly GCA_965977975.1. Lineage (GTDB taxonomy): Bacteria > Pseudomonadota > Alphaproteobacteria > Sphingomonadales > Sphingomonadaceae > Croceibacterium_A. The sequence continues at coordinate 3,347 of CBHCZH010000143.1, forward strand.
GCGCGGCTACGGCAGCTCGCGCGAGGCGGCGAAAGTGCGCCTCTGCGACCGGCACGGCTGCGACGAGCCGGGCAACTGTCCCGCGCCCAAGGCTCCGAACAGCCCTGAGCGGTGGTATTTCTGCCAGCGTCACGCCGCCGAATACAACTCGAAGTGGGATTACTTCGAAGGCCTCGAGAAAGCCGAGGCCGAAGCCCGCGAGCGGTCGGAGACGAACGAGGCCGCCGGCTACCGCTCGGCCGCGCACTACGGCTGGGCTTCGTCGGGCGACGGCACCCGCAGCGCCGACGAAATGCGTGCGCTCGAGCTGCTCGGCCTAGAGAGCGACGCCGATTTCGATGCGGTCAAGAAGGCCTGGCGCGCCAGGGCCAAGGAACTCCATCCCGACGTTAATCCGGGCGACGCGGAGGCGGCCAAAGCATTCCAGGCCTATCAGCTCGCCTACGAAGTCCTGCGTCAGGCCGAAGAACGGCGCGAGTGGCGGGGATAGTGCGAGTTTACTGCGGCTCCGGGTCCATCTCGTCGGCGGCGTTCTCGAGCCGGTCCTTGGTTTCCTCGCCGGTCTCGCGCAGCTTGTCCGCCTCAGCCTCGCCAGCTTCTTCTTCCGGTCCGCCTTCGGTGAGCGCTTCCTCCAGCTCCGCATCGGCCTCGTAAGCTTCGTCGAGGGCTTCGGCCTGCTCCTCGACCTCGTTCTCGGCCTGGCTGTCGCAGCCCGCGAGGGCAAATCCGGTGGCGGCTACGGCGGCGAAAATCGGGCGCTTGTTCATCGTAGGTTCCCAGGGCTTGCTTTCCAGGAAGGCAACTCAGCTCAGAACCGGGAAGTTCCTATACGGCTGCCAGCGCCTGTTCGAAGTCGGCGATCAGGTCGTCGGCGTCCTCGATCCCGATCGACACGCGCACGAGGTTGTCGGCGATGCCGAGCTGCGCCCTGCGCTCTTCGGGAATCGAGAGGTGCGTCATCGCCGCCGGGTGGCTGGCGAGCGTCTCGGTACCGCCGAGGCTGACCGCGAGCTTGGCGATCCGCAGGTTGTCGAGGAAGCGGAACGCCTCCGCCTCGCCGCCCTTCACGAACAGGCTGAACGTGCTGCCGGGCCCCGTGCAGTGGCGGTCGTAGATGTCCTTCTGTCGCCCTTCCCTGAGCAGGCCGAGGAAACCGACTCCTTCGACCTTGGGATGGTCCTTGAGGAAATCGCAGACCAGACAAGCGTTCTCGGTGGCGCGCTGCATGCGGATCTCGAGCGTCTCCAGGCTGCGCAGCAGCATCCAAGCCGTGTTGGGATCGCAAATCCCGCCCATCGTGTTTCTCAAAGCGCGCACCGGATCCATCCATCGCTTGGCGCCCGAGACGCCGCCCGCGACGAGGTCCGAATGGCCGCCCGCGTACTTGGTCAGCGAATAGGCGACGATGTCGGCGCCATGCCGGAGCGGGCTTTGCCAGAGCGGGCCGAGGAAGGTGTTGTCGATCGCGATCGGCGTCCGGTTGGGGTCGAGCGCAGCATCGCGCGCCTCGCGGACCGCTTCGATGTCGACGAGGGCGTTGGTCGGGTTGCCCGGGCTCTCGAGGTAGATCATCGCCACCTTGCCGCCTTGTCCGGCGGCCTGGTCCCGAGCTCTCGCGAGCACCGCATCAAGGTCCTCACGCGTCGCGCCGGCGGGGAAGTCGACATAGGTCACGCCGAACTTGCCGAGCACTTTGGCGACGAAGCCTTCGCTTGCCGCGTAGAGCGGGCCCGAGTGGACGATGACATCGCCCGCCTGGCAAAAGGCCATCATCAGGATGCAGATCGCGGTCATGCCGCTGGAAAAGACCAGCGCGTCCTCGGCACCGTCCCAGACGCTCAAACGATCCTCGAGGATTTCCTGGTTGGGTCCGTTGAAGCGGGAATAGACCAGCCCCTCGGCCCCGCCCGCCCGCTTGCCGGTGATCCCCTCGAAGTGCCGCTTGCCGGCTTCGGCGCTCTCGAACACGAAAGTGCTCGTGAGGAAGATCGGCGGTTTCAATGAGCCTTCGGACAGCACCGGATCGTAGCCGTAGCCCATCATCAGCGTCGACGGCTTGAGCTCGCGCCCGCCAATCTGGGTCACTTCGCGCTTCGGTTTGCGGCGCGGGGTCGGGCGGTCGATTGGATCGGACATGGTTTCCCCTGTAACGATCTGGCGCGCGAGCGCCAGGCCTTCATCAGGTCAACGCGGCAACCGTCCAGATCGCTCCGACCAGCAGGAATATCCCGGCCACGTCGAGCGCCAGCCCTGCGCCGAGCATCCTCGGCAGCGCGATGCGTCCCGTAGCCCAGGCGATCGCGTTGGGACCGGTGCCCGAGGGAAGCATGAAGCCCCAGCTTGCAGCCATTGCCGCCGGCAGCGCCAGCAGCAGCGGATCGGCGTCGAGCGCCACGGTCAGGCTCGCCACCACCGGCATGATCCCGCTCGCGGTGGCGACGTTGCTGGCGAACTCGGTGATCAGCACCACCAGCGCCACTACCGCCAGCGCCACGACCCAAAGCGGCAGGGCCGACAAGGGCAGCAGCGACTGGCCGAGCCAGGCGGCGAGGCCCGAGGCGGTCATTCCCGCCGCGAGCGCGAGCCCGCCGCCGAACATCATGATCACGTCCCAGGGCGCGCGGTTGGCCTCTGGCCAGGTCAACATCGGCCGCCCGGTTCCGTCGGGCACCACGAACAGCAGCAGCCCGACCGCCACCGCGATGGTCCCGTCGGTCAGGCCGCCTTCGGGCAGCAGCGGTTCGGTCAGCGGCTGGGTGACCCACAGCAGGAAAGCGAGCGCGAACAGCGGGACCAGACGCTTCTCGGGGGCGGTCCACCGTTGCTGGGTGGCGATGGCAGCGCGGGCGGCGGCGACGTCAAACGGATAGCTTGCGACGCGTTGTACTTTGGCAATGATGAAGGCCGCCAGCGGCACGCCCAGCAGCACGACCGGCATGCCGTAGATCATCCATTGGACGAAGCTGATCCGCACGCCGGTCGTCTCTTCCAACAGGCCGACCGCGATCGGATTGGTCGGCGACCCGATCAGCGTGCCCAGTCCGCCGATCGAGGCCGCGAACGCGATACCTAATGGTAACGCGCCCGAAAGTCCCTCGCGCTCGCCCTCGGCAATGCCGCCGCCGGCCAGCACCGCCAGCGCCATCGGCATCATGATCAGCGCGGTCGAGGTGTTCGAGATCAGCGTCGAAAGCAGCGCGGTCGCGATCATGAAGGCGAGCAGCAGCCGCGTGCTGCCGCCGCTCTGGCCGAGCGCGCCCAGGATGCCCAGCGCCAGCCTGCGATGCAGCCCGGTACGCTCGATCGCCAGCGCCAGAAACGCGCCGCCGAGGATCAGGAACATCGTCGGCGAATAATACGCGCTGGCCGCCGCATTGGCGTCCATCACTCCGCCCAAGGGCAGTACTACGAAGGGCAGCAGCGCGGTGGCCGTCAGCGGCACCGCTTCGGTCATCCACCAAGCGGCCATCCACACCACCAGCCCGGCGACCAGCCAGGCCTCCCGCGGCATTCCCGCCGGCGTCGGCAGGGCAAGGGTGATCAGGAACGCGGCGAGGCCGACGATGAAACCTATGCGTTTTGCCGACATGCAATCCCCCTCCGCCCGGAGGGGACTAAATCACAATCATCGTCTGGGCGGAAGCCGGGCCTTGCGCGAATTCGAACGAGGTCGGGAATGCTGAAGGAGCCGCGCCGTGGAACGCCCTTAACTCCCGATCAATGTCGGAACACGCTCGATGCTTGGGCATTTTTTCCGCGAGGGATGCGGACCCGTCGCGGTGCGGATTTTCCCCTTTTGCCCACTGACGGCCGGTCCGCTCCCCCGTGCACGAGGAACGAGGAGGTTTGACATGGCAAACGGTTATCTCACCCCATGGCGGCCCGGCTCGCTGACCCGCGGTCCGTTCGGAGGAGGCTCGCTGTTCGACCTGCACCGGCAGGTGAATCGGCTGTTCGACGACCTGATCGAGAGTCCGGCCGGTTCTTCCGGCGCTTCCACACTCGCTGCTACCGGCTGGCCGCAACTCGAGATCGATCAGGGGGACGACCAGATTCGCGTCGTCGCCGAATTGCCCGGCGTCGACGAGAAAGACGTCGATCTGACGATCGAGGACGGCGTGCTCAGCCTCAGCGGCGAGAAGCGCAGCGAGAGGAAGGACGAGTCGGGCTATTCCGAGCGCAGCTACGGCCGCTTCGAACGGCGTATCGCGCTGCCCTCCAACATCGACGAGGACAAGTGCAAGGCCGACTTCAGGAACGGTGTGCTGACAGTGACAATCCCGCGCGCCGCCGAGAAGGCCCGCGGCCGCCGTATCCCGCTCGGATCCGGCGGCGAGCCGTCCGGCCGGCGGATCGAGGCGCAGAACGACGCCGAGACGATGCCGCGCCAGCAGGCGGCCGAGGAAACGCGCCGCGAGGAGCGTCCGGACGAAGGTCAGCAGGGATAAGGGAAGGAACGGAACGTCGTCCCGGCGAAAGCCGGGATGACGCATCGGTCTATTTCGGCGCCAGCACCATCAGCATCTGGCGGCCTTCGAGCCGGGGATAAGCCTCGATCTTGGCGATTTCCACGACGTCGTCCTGGACCCGCTTGAGCAGGTCCATGCCCAGCTCCTGGTGCGCCATCTCGCGGCCGCGGAAGCGCAAGGTCATCTTCACCTTGTCGCCCTCTTCGATGAACTTCTTCACGCTGCGCATCTTCACGTCGTAGTCGTGATCGTCGATGTTCGGACGCATCTTGATCTCTTTGATCTGCTGCGTCTTTTGCGTCTTGCGCGCGGCGTTGGCCTTCTTCTGCGCCTCGTATCGGTACTTGCCGACGTCGAGGAACTTGCACACCGGCGGGTCGGCGCCGGGCGAAACCTCGACCAGGTTCAACCCGAGCTCGTTGGCCTGCTCGATCGCTTCGCGGGTGTACATGACGCCGAGGTTTTCGCCGTTCTCGTCGATGACGCGAACCTTGTCGGCTTGAATAAGATCGTCGAATTTGGGGCCGGACTTGACCGGGGGCGCGAGCATGCGCCGGGGAGGACGAGGTATGGGCCGATCTCCTGATGGCAGTTTTGCGAAGCGGGCTACTTAGTGGGTAACTTGGGCGTGCGCTAGGGGTTTGCGGCGCTCATGCGGCCGCGCGCCACAAAGGGAACCGAGCCAGCTTTCCGCCGGCCGGCAGCACTGCGTCGATCGCCCGCGCGGGCTGCAGCGCGGCCAGGATCGCCGGATCGCCCGCGTCCATCCCGCCGGTGAGCGCTCCGAACGCAGGCAGGATCATGCGTCCGCAGAGGCTCCCGTCGGGATTGGGCCCGCCCTGGCTGACCACGGCGCAGGGCCGCCGGATATGCCGCTCGCGCACGGTTACCTGCAATCGCGGATGGTAATGGCCGGACAGTTCGGGGCGTGTCTCACCCGCTTTCGCCTGGTGGCGCAACACGATCCCCGCGATCTCCAGTTCTTCGGCGAGCGCCCCGCCGGCATTGGCTTCCATGCTCGCGTCGTGGTTGCCGGTGATCCAGATCCAGTCGGTGGCCCGGGTCAGCGCGGCCAGCATCCCGGCGGCATGCGGTTCCAGCCGGTCGGTCCCCGCCGAGTCGTGAAAATTGTCGCCCAGCGTGAAGACCCGCCTGGCCCCGGTCTCACGGATCGCCAGCGCGAGACGCTCGAGCGTCTCGCGGCTGTCGTATGGCGGCAGCAGCTGGCCGTGCTTGGCGTAATAGCTCGCCTTCTCGAGGTGCAGGTCGGCCACCAGCAGCGCCCGCTCGCGCGGCCAGAACAGCGCGCGTCCGCTCGTCAGGACGAATTCCTCACCGCAGAAATCGAACGCGAACGAAACGGGAACCATGGACACTCCTTGCACGCACTCCCAAGCCTTGGCAAGGCGTTGTCATCCCCCTCCCGCTTGCGGGAGGGGTCAGGGGTGGGCCAGTCCCGCCT
>CBHCZH010000144.1:0-9258 GCA_965977975.1 uncultured bacterium
GGCCGGCCGCCCCCGCTCCCCCCCCCCCCCCAAGCCCCTCCCCGCCGGGGAGGGGAGTTTCAATCTAAGCAGGACAGAGTCTAGGGCCGACGACAGATCACCAAGGGAGGCCGGCGGAGCGATCCGCCGGTCTCTTGGCGATCGCCGCCATCGGAATCACTGGGCGACGAGGCGATAGCCGACTGCGGGCTCGTTGAGGATCAGCTCGGGCCGCGCGGGGTTCGGCTCCAGCTTCTGCCGCAATGACCGCACCGCGACCCGCAAGTAATCGATCTGATCCTCCTGTGCCGGCCCCCACACGGTTCGGAGCAGGTGCGAGTGAGTCAGTACCCGGCCCGCATGCTTGGCAAGCTCCGCGAGCACTGCGTATTCCTTCGGAGTCAGGTGAACTTCTTCGCCATCTCTCCGCACCGAGCGCCGGTGAAGGTCGATCGCCAAGGTGCCGGCCTCGATCGGCGTCTGGTCGGAGCCGGGGCTGAGGTCGACCAAGTTGTCGATGTAGCGGTCGAGCTTGGAGGCTTCGGATGCGACGGTGGCGACCAGGGCCTTGTCGTTCGCGGCACCGCGCCTGAGAGCGCGAGCGGCGGCGGCAATGGCGTTAAGCCGGGGTTTGACGTCCTCGCCGATCGAAGCGAGCAAGGCCGAACGGAGCCTGTCGCGTTCGCGCAATCCGGCGAATTCACGCGCCTCGCGTTCGAGCCGGGCGCGCTCGAGGGCCAGCGCGACCTGATCGAGCAGGTTTTCGAGGAGCGGCAATTGCCCTTCGTCCACGGGCAGCATCCCGTCATCGCGCGCGAGCCCGACCGCGGCCATCACCGTCTGATCCGAAGCGACGGCGTGGAACTGCCAGTCGGCAAGATTGATCCGCCGAACCCCACGCCCGGCCGGATCGCCGGTGTCCAGCGTGATCGCGGCCGCCGCAAGGTCGCCGGGAGTCAGCCTCATCTCCGCAGGAGCGCTGGCCGCGAGGCGGGGATCGTCCTCCCCGGTGACGAGCACGACGTTGCAGCCGAACAGTCGCGCCAGCTCGTGCACGGCCACTTCGGCAATGTCCTGCTCGCTCGACGAGGACAGCAGGCGGCGGGCGAGGCCCGCGATGGTTGCATTGCGGGCGGCACGCGCCGTGGCGAGGCGCGCCTGCTCGCGCATCGACGCGGCGAGGTGGCTCGTCACCAGCGCGACGAGCAGCAGCATGGCGACGGTCACCGCGTCCGCCGGGCTGTGGATCAGGAATGTGCGATAAGGTGCGGTGAAGAAGAAGTTATAGGCCAGCGCGGAGGCGACGGCCGCGACGAGCGCGGGCCACATCCCGCAGAGAGTGGCCGCCCCGAGCACCGCCGGAAGGTAAAGCAGGACGACGGGTGCGTTGCCCCAGCGGGGCGCGATCAGCAGCCCGATCAGCGTCGAGGCCGCCACCATGAGCAGCGCTTCGACATAGCCGCGCGAACGCGGCGCCAAGGCTCGCCGTCGATCGTTCGACGCAGTCACGCTCGTGTTCATGCCAGGCGCAGACTGCGCCGCGGCGCGCGTCTCGTCGAGGGCATTTCCTGAGGTTTCCCGCGCTTCCGTTATCGCTCCGCGGTCGAATCCACATGGAATCTTTATGCGGGTAGCGAGCACATGGCGCCCATGGCACAGGATACCACCACGCCGCCGGTCGTCGATACCGCGCCAATCCCGCACCGACCGAAGGAAAGCCTGCCGGTCCTCATGCTCGGCGCGATCGGCGTCGTGTATGGCGACATTGGCACCTCGCCGCTCTACGCGCTGAAGGAAAGCTTCATCGGCCCGCACCCGTTGGCGGTCGATCCGCTGCACATCTTCGGCGTGCTTAGCCTGATCTTCTGGTCGCTGATGCTGACGGTCACGGTGAAGTACGTGTTCGTAGCCATGCGGGCCGACAATAAGGGCGAGGGTGGCTCGTTCGCGCTTCTCGCGCTGCTGTCGCGCCATGTTGAAGGCAGGCGCTGGACCGCCGGACTCGTGATGCTCGGCGTTCTGGCCGCCTCGCTGTTCTACGGCGATGCGATGATCACCCCGGCGGTTTCGGTCCTCTCCGCGGTGGAAGGACTGACGGTGGTCCAGGCCAACCTGCGTCCGCTGGTCCTGCCGATCGCGGTTGCCATCCTTGTCGCTCTGTTCCTGATCCAGTCGCGCGGCGTTGCCCGCGTGGGCGCGCTGTTCGGCCCGATCGTGCTGGTCTATTTCGCCGTGCTGGCCTGGCTTGGCGTTGCCAACATAATCGCACGCCCCGAAATCCTCGGCATTCTCAGCCCGCATTGGGCGTTCGAGTTCTTCGCTTATGATCCCCGGCTTGCCTTCCTGGCGATGGGCTCGGTCGTTCTCGCGATTACCGGCGCGGAGACGCTTTATGCCGACATGGGCCACTTCGGGCGCCGGGCCGTCAGCTTCAGCTGGCTGACGCTGGCCTACCCATGCCTGATGCTGAACTACATGGGGCAGGGTGCGTTACTGCTCGGCAATCCCGCAGCGGTTGAAAACCCGTTCTACCTGATGGCTCCCGAATGGGCGCGACTGCCACTGGTGTTTCTCGCCACGGCGGCAACGATCATCGCCAGCCAAGCCGTCATCTCGGGCGCCTTCTCGATCACGCATCAGGCGATCCAGCTCGGCTTCCTGCCCCGGCTGAGGACGCTCCATACCAGCGAGCGGGCGGCCGGACACATCTACCTCCCCGCGATAAATTGGGGCTTGCTGATCATGGTCGTGGTGCTGGTGCTTGGTTTCCAGGAGTCGACGCGGCTTGCCTCGGCTTACGGCATCGCAGTGACCGGGACCATGCTGCTCACCACGGCGATGCTCGCGGTCCTGCTGTTCAAGGTGTGGCGCTGGAACCGTTGGCTGGCGGGCCTGACGATAGCAGTATTCGCGCTGGTCGACGGCGCCTTCTTCGCCTCCAACATCACCAAGGTGGCCGACGGTGGGTGGTTCCCGCTGCTGGTGGCGGCGGTGATCTTCACCGTGCTGACAACCTGGGCGACCGGCCGCAAGCTGATGCGCGAGCGCCTCGAGGAGTCCGCCCTGCCGCTGCCGGTGTTCATCAAGTCGGCGGCGGCCTCGGCGCACCGGGTGCGCGGCACGGCGATCTTCCTGTCCGCTTCGCCCGACGGCATCCCTTCGGCACTGCTCCATAACCTCAAGCACAACCAGGTGCTGCACGAGCGGGTGCTGATCCTCACCATCAAGGTCGAGGAGGTGCCCTACGTCGAGGTCGAAAAGCGCCTCGAGACCAGCGATGCCGGGGAGGGGTTCTATCGGCTGATCCTTCACTATGGCTTCATGGAGGAGGTCGACATCCCGCGCGACCTGGCCGGCATCAAGTCGATCGGCGAGCCGTTCAATATGATGAGCACCAGCTTCTTCCTGGGCCGGCAGAAGCTGATCGCCTCGAAGGAGCAACCCGGAATGGCGCTTTGGCGCGAGCGGCTGTTCGCCTGGATGTCGAAGAGTTCCGAGAGCGCGATGGAATTCTTCAAGCTCCCGACCAATCGCGTCGTCGAGCTGGGCAGCCAGCTGCAGATCTGAGCTGGCGCGGCTTGACAGCCGCCCGCGGAGCAGGCCTCAAGCCCGGATGGAAACTCTTGGTGGCGATCTGAGGGCGATGAGCCCGCGGCCGTTCAAGCCGGAGCATCTCGCGGCCATGGCCGAGCTCGGCGCGGAGCGGCGCTACGGCGCGGAAGAGATCGTCACCGCCGTCGGCCAGCGTATCGACCGTTTCCAGCTGGTCCTCGAAGGCGAAGTCGAGGTCGTGCATCCTTTCACCGGTGAGCGCATGCTGCCCTCGACGTTGCGGGCCGGACAGTTCCTCGGCGAGCTCAATTTCCTCAACGCCGGCGCGGCGACGCTGCCGATGCGGGCTGCGATGGATACCGTTCTGCTCGAAGTGCCGCGCCCCGCAATGCTCGAGCTCATGGCCAGGATCCCCGAAGTCGGCGATCACGTTCTCACCGTCTTCGCAGCGCGACGCCGTATCGGGTTCGAGGAAGGCCGCAGCGCGCTCACCGTGATAGGCGCAGAACGGGACCCTGCGGTGCAGCGGGTCGCGAGCTTCCTCTCGCGCAACCGCATCCCGTTCCAGAACTACGAGCTCGACGACAAGCGCGAGGCCGTCGCCGCGATCTGCGAGCTGGCTCGTCATCGGCCTTCGGTCATCACCGACCGAGGCTCTCGGCTCGAGGACCCCACGCCGCGCAAGGTGGCGGCGCATCTCGGGCTGGACCTCGACACCCACGAGATCGGAGAGCTCGACCTCATCATCGTCGGCGGCGGCCCCGCCGGAGTGGCGGCCGCGGTCTACGCCGGATCAGAAGGGCTGAAAGCGCTCGTTATCGAGGATACCGCGATCGGCGGCCAGGCGGGAACGAGCAGCCGCATCGAGAACTTCGTCGGCTTCCCGACCGGCATTTCAGGCGCCGACCTGACTTATCGCGGACAGATCCAGGCGATGAAGTTCGGTACCCGTTTCGCCATGCCGCGCCAGGTCACACAGCTCAGCCGACAAGGCGACGGCTTCTGCGTCACGCTCGACGACGGAACGCCGCTCTGCGCCAAAAGCGTGCTCGTCGCGACCGGCGTGCAATACCGGCGCTTGCCGATCGAGCGACTGGAAGAGTTCGAAGGCGCCGGCATCTATTACGCGGCCACCGAGATGGAGGCCCGCTTCTGCCGCGAGACCGAAGCCGTCGTCATCGGCGGCGGCAACTCCGCGGGCCAGGCCGCGATGTATCTCTCCCGCGCCGCGCGCCACGTGCACCTGCTGGTCCGGCGCAACGATCTGGCTGCGACGATGAGCGCCTACTTGCGGGAGCGGCTCGAGAACGACCCGCGCATCACGATCCACTACGGCGCCGAGCTTGCCGCCGTTGAAGGCGACGATCGCTTGCGCGCCGTGGTCATCGAGGATCCCGCGGGCAGGCGCCATCTCGACGCCTCGGCGCTGTTCATCATGATCGGCGCCGCGCCCAACACGGACTGGCTTTCCGACCTGGTCGAGCTCGACGACAAGGGCTTCGTCAAGACCGGCGCCGAAGCCGGCGCGCGAAGCCCTTACGAGACCTCGCTGCCGGGCGTGTTCGCGGTCGGCGACGTCCGCTCGGGGTCGGTGAAAAGAGTCGCCTCGGCCGTCGGCGAGGGATCGGTCGTGGTCAGCGCGATCTGGACGCGCGTGGACGAGCTGCACAGGCAAGCACAGCCATAGGCTCGAGATCGCCGAGGCGTGGCCGATCCGTTCGCTTGCATCTCTCCAAGGACCGCTCGCCGCCGAACCAAGGGAGCAAGCCCGCTCGCATCAATTCGAGATCGTCGGCAACGAACCGCGCCGCCAGCTCCCGCGCCAGGGAGCGGGCGCGCTCGGACATCGACCCGTTCTGCCACGTCGACCGGATCGTTTCGAGAATTCGCTCGCACGGCGTTTTGCGGGGCCAGACGACGCTCGCAACGCCGGCCGCTTCGGCGCGACGGGCATGATAGAGCTGCTCGAGGTGCTGCGGGAAGCAGACCTGCGGGATTCCGGCTGCAAGCGCGAGAGACAGGATGCCGTGCTGGCCGCTGTTGAGCACCAGCCTGCTCGTACGTGCGATTTCCTCGACCGGAACCGGGGCATTCTCGATCCGAACGCCCGCTTCGGCCAGGCGGGCGCGTACGCCGTCCGGCGCACCGGGCAGGAAGGCGCGCAGCGGAAGCCGACAGCTGCAGAGCGCCTCGACGAGAGGCACGCTGGCAAGCTCGCTGGTCGAGAAATAGCAGAATACGTCGGTTCCGCTGCCGTCGGAATGCCCGGCGAAATCGGCGACCGGTGGCAGGTATGCGTCCGCGCGGCGCCAGGCAGCGTAAGGGTCGAGCAAGGGAAGCGTGCGCACCAGCTCGCCCGAGCGGGCGTAGACTTCGGGTAGCGAGTCCAGGCGCGGCAGGCCAAGCGGTCCGAGGGCGCGATCGATGATTTCCACGAGTCGCGCCTCGTCGGCCTCACGCGTCGCGTACTCGGGCAGGAAAACCGGAAACTCGGACAAGGCCGTCGGCGGGATGCCGTAACCGGTGCCGACCGCGAGCGAAGGGATCCCGGCAATGCGGGCCGCCATCAACGCGCACGGCGCGTAGTCGGCGACCAGCAGGCCGATGTCCCGGCGCGTGAAGACGTCGAGCCACCAGGCGACGTTGCCGCGCAGCCGCTCCTCATCGGCAAAGCCGCAATCGTTGAGGTAGTCGGCCCAGGTGGCGTTGGGCGGAGCCCCGCGCGCCCTGCGCGCCGCGCGCCGGTAAGGCAGGCTGACGCCGGGGAACACGCGAGCGCACCACGGGGCGATCTCCGCAGCATGGTCCATCCAGCCGAGCGCCGCGTCGCACTCGGCCATCCCTTCGAGCGCCCGTGCCACGCGCGAGAGCGTGACCACGTGCCCGCGGCCGGCGCCAGCTTCCCATGCGAGCAGGACGCGGGTCATGTCGCGATGGCGCTCCGCCCGATCAGTCTTCGTCGCAATAACCGCCGCAGGAGCCGCAGTCGTCATCGGGCGGCGGGGGCGGCGGCAGCGGATCGAGCAACTGCCGGCGGCTGTTGCCCGCGGTGAACAGATCCTCGACCAGGCGGTTCTCGAGCAGGTCGTTTCGCCGGTCCTCTGACCGGCCGCCGAAACGCAGCCGCAGACCGGCGAAGATCCCCTTGTAGTCGCCCGATCCCGCGCGGCCCTGGAACAGCAGCGCCAGCGCCGGGGTGATGCCGATGGCTGCGGTGGCCGCCGCCGCGTCGCGGCCGCCCGTACGCCTGAATCCGATCGAGAGCGCGGTGCTCGAAGAGGGCCTGAACCCGGCGTCGGCGAACGCGAAGAACGAATCGCCCGTGCCGTAGACGTCGTAGACATCGTCGGTGGCGGTCGTGCGAATGAAGACGGTCTGCTCCTCGGCATCCTCGTAGCCGGCGACGCCCGAGAGCCAAAACGGGCCCGATGCGAACCTGGCTTCGCCGCCGATGCGCTTGATCGATAGCCCGCCTGCGCGGTCGAGCTCGGAAACCGAGCTGTAGACGCCGACGAAATGGCGCTCGCCCAGCTTGACGCCGACGTGGAGCGCACCGCCGACCGCGGTATCTTCGCCATGCTCGAACAGCATGCCGTCGGCCTGCCCGAGCACGGTGCTGCCGCTCAGTTGGAGGCTCGGAAGCGCCCCGCCGGAGAATTCGTCGTTGTCGGCGGGGTCGCGGTCATCGCGGACAGTGCCCAGCAGCGCATCGGTGCCGAACAGGGTCTCCTGGGCCAGCGCGGTCGAGAACGGCGAAACCACCACGCCCAGCGCGAGCGCGGAACATCCCAGCATCAATTTCATCTCGAAACTCCCCCTCCGGATCGCGGAAAACTCCGCGCGACCCTAGGGGGCGAACCGGCCCGAGGGTTGTTGCAAGTTGTTGCAACTTGCTGAAAGTGATGGCCCTACCCGGTCGCCAGCAAGAGCGACGGAGCCCGCCGGCGATCGAGAAGCGTCGTCACCTCCGCGTCGTCCTTCCATCGCGCGGTCATCTGGCGGCGCAATCCGGCCGATCCCCAAACCTCGTTGCGCGCGTCGGCCTTGCGCAGCAGGTCGAGTAATGTAGCGCGATCATCGGCGGACGAGGCGACGAAGGCCGGCCATACCAGAGTTTGCCGCTCGCCATTGTCGAGTTCGGCGACGGCATGCTCGACCACCGTTTCGGCAACGGCCTCAGGACCGTTCGCCAGCGCGGTCCGCAGCACGGTTGCGTAATCCGTCAGGCCTTCCTCGCGGCGCAGGCGCGCCATCGTCTCGATCTCCTCCACGAAATTCACGATGTCGCCCTCGGCGAGCGATACGACCGAAAGGTAGTCCGGAATCGTGGCTAGCGATGGGTTGTCGCGCCGCAGGCCGAGCAGCGCCGCCTCGGCCTGGCGTGCCTCGCCTATAGACCATCGGGCCCAGGCAAGGTCCGCGGCAATCGCGGGCGAGGCGGGCTCGATCAAGCGGGCTTCGGCGAAGCGGCGCATCCCCTCGTCGAAATCGCCATTGTCGATAAGGGCATTGGCGAACCAGAATAGCGTCTGCGCCGACTTCCCGTCTATCGCCAGCGCGCGACGGAAGCTGCGTCCGGCGGCCTCGCGATCGCCATGCCACCAATAGGCGATGAAAGCCTTGGCGCGCAGCGCGCTGGCATTGTTCGGGTCGATCTTCAGGGCCGTATCGACCGCCACCTGCGCGCGTCCGAAGGCCTCGATATCCGACAGAGAGCCGAACTCGCGGGCAAGCAGGAAGGAATCGGCGAGCGCGGTGTACCCTGGGGTGAACCCCGGTTCGATCGCCACCACGCGCCGCAGCTTGCCGATGGCGTCGAGGATCGATTGCGGCGTCCGTCGCGCCCAATCCGCGCGCGCCTCGACATATATCTCGGCCGCCTCGGCGTTGCGGGGTATCTGCAGGTTCGGCGCGCTATCCGCGTCAGGCTGTGCGTAGATGGCAAAGCCCAACGTCCCGGCGGCGAATAGCGATACGGCAACGATGCGCCGCCAGCTTCTGCCGAGCGTTCGCCCGGCCGGTTCGGACACAGCCAGCGAAGCGGGCCGCGCATCACCCGCTTCGATGGTTCCCTTGCCGCGGGATGCGTCCAACCATGCGTCCAATTCTTCGGTCAGCGCGTAAACGCTGCTTCGCCCGGCACCCGGAATGCGGTGCACCGGCATCCTTCGCTCCGCCGCCCAACGGATGACCGTCGTGCGCTCTCGCCCGAAATGGGCAGCGATCGATTTCCAGCCATCCAGGCGCAAACGGTTGTCCGTGATCAGTTGAGGGGCCGACCGGCCAAGGGTGCCGCGAGAGGTCTCCTCGATCAAGGCTATTTGGTGCTGCGGCGGCTCGGTCTTCCTAACGGATCAGCAGATTGCGCAGCCAGGCGGCCCCGGTGCGCGTCGCGTCGCGCCAGTCGGCATCGTCGGCGCCGTCGAATTCGAAACCGGCCGGATCGAGCAGCTTGACGCGGCCCGATCGATACTTTCTCGCCTCGCCGGTCACCAAGGTAAGATTGTGAACCAGCGCCGTGGCCGCGAGCAGTCCCTCGCGGTCGTCGGAGTACGATATCTGCATCCGACGCCGAACGACCGCGGCATCGACCGGAAGGATCCGTCCTTCGAACGCGGGCGCAACCTGGCGGTCGAGCCAGTCGCGCCATGCGGCACCCTTGTCCTTCGCCTGCCGCGCCGCGCGCGCGGCGGCATTCTCGAGTTCGAGCAGCGTCAGGGCGGACAG
>CBHCZH010000145.1:0-9147 GCA_965977975.1 uncultured bacterium
GAGGGTGCCCCTCCACCATGCTTCGCATGGTCCCCCTCCCCCGGTGGGGGAGGAACTTGGCAACCGCCTCGCCGCGCTCTACCCCTCTCTCGACCAACGGGGAGAGCGCATGTCGGCTAACATCGAGGAGCTCGAACGCCGCCGCGCCGGCGCCCGGCTGGGCGGGGGCGAGAAGCGGATTGCGGCGCAGCATGCCAAGGGCAAGCTGACCGCGCGCGAGCGGCTCGACGTGCTGCTCGACGAAGGCTCGTTCGAGGAGCTCGACATGTACGTCGAGCACAACTGCACCGACTTCGGGATGGAGAAGAATTGCATCCCGGGCGATGGGGTGGTGACCGGGTCGGGGACGATCAACGGCCGGCTGGTTTTTGTTTTCTCCCAGGACTTTACCGTGTTCGGCGGCTCGCTGTCGGAGCGTCATGCGCAGAAGATCTGCAAGGTCATGGACATGGCCATGAAGGTCGGTGCGCCGGTGATCGGGCTCAACGACAGCGGCGGTGCCCGGATCCAGGAAGGCGTCGCCAGTCTGGCGGGATATGCCGAGGTATTTCAGCGCAATGTGCTGGCCTCGGGGGTCATACCTCAAGTTAGCTTGATAATGGGACCTTGCGCGGGCGGCGCGGTCTATTCGCCGGCGATGACGGACTTCATCTTCATGGTGAAGGACAGCTCGTACATGTTCGTCACCGGTCCCGAGGTGGTGAAGACCGTCACCAACGAAGTGGTGACGCAGGAAGAGCTCGGCGGGGCGGTCACGCATACCACCCGCACCGGCGTCGCCGATGTCGCATTCGAGAACGACGTCGAGGCCCTGATGGCGGCGCGCGAGTTCGTCTCGCTGCTGCCGGCCAACAACCGCGACGGCGTGCCCGAGGTGCATTCACACGACCCGTGGGACCGGATCGAGGACAGCCTCGACACGCTGATCCCGGCCAACGCCAACCAGCCCTACGACATGCACGAGCTGGTCCGCAAAGTGCTCGACGAGGGCGAGTTCTTCGAGATCGCTCCGCAGCACGCCGCCAACGTGATCTGCGGCTTCGGCCGCGTCGAGGGCCGGACGGTCGGCGTGGTCGCCAACCAGCCGATGGTGCTCGCCGGCGTGCTCGACATCAACGCCAGCAAGAAAGCCGCGCGGTTCGTGCGGTTCTGCGACGCCTTCTCGATCCCGATCCTGACGTTCGTCGACGTCCCGGGCTTTCTTCCCGGCACCGCGCAGGAGCACGGCGGCATCATCAAACACGGCGCCAAGCTGCTGTTCGCCTATGCCGAGGCGACCGTGCCCAAGATCACCGTGATCACCCGCAAGGCCTACGGCGGCGCCTACGACGTCATGGCCAGCAAGCACTTGCGCGGCGACTTGAACTACGCCTGGCCGACCGCCGAGATCGCGGTGATGGGAGCAAAGGGCGCGGTCGAGATCATCTTCCGCGGGCTGTCGCCGGAGGAGATCGCGGAGAAAACACGCGAGTACGAGGAGCGCTTCGCCAACCCCTTCGTCGCGGCCTCACGCGGGTATATCGACGAGGTGATCTACCCGCATTCGACGCGGCGGCGGATCGCGCTGGGGCTCAGGAAGCTAAGGAACAAGCGACTGGAGAATCCTTGGAAGAAGCATGACAACCTCCCGCTTTAGGCGCTGGCTGACCCGGCATTTTGCGACGCCTGCGGTGCCAGGTGAGCGAGAGATTTGGGTTGAGAATACCGGCCAGTCCGAACTGAGAATCATGCTAGAGCCGTGGTGCGACATCTACGACATACCGGTTGGACACCATGCGAAACTGGTCGGCCAGTTCGAGGACGAGCTCGACGAGTTTGTCGTTCAATACGATCCCGACAATTATCTCGGTATCTATTGCCCGTACGAGACGAAGGTGACGATCATAGAGGACCGCTTCGGTCTGAAATCGAAGTCCTAATGCCCACCATCTTCACCATCGGCTATGAGCAGGCGACGCAGGCCGCAGTCGTCTCGGCACTCCGCGACGCGGGCGTCGAGGTGCTCGCGGACATCCGCTACCTGCCGCTGTCGCGCCGGCCGGGGTTCTCGAAAAGCTCGCTCAAGGCGGCGGTCGAGGAGGCGGGGATCGGGTATCGGCATTTCAAGCAGCTCGGCACTCCCGAGGAAGGGCGCGCGGCGGCACGGCGCGGGGATCATGCGACGTTGGCGCGGGTCTATGCCGGCCAGCTCGAATTGCCCGAGGCCATGGCGCAGATGGCCGAGCTGCGCGACCTCGCCGAGGCCAGGCGCGTCGCGCTGCTGTGCTACGAGCGCAACGCCGCCGAATGCCACCGCTCGCTGCTGTTCGACGCGCTGTTGGCCGATTTCGCGCGGGTCGACCTGGAGCCGGTACTGGTCGCCTAGGCCAACGCAGCTTCCTCCGCCCGCGCGTCGCCCATCAGCCGCTTCGCCAGGAACACCTTGAACATCCAGAACGCCACCAGGCCCACGGCGGCGGTGGCGGCATGGAGCAGCCAGAACTGTGCCGTATCCCAGGTCGAATACAAGGCGCCAACGCGGCCGACGATCTGGTTGGCGAGGAAGAAGGCGATGTAGTGGATGCCCACGATCGTCGCCACGATCTGCTTGGGCGCCAGCCGCGTGAACAGCGCCAGCGCGACCGGCAGGATGTGCGCGAAGCCGATCGAATTGAGAAGATGGAACATCACTGGCCAGAACAGCCCGATCTTGCCGTCGCCCTGCGTCGCCGCGGCCATCGCCAGGCACAGCCCGCCGGCGATGCTGAACACGCTGCCGATGATCATCTTGCCGAGCTCGTCGGGCTCGCGCCCGGTCCGGTCGGACCGCCACTTCCAGAACGCGATGACCGCCGCCATCATCGTTAGGCTGAAGCCGGCATCGACCGCGGTGAGCCACGTAGTGGGAACGGTGAAGCCGAAGAAGGTCAGTTGGAACTGCTGGTCGGCCCAGATCAGGTAGACGTTGAAGATCTGGTTGTTGGTCAGCAGTGCGAGGGCCAGGATCGGCACGAGGGCGATGACGGCCACCACTCGCAGCCGATCGGTTTGATCGAGCCCTCGAAGCAGCGCGAACATCCCGGCGAGGACCACGGCCACCGCCAGGGCGAGCGAAAGCGAGCCGGGCAGCGACAACGCAGCCAGCACGGCGATGGTGAACAGAACCATTCCGGTTACCGATGCCAGCATTTTGAGAGCCGGCGATCCGGAGCCGGATTGCGGCCGGTTGTCCGGCGGCAACCACGGCCCGGCCTTGAGGTAGAGCAGCAGCCCGGCGACCATCACGACGCCGGCGGAGCCGAACCCATAATGCCAAGCGACCTTCTCGCCGAGCGTGCCCGAAACGAAGGGCGCCACGATCACGCTAAGCTGGATCATCAGGTAGAAGATCTGGAACGCCATCGCCCGGCGCAGGTCGCCCGGCTTGTACAGCTCGCCCACCTGGCCGGCGATGTTGCCCTTGAACAGGCCCACGCCGACGATCAGCGTCAGCAGCGCGAACACGAAAGCGCCCTCGAACGCCATCATGATGTGGCCGAGCGACATGACTACGGCGCCGGCGACAAGCGCGGCGCGGCGGCCGAGCCAGCGGTCGGCGATGAAGCCGCCGAGGATCGGTGTCAGGTAGACCAGCGAGGAATAGTCGCCGAAGATTCCCGACTGCAGCTGCTGGCCTTCCAGCCCGCCGTAGCGCCACTGTTGCAGCCAGCCGAGGCCGACAACCTGACCGAACTGCTCGGGCAACAGCAGGTAGCTGACCATGTAGAGGCCGAGCAGGTTTTGCATCGAGTAGTACGAGAACCGTTCGCACCATTCGACCGCGGCGAGATAACCAAGGCCCTTGGGGTGTCCGAGGAAGGCGCGGTCGTTGCGGGCTGCGATCTCGTCGAGTTCGGGCGCTGCTTCGGCTACGGTCATCGGCTCTCCCCGACCGGTTGCGGATGCAACGGGTTAATGCGCTTGCAGCTCCTCGTCGAGGAATTCGGCGACGTCTTCCAGAGATACCTGCTTGTCGAGGAAGGCCTCGCCGATTCCGCGCAGCAGCACGAAGGGGAGGGTGCCCGCGTCCATCTTCTTGTCGTGCAGCATGTGGGCGGCTAGCGCGCGGCCGTCTGCGTTGAGGCCCAGCGCCGCGATCTCGCTCGGCAGGCCGGTGACGTCGATCGCGGCGGTGACGCGGGCCGCGTCGTCGTCCGAGATGTAGCCGCGCCGCGCTGAGTATCGAGCCGCCAGGACCATCCCGAGCGCGACGCCCTCGCCGTGCAGCAGGCGCTCGGAAAAGCCGGTCTGCGCCTCGAGCGCGTGGCCGAAAGTGTGGCCAAGGTTGAGCAGTGCGCGGGCCCCAGTTGTCTCGCGCTCGTCCTCGGCGACGATGCGGGCCTTTGCAGCGACGCTTTGCGTCACCGCGTACTCCTGCGCCTGGGCATCGCCGGCCAGAACTGTGGGACCGTTGGCTTCGCACCAGGCGAAGAAATCGGCATCGCCGAGAATGCCGTACTTGATGATTTCGGCGTAGCCTGCGCCCATCTCGCGGGGCGGCAACGTGGTCAGCGCATCGAGGTCGGCCAGCACCAGGCTCGGCTGATGGAAGGCACCGACGAGATTCTTGCCCGCCGTCGCGTTGATTGCGGTCTTGCCGCCGACGCTGCTGTCGACCTGGGCGAGCAAGGTGGTCGGCAGCTGCACGAAGCCGCAGCCGCGCTTGAGGATCGCTGCAGCAAATCCGACGAGGTCGCCGATTACACCGCCACCAAGTGCAAGGACGTGATCGCCGCGCTCGACTTCTTCGGCGAGCAGCCAATCGACAAGCCGTTCGAGCACCGCCCACGATTTCGTCGCCTCACCCGGATCGAGCACCAGCCAGCGCGGCTCGAACCCGGCGGCGCTGAGCGAAGCATTGACGGGTTCCCTCCAGTGTCGCGCGACGTTGGCATCGGTCACTATAGGCACCCGGCCCTTGCGCAGCAGCGGTCCGCACTGGCTCGCTACGTCGGCCAGCAGTCCGCTGCCGACGCGCACCTCGTACGAACGGCCGGCGAGCTCGACCGGAATTACAGCCATGCGGCGAGCTCCTGCAGGATGCGGTTGACGGTGTCGCCGTGGGGGCCGGGCTGGCTCATGACCTTGATCGGCGCCTCGGCATAAGCGCTTTCGCGCTCCGCCTTGAGACGGGTGACGATTTCGCGCGGATCGCCGTCGCGCAGCAACGGCCGCGTGTCGCGTCGGGAAACGCGATCCACCAAGGTCGCGACGTCGCAGTCGAGCCATACCGCGATCCCGCGATCGAGGATCAGCGCCCGCGTGTCGGGCTGCACGAAAGCACCTCCACCGGTCGCCAGCACCGAAGGACCGCCGTCGAGCAGGCGGACGATGACCCGGCGCTCCCCGTCGCGGAAATAGGCTTCTCCGAAGCGCTCGAAGATCTCGGCGACGCTCATCTGCGCGGCCTGCTCGATCTCCTCGTCGGCGTCGGCGAACGAAAGTCCGAGCAGTTGTGCGAGCTTGCGGCCGATCGTCGACTTGCCGACGCCCATCATCCCGACGAGCACGATCGGCCGGTCGATGCGCGCGGCCAGCTCGCGGATCGCGCTGTCGCTGAGGGTGGAGGCGTCGATGGTCATTGCCGCAGCCGCTATAGATGCGCTAACCGCCCGTGCAAGTTCACGCGAAGGGTTGCGGTCTGGTGGCGATGCGCCTCGATAGAGTACGGCTGGTCCTGCTGGCACTGCTGGTCCTGTTCCTGGCCTTGGTCTGGTATGACGGCGGGCGCGAGCAGCAGCGCCTGATCGAGCAGCCGGTCGAGCTGTCGACCGAACGTCCGGGGAGCCAGCCATGAGACGCGGTGTCTGGCTCGCCGGGGCGGCGCTCGCTCTGACATCGACGCTTGCTCTCGCTGCGCCTGAATCGCTGCTGCCCGATAGTTTCGACAATCCCGCACCGGCACCCGCCCCCGCGCCGCGGCCGGCGCCGGCCCCCGGTGTGGCGCCTGCGCCCGCGGGCCCCTCGGCGCCGGTCATCCAGCCGCTGCCCGGTGCGGCGCGCTCCGAGAGCGGTCTCGATGTCGAGATCACGCTGCCGGAGAATTTCCCGAGCCTTGCCGAACTCGAGGCGATGGAACCCGACGAGATCGATGAGCTGCTCGGGATCAAGCCGAAGTTCGATATTCCGCCTGCCGCCCGCCGCGCGGTGCGTGAAATCGGTGTTATCGGCGAAAGCGAGGGGGGCTTTCCAGCCGGCTCGCTCGACGATCAGCCCCCGCAGCTGATCCGCGCCGCACTCGCCGCCAACCGCGGACCGCTGGTCTCGCGCTGGGGCCATATCCTGCTGCGCCGCGCGCTGGCGAGCCGTCTCGACGCGCCGCGCGGAATGGACCCGGTCGCCTTCGCCGCGCTGCGGGCGTCGCTGCTCAACCGGATCGGCGAGGGCAGCGCGGCACGCGCGCTGGTGCAGGACGTCGATTCGGCGAACTACAGCACCGCGCTCGCGACCGCGGCGTTCGACGCCTACCTCGCAACGGGCGATATCCTCGGCATGTGCCCGGTGGCGCGGCTCAAGAGTACGCTGCGCGAGGACGGCGAGTGGAACATGGTCCGCGCGATCTGCGCCGCCTATGCCGGCGAGGCGCGCCAGGCCGAACGCGATTTGCAGCGCATCCTCTACTACGGCGAGGCGCCGCGCATCGACGCCCTGCTGGCGCAGCGCTTTGCCGGTGCGGCCGGAGAGGGGCGGCGCGCGGTCAATGTCGAGTGGAACGATGTCGAGGAGCTGACCCCGTGGCGCTTCGCGCTGTCTCGCGCGCTCGGTGTCGAGCTGCCCGAGGGCCTGCGCGACGATGCCGGCATACGTTACGACATCGGTGACGTCCTCATGCCCGCCGTGCCGCTGCAAGAACGCGCCGCCGCGGCGGACCGGGCCGCCGCTCGGGGCGTGATTTCCTCAGCGGCGATGGTCGACCTCTATTCGCAGCTCTGGTCCGAAGAGATCGCCGGTGACGAGCGCTCGCGCGCGGTGACCCTGCGCGAGGCGTATGTCGCACAGGATCCAGCGGCGCGGCTCGCTGCGATGCGCGAGCTTTGGGGTGACGGCGGCAATTACGGACGTCAGGTGCTCACTGCCTACGCGGCGGCGCGTCTGCCCGTCGATGAGGCGCTGATCGGCGACGCCCCGCGCATCGTCGCCTCGATGCTTGCCGCAGGGCTCGATCGCAACGCGATGCGCTGGGGCAGGGCCGTTCCCGAAGGCAGCGAGGCCTGGGCCCTGCTCGCGCTCGCGCAACCGGATCGCCGCACGCAAGTCAGCAGCGGGGCCGTGCAGGACTTCATGGACGAGGACGGCAGCGACGGTCAGCGCAAGTCGCGCTT
The DNA here is from genome assembly GCA_965977975.1 of uncultured bacterium. GTDB lineage: Bacteria > Pseudomonadota > Alphaproteobacteria > Sphingomonadales > Sphingomonadaceae > Croceibacterium_A. The sequence goes on from CBHCZH010000145.1 coordinate 7,341, forward strand.
CCTTGTCGCGGGGCTCGCGGGCCTCGGCCGCCTCGACATGGATTCGGCGACCAATCTCGCTAGCCGACTCAACGTCAATCTGACGCGCCAGAGCGCGTGGAGCCAGCGGATCGACCGCGCGGCCGAGCTGGGCAACCCTACCTTGGTGGCGCTGCTCGCCGGCCTTGGCATGCAGGGCGACGGGTGGGACAAGATGACCGCGCGGCACTTGTTCCACATCGTGCGCGCGCTGCGCCAGGCCGGACTCGAGGGCGAGGCGAGGATGATCGCCGCGGAGGCAGTGGCGCGGGCATGATTCCTCCCCTCCCGCTTGCGGGAGGGGTCGGGGGTGGGCCAGATAGCGCGATGGCACTAGCCCACCCACCGGTCATCGACGCCTTCCTGGCCATGCTCGCCGCTGAGCGCGGCGCCGCGGCGAACACACTCGCCGCGTATCGCCGCGATCTCGACGGTGCCGGGGACCTGATTGGCGACCTCGTGCTTGCCGACCGGAAGGCTCTTGGCAGGCTGGCGCAAGGCTGGAGGACGCTGGCGCCTTCGACGGTGGCTCGAAAGGCCTCCGCGCTGCGGCAATTCTACGGCTTCCTGATCGACGAGGGATTGCGCGCGGACGATCCCTCGTCGGCCTTGCCGCGTCCGGCGCCGCGCCGGCCGCTGCCGAAGATCCTCTCGCACGGCGAAGTCGAGGCGCTGTTCGCACGCGCCGAACTCGAAGCGGAGAGCGGCGATCCCGCGGCGGTGAGACTGCTGACGCTGATCGAGCTGCTCTACGGCTCGGGCCTGCGCGCGACCGAGCTCGTGGCGCTGCCGTTGGCGGCGGTGCCGCGCGACGCGCCGTTCCTGACCGTGACCGGCAAGGGTTCGCAGCAGCGAATGGTGCCCGTCTCGACGCGCTCCCGGCAGGCGCTGTCGCGGTGGCTCGAAGTGCGCCCCGTAAATGGGCGGTACCTGTTTCCTTCGCGCGCCAAGCATCTGACGCGGGTGCGCTTGTTCCAGCTGGTCAAGGACCTCGCCGCGCGCACCGGGATCGATCCGGCAAAGGTCAGCCCACACGTCCTGCGCCATGCCTTCGCGACCCATTTGCTGGAAGGCGGAGCCGACTTGCGCGTGCTTCAGACGCTGCTCGGTCATGCCGATATCGCTACTACCCAGATCTACACTCACGTCGACGCCGCGCGCCTGGTCGCGCTGGTCAACGAGCGGCATCCCCTTGCGGCCGGACGACGCGGGCCCTAATCGCGTCCCGATGATATCCTATCTCGAATTCGAGAAGCCGGTCGCAGAGCTCGAAAACCGAATTGCCGAGCTGCGCTCGGCCGCCGAGGGCGACGACGTCGACATCTCGGGCGAACTCGAGCGTCTCGAAACGAAGAGCGCCGATTTGCTCGCCAGCACTTATGCGGGCCTGACGCCGTGGCAGAAGACCCAGGTCGCCCGTCACCCTGCGCGGCCGCATTTCCGCGACTACGTGGCGATGGCGTTCGATGAGTTCGTGCCACTCGGCGGCGACCGGCACTACGGCGACGATCTCGCGATCATGGGTGGCTTCGCCAGCCTGGGCGGACGCAAAGTCATGCTGATCGGGCACGAGAAGGGCAACGACACCGAAAGCCGGCTCAAGCACAATTTCGGCATGGGCAAGCCCGAAGGTTACCGCAAGGCGGTGCGGCTGATGGACATCGCCGGGCGCTTTGGGCTGCCTGTGGTCACGCTGGTCGATACCTCGGGCGCGTTCCCGGGAGTCGAGGCCGAAGAACGCGGGCAGGCAGAAGCGATCACCCGCTCGACCGAGGCGTGCCTGGCGTTA
>CBHCZH010000146.1:0-9024 GCA_965977975.1 uncultured bacterium
AATAGTTGAGGATATCCTCGCCGTTCATGCCCAGCGCATAGAGCAGCGTCGTCACGGGCAGCTTGCGCTTGCGGTCGATACGGACGTTGACGATGTCCTTCGCGTCGAACTCGAAATCGAGCCACGAGCCGCGATAGGGGATCACGCGCGCAGCGAAGAGATATTTGCCCGAGGCATGGGTCTTGCCGCGGTCATGATCGAACAGCACGCCCGGCGAACGGTGCATCTGGCTGACGATGACGCGCTCGGTGCCGTTGATGATGAAGGTGCCGTTCTCGGTCATGAGCGGCATGTCGCCCATGTAGACGTCCTGCTCCTTGATATCGAGCACGGAGCGGGTCTCGGTCTCGGTATCGACCTCGAACACGATGAGGCGCAGCGTGACCTTCATCGGCGCCGCGTAAGTGATGCCGCGCTGGCGGCACTCGGTGGTGTCGTACTTCGGATCCTCGAGCTCGTAATGCACGAAGTCGAGCTCGGCCGTCCCGGCGAAATCGCGGATCGGGAACACCGAGCGCAGCGTCTTCTCGAGGCCCGAGACGTAGCCGGTGCTCTTGTCCGAGCGCAGGAACTGCTCGTAGCTCTCGCGCTGAACCTCGATCAGGTTCGGCATCTGCACGACTTCGTGGATGTCGCCGAAGATCTTGCGGATGCGCTTTTTCTTGCTCGAGATGGTCGCGCCAGCGGATGTGCCGGTGGCCTCGGACTTCTTCGCCATGGGAGAGCTTCGCCTCTTGTCTCAGGGCCGGCCCTCAATGAGCCGGCGGAAAATGTCGCTGGCGGGAGGAGCGTGAGACGCGAAAAGCGCTGCAGTTGGGCGCGCCTTTGGCCCGCCCGGCTGCAGCTTCGCATGTCTCACGGATCGCCTTGGGCTTCCTTCCTAGACCGGCCCCCGCGTCAGGCCCGCCTTGCTCGAAGCTCCACGGCAGGGCGCGCATATAGGAGCGCGCGCCGGCCCTGTCAAACGCTCCAGCTAGAAGAAGTACGCGACCAGCAGGATGATGATGATCAGCGTGCCCAACCCGATGACGACTGGCCGACCCATGACGGTTCTCTCCTTGCTGGCGAAGCTCGACGGAGGGTTCAGCGGTCGTGAGGCGGAAGAGTTCCCGGCCAAGTTCCTGCAGGAAATGCCGTCCCCTGGCCGAATTGCCAGGGTAAACACGCGCCGGATACACCGAGCGGGGGAGAGGACGCCACCTCTCCGCCAAGGTGAGTGTTGCCTCGATCGTCTGAATCCACGACAAACCCCGATACAGAGAGGCGCCTTACCGATCGAAAGCGGGGAGGATTGGTGATGACGAGCGCGATCTTCAGAACCGTTTCCTCGGCGATCGTTCTGTTCCTTGTCGCAGCTCCGCAGGTCGAAGGCGCCGTTCCCCCTTCGATTGTGATCCCTTTCGCCGCTCGCTCAATTCCGTCGGCCACGACACCCGGCATCATCGCCATTGGCGAAGCGTCGCACGGCAACGAGCGCATGCTCCAGGAACGCAATCGCGTCATAATGGAGCTGGCGGCTGCGCATCGCATTTCGTGGGTGGCGCTCGAAACGGGTTTCGCGGAAGCGCGGTTGCTTGACCGGTTCGTCAGGGGAGGGCTCGGCGAGCCAGAAGAGGTCGCCAAACACGGATTCACGTCCGGTTTCGGCCAATTTTCTGCCAATGTCGCGTTGCTGAAAGAGCTTCGAGCGCACAATCTTGCGCTGCCGGTCGCCGAACGGATCGGGATCGCCGGTGTCGACCTCAGCCTCGGAGGTCCGCTCGGCAGCGCACCGACCATGGAACCGGTGAACTGCGCATTGGAGGGCGTCGCCGCCGCTTCGGAGCGTGAACGGCTGCGCGCGGCGTTTGCGGCGGCCGTGCAATCGGGTCTCGGGATCGCTCCCGTGTCGGACGAACAGAAGGCCACCTTTCGTGAGCTCGGCGACGAATTGGCAGCCTTGACCGCCAGCGCCGCTTCGCCGGAAACGCGGCAATGTACGAGCATTGTTCGACAAAGTGCCTTCGTATTCGATGCGATGCCCGAGCAAGTTACGCCCGGGAGAATCCCACCAGACGCGTGGGTTTCGGTTTCACGGCGCGACGCGGCCATGGCGGCGAACGCGGCCGAAGTGTTCGCCGGATCGCGGGGTAAGAGCATCGTGATCTTTGCCCACAGCAGCCACGTTAGGGCCGCGTCCATGCGAGGGGGCCGATGGAGCAGCCAAGCCGAGCCGCCGACGAGCTTGGGCCAATTGCTGCGCCAGCGCTTCGGCGATCGGTATGTCGTCCTTGCCCAAGTTGAGCGGACGAAGCACGAGGGCGGAAGCGAACCCGATCTCCTCAATGCCTGGAGCATCACCTGCGAGGAAGCTTGCATGGTGTCTACCCACCGCGGCCGCGAGGCGAAGTCGGGGCTGTTTCGGGTAGGCATCAACGGTGACGACGAGCAGGTGATCGACCCTTCGTCGGCGGCAGCGTTTCTGGTTGTCCTGCCCAGCGACGACAGTGCCACAATCCCGCCCTGACGCCTCACGGGGGAACCGAAAACCAAGCTAAGCAAACACCAGTCGAAGGCATTTCTTGACTTTCGACGCCAAACGGCTAGTGGCCGCGCCCGACCGCTGAGCCCAAGGGTTCGGGGGTCATCCGTCCGAGACAGTTGGTGCTCCGGGTCTGCCGGGGCTTAATTTCCAGCCTAGACGGGGAAAAGAGATTTTCGGGCAGCGCGCAGGCGTCTTGCCCCTTGGCGTTTCGGCGCCCTCCTTCCCCATCGCGGACTCGCCCGTTCTGCTCCGGCAGAGCGGACAACGTAGCCGGTCGCGCGCAGCAGTACGCGCGCGATCATATGTGAAGGAGTAAGGCATGGATCGTTCGCAGAAAGCCGAATCGGTCGCCCAGCTCAACGCGGTCTTCAACGAGGTCGGCGTGGTGGTCGTCACCCGCAACCTCGGCCTGTCGGTGGCCCAGTCCACCGCCCTGCGCACGAAGATGCGGGAAGCCGGCGCGTCCTACAAGGTCGCGAAGAACCGCCTCGCCAAGCTCGCCCTGAAGGACACCCAGTACGAAGGCCTCGAGGACTACCTCACAGGCCCGACTGCCCTGGCGTGGTCGACCGATCCGGTCGCCGCCGCCAAGGCTGCGGTGGAATTCGCCAAGACGAACGACAAGCTCGAAATCGTCGGCGGCGCGATGGGCAGCACGCAGCTCGATGCAGCCGGGGTCAAGGCGCTTGCCGCGATGCCCAGCCTCGACGAGCTCCGGGCGACGATCGTGGGCCTGGTCAATGCGCCTGCCACCAAGGTGGCGCAGCTGGTCAACGCACCCGCGGCCAAGCTCGCCCGCGTCTTCGGCGCCTATGGTGCCAAGGAAGCGGCGTAAGCGGTTTTTTCCATTCTCGAATTCCCGGGGCTGAACCCCGGTCCATCATTTGAACGGAGTGAATACAATGGCCGATATCGCCAAGCTCGTTGAAGACCTGTCGCAGCTCACCGTCATGGAAGCTGCCGAACTCGCCAAGGCGCTCGAAGAGGCGTGGGGCGTTTCCGCCGCCGCTGCCGTCGCCGTGGCTGCTCCTGCCGGCGGCGGCGCCGCTGCCGAGCCGGTCGAGGAGAAGACCGAGTTCGACGTCATCCTGACCGGTGACGGCGGCAAGAAGATCCAGGTGATCAAGGAAGTCCGCGCCATCACCGGCCTGGGCCTGACCGAAGCCAAGACCCTCGTCGAGAGCGCCCCGAAGGCGATCAAGGAAGGCGTGAACAAGGCTGAGGCCGAAGAGATCAAGAAGAAGATCGAGGAAGCCGGCGGCACCGTAGAGGTGAAGTAACGGACGGGAGGCGCAATCCTCCCCCCGGGTCATCCCGTCCTGAGCTTTGTCGACGGGCGGTATCTCCTGCCGGAAAAACGCAGACGGGCGGCCCCGCGGGGTGCCGCCCTTTCTTTTTGCCTGATCGGCGGGCTCGAAGGGGTGGCGCGCTAATCGCGCGCCACTCCCTTCAGGCTAGCCGCGCTCGCCGGCGCGCGGGGGCGGGGGCGGCGGCGGTGCCGGACACGGCTGCGTTACCGGAATCCGCTGTCCGTTCGGGCAAGTCTGCATCTGCGGAGCCGGAGGCGGCGGCGGCGGCGGCGGTTCGGCCCGCGGCGGCGGTGGAGGCGGAGGCGGCGGCTCGGGCGCCCCGAAGTTGAAGGTGATGCCGCCGAGCAGGCTGTGCGAGCGGAACTTTCCTTCGTAATCGTCCCCTGCAGTGGCGAAATCGAGGCCGGTCGTATTGAAGAAGCGATAGCGGACGGTCACGTCGATGTTGTCGCTGATCGCCTGGCGCACACCGGCCACGACCTGCCAGGCAAAAGCCCCGTCGCTGTCATCGAGGAAAGCGGGGCCGTTGGCGAATGTCCGCAGGTTGTTGTGCTTAACGCGCGCCCAACCGGCGCCGGCGCCCACGAAGCCGGAGATGCCGTCGTCGTCGCCGAAGTCGAACAGGCCGTTGACCATGCCGCTAAGTACGCTGGTGCTGCCGCCGCCCGCGTCACGCAGTCCGATCGGCGCGCCGCCGGGAAGGGCAATGACCGAATCGATCTCCTCGAGGTCCGCTTTCTTGTAGGCAGCCTCGGCCTCGATACGGAACGACCCCAGGTCGTAACCGACGAACAGGGCGCCGTCGAAACCGTACTCGTGGTCGAGCGCGACCTGATTATCGCCGCCGTTCACGTCGAAATCGGTGTCTTCGACGATCATGGCGCCGAAATCGCCGCCGACGTACCAGGCGCCGTTGCGAGCCACGGCTGGCGACGCTGCAACCGCTGCGGTGGTCGCAAGCGCAATCGCTAACTTTCGCATGTCGGGTCCCCTTTCATGCCGCCCCGACGGGTCCTGCACCCTCCGGATTGTCCTAGCGGCTGGTGGGATTACTCACATCGCCCGCCTGCGTTCCGAACGCAGCGGCACTTTCCGGTCGGCAGTTGCATTGCAGCAACGCACCGGGATCCCCGGCCGCGTCGACATTCGGCCGCAGCGGTCGCTAGTGCGCGCGCGCCATAGAGGCGCGAGCCGATCCGTCGCGGCCGTAAGGATCGGAACCGAGTGCGAGCCGGTCTCCGTCCGTCTGCACCGTCAGGTAAGTAATGTAGATCGGCACCGGCTGGCGCAAGTCGACGCGCGTTTCCGGGTTGCCCGCCCTCGGCATCGCGCCGCCGAGCAGCCAGCGGCCGAGCCGCTCGGCATCCTCGAGCCGCACGCAGCCATTGCTGAACTGCCGGGCGTCGGCGAGCAACAGGTCCTTGTCGGGCGTATCGTGGAGGTAGATTCCTTGCGGGTTCGGGAACTCGAACTTGACCGTGCCCATGGCGTTCGTCGCGCCCGGATTCTGGCGGACGCGCACTTCCGCTTCGCCGCGCGCTACGGCGCGCCAGTCGATCTTGGCCGGGTCGAGCCGCACGGGCGAGTCGCTCCAGTCGGACAGCACTTCGTAGCCGCGCTCGCGCAGATAGCGCACGCCCTGGCCGAGCACGCCGGCGGCGATCGTCTTGCGCACCAGGTGCTCGGGCACGTTCCAGTACGGATTGAGCACGGCCTGGCGGAGATAGCCCGCCATCATCGGCGTCGGCGTGTCGGGCTTGCCGACCACGATCCGCATCGAATCCACCACCCGATCGCCTTCGTACATCCATAGCCGCGCGCTCGCGATGTCGATCAGCACATGCCGCGACCAGGGCGCGGCCGGAATGGCACGAAGCCGCTCCAGGCTGGCTTGGGCTGCCTGCCGCAGCGTGCCAGCCGGCGGGTGCGTCGACAGATTCTTCCGGATCTGTGCGTAGAGCGGATGCATCCAGCGCATGCCCGTGACGTAATCCTCGATCGAACTCGCTTGCGCAGCCGCTTGCAGCACGGTGGTGCCGGTCGGCACGATCGGCCGCATGACCTCGTGCTCGTAGATCATCTCGGCGCCTGCCGGCCGGCGCAGCATCGCCTCGGCGTAGCGGGCAAGGGCGCCCGACAGCGCCAGCTCGGCTTGAGCGAGCGATGCGGGCGAACGGTCCCGTTGCGCGTCACGAACGGCCGCGGCGAGCTCGTCCGCGCGCAGCTGCACGGGATCGAGACCATCGTACTCCGCCGTCTGGATCAGCTTCAGCAGTTCGCGCGCCGCGGGCCGCAGCGACCCCGACCGCGTGATCCACAGCGGACCGTCGCTATGGGCGTAGAACGCCCGCATGTCGCCGCTCGCCTGCTCGACCAGTGCTGCCTGGAGTGCGCTTCCAGCAGGCTCTGCCGCTCCCGCCACCGAGAGGGGGGCGGCCAGCATCAGGCCGGCCGTGGCCAGGGAACGAACGACGGCACGGAAGAACGAGGGTTTGGGCATGCCGTCTAAACCGAGGTTACAGTGCTCGGTTCCGGCGGCTGGGAACCGATCTTCCGCCGCTAAAGCGTCTTCAGATAGTTGATCACGGCCTGGCGCTGCGCGGCGTCCTTGACACCGTTGTAGGCCATCGTCGTTCCCGGCACGACACCGCGCGGGTTCTCGAGATAGCGGTCGAGATTGGCCTGGTTCCAGCTCAGCCCCGAATCCTTCATCGCCTGGCTGTACTCGAAGCCCGCGGCCGTTCCGGCGCGGCGCCCGAACACGCCGGCGAGCGATGGACCGATCTTGTTCTCGCCACGCGCAGTGCTGTGGCAGGCCGTGCACTGGTTGAACACCGTTGGCGGGGTTGCGGCGGCCTGTGTCGCGGTGGCCGTCGGTGCCGGAGTGGGACTTGGCGACTCGGTGGGTGTTGCGTCGGGAGCGGGCGTCGCGTCGGGAGCCGGCGTCGCAGTTTCGGCGGGCGCCGCCGCATCGGCCGCTTCGGGAGTGGCATCCGTAGCCGGCTCGCCGGTTTCGTCCGCCCCGCCGCCGCAGGCGGCAAGCGCAAGCAGGACGGGGGCGAGCGCTGCGGCGGACATCGGGGGGAACTTCATCGAGGCATCCCTTCGGGCAATACGATCGGATTTGGCGGCCTCCTATCGCCGGAATGAGCGCGCGAAAAGGCCCCAGAGCCTCACATGTGACCGTCGCGCCTCACCGGGCGCCTATTTGTCGCGCTTCCCGCCGGCCTGCTTTCACATGCAACCAGGCGCGCCTATCCGGCCCCGCTGCATGTTCGAACATTCGCCCTCGACCTGGCGCGGCGAACTGGCCGCAACCTTGCGCCTCGCAGGGCCGCTGGCGCTCGCCAACCTGCTGCAGATGTTGGTCTACGCGATCGACGTGATCTTCGTCGCCCGGCTCGGCGAGCAGTCGCTTGCCGCCTCGAGCCTGTCGATCGCGCTGTTCGGCCTTCTGATGTGGTGCTTCTCGGGCCTGACCGGAATGGTCGCCGCGCTAATCGCCGCCGAACTCGGCCGCCGCCGCCACGCGGTGCGCGAAGTTCGCCGCAGCGCGCGGATGGCGCTGTGGCTGGCCTTCCTCTGCGGGCTCGGCGGGATGACCGTGTGCTTCTTCGGCCGCGAGATCATGCTGCTGTCCGGGCAGGATCCGGCGATCGCCGAGCTGGCCGGCAGGTTCCTGCGGGTGATCATGTGGGCGATGATCCCGATGATCTGCGCCAACGTGCTGCGCAGCGTGGTCTCGGCGCTCGGCCGGCCGCTCTATGCGACGGCGATCACCGCGCTGGCGATCGGCGTCGGCGCGCTCGGCAACTACATGTTCGTGTTCGGCCGTCTCGGCGCGCCCGCGCTGGGGCTCGAAGGCTCGGCTCTGGCCAGCGTCCTCACTGCGCTGTTCATGGTCGCCTCCTATGTCGCGGCGATCCAGACCAACCGGCGGCTGCGGCGCTACCGCCTGTTCGGCAACTGGTGGCGCGCGGAATGGCGGCGCTTCGGCGAGCTGCTGCGCACCGGCTTGCCGGTGGCGGCGACGATCCTGGCCGAAGCCGGGCTGTTCAGCGGCGCGGCGTTCCTGATGGGACTGATCAGCGCCACGCAGCTCGCCGGACATACGATCGCGCTGCAGGTGGCGGCGCTGGCGTTCCAGATCCCGTTCGGGATCGGCCAGGCGGCGACGATCCGCGTCGGCTATCACTACGGCGCGCGCGACTTGGCCGCGATCGGCCGCGCGGGCTGGGTCGCGATCATGACCGGCACCGGGTTCATGGCGCTGACCGCGTCTATCATGTTGTTCGCGCCGAGGCTGGTGCTCGGCATCTACGTCGACACCGATGCCGCCGCGAACGCCGCGCTGATGGGATTCGCCGTTCGGTTCATGGTCGTCGCCGCGGCGTTCCAGCTGTTCGACGGCCTGCAGGCAGTTGCCGCCGGCGCGCTGCGCGGCCTGCAGGACACCCGCGTGCCGATGCTGTTCGCGCTGTTCGGCTATTGGCTGCCCGGATTCGGCACGGCGATCGTGCTCGGCTTCTTCACTCCGCTCGAGGGCCTCGGCGTGTGGGTCGGCCTCGCGGTAGGGCTGATCGTGGTTGCGCTGCTGATGCTGCAGCGCTGGAGCAGGCGCGACCGTCTCGGATTGCTCCCGGCCTGACGCAATTTTCTTGATTAACGGCGGTTGACGGCCTCGGCCAGCCGAACCATATGCGCGCCGCTGGCACTCTGAGCATGAGAGTGCCAATTCGTATCATCAACCTATTGGAAGAGGTCATCAACATGGCATTCCGTCCGCTGCACGACCGCGTTCTGGTCCGCCGCATCGAGGCCGAGGAAAAGACGGCCGGCGGCATCATCATCCCCGACAGCGCCAAGGAAAAGCCGAGCGAGGGCGAGATCGTCGCCGTCGGCTCAGGCTCCAAGGCCGAAGACGGCAAGGTCACTCCGCTCGACGTCAAGGCCGGCGACCGCGTGCTGTTCGGCAAGTGGTCCGGCACCGAGGTCAAGCTCGATGGCGAGGACCTGCTGATCATGAAGGAAAGCGACATCATGGGCATCGTCGGCTGAAGCCGCGACCCGGATGCACTTCATCAACTAAACCCGAATTCCAGGAGTAACGAACATGGCTGCCAAGGACGTGAAATTCTCGCGCGACGCGCGCGAACGCATCCTCAAGGGCGTCGACACGCTCGCCAACGC
>CBHCZH010000147.1:0-8994 GCA_965977975.1 uncultured bacterium
GATCGCCGCGGAAGTCCTGGCCGAGCTTGTCGATCTCGTCGAGCAGGAACAGCGGGTTGATGGCCCCGGCCTTGCGCAAGTTGGTGACGATCTTGCCCGGCAGCGAGCCGATGTAGGTGCGGCGATGACCGCGGATCTCGGCTTCGTCGCGCACGCCGCCCAGCGACTGGCGCACGAACTCACGGCCCGTCGCGCGAGCGATCGATTTGCCCAGACTGGTCTTGCCGACGCCGGGCGGGCCGACCAGGCACAGGATCGGGCCCTTTAGCTTGTTGGTGCGCGCCTGCACCGCAAGGTACTCAACGATCCGGTCCTTGACCTTGTCGAGCGCATAATGGTCCTCGTCGAGAACCGCCTGGGCGCGCGCGATGTCCTTCTTGAGCCGGCTCTTCTTGCCCCAAGGGAGACCAAGCAGCACGTCCAAGTAGTTGCGCACCACGGTGGCCTCGGCGCTCATCGGCTGCATGGTCTTGAGCTTCTTCAGCTCGGCCGTGGCTTTTGCCTTTGCTTCCTTCGACAGCTTGAGGGTGTCGATCTTCTCCTGCAGCTCGGCGATTTCGTCGCCGCCTTCCTCGTCGCCGCCGCCGAGCTCGGTTTGGATCGCTTTCAGCTGTTCGTTGAGATAGTACTCGCGCTGGGTCTTCTCCATCTGCCGCTTCACGCGGCCGCGGATCTTGCGCTCGACCTGGAGGACCGACAGCTCGCCTTCCATGACCGAATAGACCATCTCGAGCCGCTTCAGCGGATCGGGCTCGGTGAGCAGCGCCTGCTTGGTCGCGACTTTGGCGGCGAGCGCCGCGGCGATCGTATCCGCGAGACGGCCGGCATCGTCGATCCCGGCGAGCTCTTCCTCGAGATCCTCGGACAGCTTCTTGTTGTGCTTGGCGTAGTCGGCGAATTGCTCGATCGCCGAGCGCATCATTGCGGCGACTTCGTTGCCGGCGACCGTCTCTTCCTCGATCAGGTCGACCTCGGCCATGACATGGGCGCCCGTTTCGCGCAGACCAAGCAGCCGCCCGCGCGCCTGGCCTTCGACCAGCACGCGCACGGTGCCGTCGGGCAGCTTCAACAGCTGCAGCACCTGCGCGACGACGCCCACCTCGTAGAGATCCTCGCGCCCCGGGTCGTCGGTGCCCTGCTCGAGCTGAGTCAGCAGGAAGATGTCCTTGTCGCCTTCCATCGCCGCTTCGAGCGCCGCGACCGACTTGTCACGCCCGACGAAGAGCGGGACGACCATGCCGGGAAACACGACGATGTCGCGCAGGGGAAGAAGGGGGAAGCTACTCATAAATCATGCAATCCATGGCTGACGGGCCGCGTTCCGCAGGCATCGCGGTTCGGGTCCGATGTCTTGCCCGGAATATGGGAGCGGCTCCACCTGCCCGCAATCCCGCCGCGTCGCGAAGCTGTGGACGTGAGCAGGGGTTGACACTTGTGACACGGTCCAAGGGTGTGACCGTCGCCTTGGCTCCGAAAGCGTCACCTTGCGCGCGAAAAGCGTCACCTTTGAGCCGAAAAGCGTCAACTTGCAGCCGGAAGTGTCGCCTTGCGGCCGAAAGCGTCGCCTTGGAACCGATAGCGCTGTCTCGTGCACCAAGAACGGCGGTATTCTGCGATGTCGAGAGCCGGTCCATACAAAAGACAGAGCACAGGCCGGTGCTTGTAGGAAAGCGATTTCTCGCTCAGCCGCTCTCCGCCACCGCGGTCTCGGCCGCGGCGAAGCCGATCTTCGTATGCTGGCCGTCGCAGAACGGCTTGGTGGTCGAGCCGCCGCAACGGCACAGGAACACGCGGCTCTGCCCGGCGAGATCGTAAAGATTACCGTCCCCGTCGCGCAGCTCGAGCTGGCTGAGATCGCCGGTCACCAGATAGGGGCCGTTCTTCCGCGTCACGATTTCGAGGGCCATCGTGCATCTCCTGTGCTTGCGACGCGATCACGGATGCGTCGCCCCCTTTTAAACCAACGATCGTCACCCTTAACTTGTTTCAGCGCCCATTCCGCCTCGTGCGTTGAGAAAACGATGAGGAGCTGCGCTACTCTCATGCTGGGACGCTGACCTTAGGGCCTGTCCCACAAGCGCCGCATCTGCCATGACGATAGCATGGCAAGCTCGTCTCATTCGCGGAATTCGGCCCCTTTCCCGCCAGGCCGACGCCAGGCGACACTTCGGCACGGACCGTGTCGCAAGCGTCGACCCCGCTCGGTTCGAACGATCCGTTAATGAGCAAGCTCACCCATCTCGACTCGCAGGGTCAAGCGCGGATGGTCGACGTTGGCGGCAAGCCGGAAACCGCGCGTTCGGCCACTGCGACGGGTCGTATCCGGATGTCCGCCGAGGCGCTCGCGGCAATCCGCGACGGCAGCGGTCCCAAGGGTGACGTGCTCGCCGTGGCACGCATCGCCGGGATCATGGCCGCAAAGAAGACCGGCGAGTTGATCCCGCTCTGCCATCCACTCGCACTCGATGCCGTCAGTGTCGACTTCGCTTTCGAGGCGGACGGCGTTCGCACCACCGCACGCGCGTCGCTGGCCGGCCGGACCGGCGTCGAAATGGAAGCCATGACCGCCGCCGCGATGGCGCTGCTGACGATCTACGACATGGCCAAGGCTCTCGACAAAGGCATGGTCGTCGAGGAGATCCGCTTGCTCGAGAAAACCGGCGGAAAGAGCGGCGACTGGCGGGCGCAATGATCCCGCCGCTGCCGCTCGACGAAGCGCAGCGGCGGCTGCTGGACTCGGTCGAGCCGCTTGCGGTGGAGCGTGTGGCCGTCGAACGGTCTCTCGGGCGCTACGCAGCCGAAAACCTAGTTGCCGTCCGCACCCAGCCCGCGGCCGACCTCTCGGCGATGGACGGTTATGCGATGCCCGAGGGTGCATGGGCCGGAACGTGGCGCGTGGTCGGCGAGAGCGCTGCTGGCCGTCCGTTCGGAGGCGCGCTTGCGGCGGGCGAGGCGGTACGCATTTCGACCGGCGCGCTGATGCCGGCGGGCGCGAGCGTTGTGCTGCTGCAGGAAGATGCGGAGCGCGATGGCGACCGCCTGGCCCTAAATGGCAAAGGCGAACCATCGTCGCGTCATGTTCGCCGCGCCGGGTTCGATTTCCGTTCTGGCGATATCCTGCTGTCCACCGGCACTGGTATTGGTCCGGCACAGCTCGCGCTGGCGATCGCTGGCGGGCACTCGCGCGTGGCGGTGCACGTCCTTCCTCGGGTCGTCGTGATCGACAGCGGCGATGAGCTGGCGATCGATCCGGCGACCTGCGCCGAGCACCAGATTCCCGCCAGCAATGGCGGGATGCTGGCCGCGATGGCGGCGCCATACGCCAACGACATCCGGCGAAGAGGCCCGGTGCCGGACAAGTTCGACGCGGTCCTGTCGGCCCTCGACGATGCCGCCGATGCGGATGTGATCGTTACCAGTGGCGGCGCTTCGGTAGGCGACCACGACCTCATCCGGCCTGCACTCGAGGCCTGGGGCGCGACGATCCAGTTCTGGCGCGTGGCGATGAAGCCGGGCAAGCCGATCCTTGTCGCGCGGCGGGGCAAGCAATGGATCCTCGGCCTGCCCGGCAACCCGGTGTCGAGCTACGTCACAGCATTCCTCTTTCTGCTGCCGCTATTGCGCAAGCTGGGCGGCGCCGGGCATCCGCTGCCGGCCACTGTCCAGCTAGCACTGGGCGAGGATATGCCTGCCGTAGGGGAGCGGCTCGAGTTCGTCAGGGCTCGGCACTCAGGCGGTGTAATCACTCCGGTGGGCCAGCAGGACAGCAGCGCGTTGCGCGCGCTCGCTACGAGCAACGCCCTCATCCGCCGCGAGATCGGCTCGCCTGCAGCGCGCAAGAACGAGCCGGTCGATGCCTATCTGCTGGAAAATGGCGGGCTCGCTTGACTTGCGGATCACCGTTGCTTAATTGTTCCTTGTTCGTTCCCGAATTGGAACGGTTGAGGAGAGCGCCTCCATGTTGACCGCTAAGCAGCACGAGCTCCTTCGCTTCATCCAGCGCAAGCTGGAAGAGACGGGGATTTCGCCTTCGTTCGAGGAAATGAAGGACGCGCTCGATCTCAAGAGCAAGTCGGGTGTGCACCGATTGATCTCGGCACTCGAGGAACGCGGCTTCCTCCGCCGGCTGCCGAATCGGGCCCGCGCACTCGAAGTGCTGCGCCAGCCCGAAAACGTGACCGCCGCGGCACGATCCGCCCCCGCGAACGACACGGTGGTCCAACTCACTCCGCCTCGCACCAGGCCCGAGCCGGCAAACGACATCGTCGAGCTTCCGCTTCACGGCCGCATTGCTGCCGGTGTGCCGATAGAAGCGCTCGAAGGCCAATCGACCCTGCCAGTTCCCGCCGCGCTCCTCGGCGCCGGCGAGCATTACGCGCTCGAGGTTTCGGGCGATTCGATGATCGAGGCAGGCATCCTCGACGGTGACTACGCGCTCGTGAAGCGCACGGAAGTGGCGCGCGATGGGGACATCGTCGTCGCGCTCGTGCGCAACGAGGAAGCGACGCTCAAGTACTTACGGCGCGAGAACGGCATGATCCGGCTCGATCCCGCAAACGGGGCTTACGATCCGCAGATCTATCCGCCGAACGAAGTCCAGGTGCAGGGCAAGCTCGCCGGCCTGCTGCGCCGCTACCACTGATCGGCGGCCACGCTGACCGAGCAATTCGGTCCAGTCGATCCGCCCGTCGCGGTTCAAGTCGAGTCCATCAAGACCTTCGCGCAGGCTCGCCAGGTGGAGCGATTCGAGCTCGCCGTACGAGACCGCACCGCTGCGGTCCTGATCCTGCCTCCCCTAACGGTTTCGCATCTTTGCGCGAAAATCGTTCTTTCTGTCCTCGCCTTCTGCCATTTCGCCTGCATGAGCGCTCTGTTCGATCGCCTGGTGCGACTATTCGACGAAGGTCACGGGATCGAGCTGCCCGACTTGCGCAGCGATGCCCTCTTCGCGCCGCCCGAGATCCGGCCCGCCGCGGTGCTGATCGCGGTCACCGACCGCCCCGAGCCAGGCGTGATCCTGACGCATCGCCCGCCCGACATGCGCGCCCATCCAGGGCAAGTCGCGTTCCCCGGCGGCAAGCTCGACCCAGGTGAGGACGCGGTAAGTGCTGCGCTTCGCGAGGCGCATGAGGAACTGGGCATAAACCCTTACGATGTCAGAATAATCGGCGCCAGCGACCGCTTCGTCACTGCCACGGGCTATGATGTCACCCCGGTGCTGGCGCTGGTCCCGCCGGACCTTGCGATCATGCCCAACCCGGTTGAGGTCTCCAGTTGGTTCGAAGCGCCGCTCGGGTTCCTGCTGGACCAGGCAAACCACGTCGCCAAGGAAGCCGAATGGCGCGGCCGCGTCCGCCCCTACATCGAGATCGAGTGGCAGGGCCATCGCATCTGGGGCGTAACCGCGGCGATCATCGCCAACCTTGCCCGCCGCTTGGCGTGGCATTAGCTGGCGGATGGCCAAGCTTCCCTCCGTGGAATGGACTCAGCGCGAGGATCTCGCCGCGCTGGTCACTGCGCTGGGGGCGCAGGACGTACGATGGGTCGGCGGCGCGGTCCGCGACACCCTGCTCGGCACGCCAGTGACCGATATCGACGCGGCGACGTTGCACCGGCCCGAGGCGGTGATCGACCTGCTCGATAAGGCCGGCATCCGCGCCATCCCGACCGGGATCGACCATGGCACCGTGACGGCACTGCTCGCCAGCGACAAGGTCGAGGTAACGACGCTGCGCCGTGACGTCAGCACCGACGGACGGCGCGCCACCGTCGCTTTCGCGACCGACTGGCGCGAGGATGCCGCGCGGCGCGATTTCACCATCAACGCCCGGTACGCGCACCCCGTCACGCGCGAAATCGGCGACAGGTTCGGCGGGCTCGACGACCTCGCCGCGCGGCGCATCCGCTTCATCGGCGACGCGCGCGAACGAATTCGCGAGGATCACTTGCGTATCCTGCGCTACTTCCGCTTCCAGGCCCGCTTCGGCAGCGTGCTCGACGCCGAAGCGGAGGAAGCCTGCGCCGAGCTCGCGCCCACACTCAAGGGCCTTAGCCGCGAGCGCGTGGCGATGGAGCTGCTCAACCTGCTCGCGCTGCCCGATCCGACGCCGACCGTAGCGCGCATGGAGGTGCGCGGCGTGCTGCCGATCGTGCTGCCCGAAGCCGGGGCGCGCGGCGTGGCGGCGCTCGAAGCGCTGATCGCGGAGGAAGCCCGTCAGGGCGTCGGCCCCGATCCGCTGCGGCGGCTCGCCGCACTGCTACCGGCCGACCCGCGCGGTGTCGAACAGGTCGCCGCGCGGCTGCGCCTCTCGGCCGCGCAGAAGAAGCGCCTCGTCACCGCCGCCGATCGCGTCGCCGCGCCCGGCGACGCCCGCGCCCTCGCCTATCGCCTCGGCCGCGCGGAGGCGGTCGACAGGTTGCTGCTGACCGGTGCCGGCGTCTCGCCGCTGTCCGGTTGGCAGATACCGGTTTTCCCGCTGAAGGGCGGCGAGATCGTCGCGCGCGGCGTCTCAGCCGGGCCCGAGGTGGCGCGAATCCTGCGCACGGTCGAGGACCGTTGGATCGGCGAAGGGTTCCCGCCGCGCGAGCGGGTGCTCGAACTGCTGGGAGAAACCCTCGGCGTCTGACAGGTCATCGCAGCTGGCGACCGTTTCGTCGGATAAGCGTTTGCAACGGGCGGCGAATGTCGGGCAGCTTGGCCGCAAAGTCGGATCGTGTTTCCTGGCCGGCACAACGTAGTGCCGACCCTACCCCTACCATCCGGTTTTACCGATCGCGCCTTCGCCGGCGTGCGAGTTCAATTATCGAACAACGGAGAGTGATGATGAAGTTTTCAAGCATGGCCGCCGCGGCCGTCCTGGCCCTTGCCGGCTTGTCCGCGCCTGCCCTGGCGGCGGGCGTCGCGGCCGGCGCCAAGATCTACGGCCCCGACGGCACAGAGGTCGGCACGGTCGAGAGCGTCCAAGGTGACGCCGTAGTGGTCAACACCGGCACGCTGACCGCGGCGCTGCCCGCCAGCTCTTTCGGCGAAAGCGACAAGGGCCCGACGCTCGGTTGGAACAAGGCCGATCTCGAGGCGGCGATCAACGCGGCCAACGGCGCGGCTCAGGAGAAACTCGACGCCGCGCTGGTCGCTGGTGCGGAGGTCTACAGCTCCGACGCTGTGCTGCTCGGCAAAGTGAACGAAGTGGGCGCCGACGGTTCGATCGTGGTCGAGCTGGCGAGCGGTCCCGCTGCTCTGCCCAAGGCGCAGATGGCGCTGAGCAGGGACAAGCTGACCTTCCGCGCGACGGCGGCCGAGGTACAGGCGGCGGCCGCAGCGGCGACCGGTGCCGCCCAGACCGCGCAAGGCGGGGATTGACAGGCACCTCTCCGGAAGATGGAATTCGCGTAGCGAGTGACGATGGGGGCTTATCGGCAGACGCTGCAGTTGCCGAGTGCCCCTTCGTCGCCCTCCCGGCGGTGCCCCTCGCCGTTCCGGGGAGGATTTAGCTGAAGCTGCTATCCCGCGGGAACCTCAGCGGCGGCAGTCAGCCAGCCGCGTCGCGAACGACCTGCCACAACGTATTTCTCGACGCGGGTGCGGAGGCCGCCGTCGCGTTAAGGCTGCCGCGTTACCCGCATTCCGCGCGCTGAGTCCTTGAGGTATTTGCAACCGCTCTATTCGGAGCGCGACACTTGCGTCGTGTTCCAGGGAGGAGTTTTGCCATGGCCAACGAACCCTCGGTCGGTGCATTTGCCATCGTGCCCTGCAACGATCTCGAAGCAGCCTTGCCGTTCTGGAAGCAGATGGGTTTCGAGCAGACCGGCGGCGATTCAATCTACGTGATCCTCACCGGCTGGGACTGCGAGGTCCACTTGCGGCGCGGCGATCCGCCGCCGTGGCACGTGCCCGAGAACAACCCGTTCGGCGTGTTCATCCGCACGCCCCATGTCGACCGGATAGCCGAGCTCATGGACGAATACGTCGCCCGCCCCGGCGGCGTGCTGCGCCACCGCGAATGGGGCCTCTACGAAGTGGCGCTCGGCGGGCCCGACAACCTGCTGGTGCGGGTTGGCTGGCCGTCTGACTTGATCCGAAAGGGCTGAACGCCCGGAATCCTGCTTAGTCGGCCCAAATGAAACGCACCATCGCCATCGCGAAAGCGAAGGCGAAGGCATAGCCGAACCGATCGAGGCGGACGAGGTTCTGGCCCTTCTTCTGCCGGATCCGGCCAACCAGCATCATCGCGGCCCCGATAAGGACCGGAGTGACCAACAGGTTGGCCAAGCGCAGATCGCGATCGGCAATCGCCGCGTGCGGAAAAATCAGCAAGCTTAGTCCTCCAGCCACAGCGCCGAGCAAGATGAAGCCGATGGTCGAAAGGACCGGGTTCCTCTTGCGTTTCATCCTGTCGCGAACGCTATGGAATCCCAATTCGGCCAGCATCTGGAAAAACATCTGGAGGAGCAGTTCGCCGAAGAACTGAAACACGACTTCGAACAACAGCTCCATCGATCGATGCCCTCGTTCAGCCCAGACCTTTCGGGCTACCAGTCGATGCGCGGCCCGCTCAGAACTTGTTGTCCCTCGGGAATCCCTGCGGGGGCAACCGCCCCGCCGCCCCACGCGCGACCTTCCACATGTGGATGTCCTTCTCGGTGCGGGTGCGGCCGGTCTCGCCGCCCATTTCCCACGACAGCCCGTCCTCGAGCTTGAAGGTGGTCGCGTCGGCGAGGCCGCCGTCGCGGTAGCGCTGCAGCGTCACCCCCTGCCCGCGCGCCAATTCCGGCAGCTCGCCGAGCGGGAAAACCAGCATCTTGCGGTTCTCGCCGATGACGGCGACGGCATCCGCCCCTTCCTCGATCCTCCGGATCACGGCGACACGCGCGCCGGGGCGAAGGTTGACCAGCTGCTTGCCTTTGCGTGTCTCGGCGATCGTCGCTTCACCACTGGTGACGAAGCCGCGGCCGTCGCTGGCGGCGACGAGCAGCTTCATCTCCGGCTTGACGACC
>CBHCZH010000148.1:0-8983 GCA_965977975.1 uncultured bacterium
TGAAGGTTTCGATGAAGCCGTTGTCGTTGATCTGGTAGGTGGTGCTGCTGCCGCCGCCGATGCGCTCGAAAGTCGTACCGGCGCCATAGCCTTGGAGCACGAGCGAATCGGCCGTTGTGGCACCCTGGCCAAAATAGTCGAGGATCACGTCGCCCTCCACCTCGCCCTTGCGAAGGACATAGGTGTCGTCGCCGTTGCCGCCCGCCATGGTATCCGCACCGGCGCCGCCATCCATGATGTCGTTCCCGGCGCCACCGGTCAGACTGTCGCCGGCCATGCCGCCACGCAGGGTGTCGTTTCCGTTCTCTCCGAACAGGTTGTCCTGGCCGCCTTGGCCTAGCAGCAGGTCGCCGCCGTCGCCGCCGCGGAGCAGGTCGGCTTCGATGCCGCCGTAGAACGTATTGTCGCGACCGTCGCCCTGGACGTCCTCGCCGAGCACATCGACCACATCGACATCGATGCTGAAGTCGGCCGAGGCGCCCATGTCGTCGGTGACCCGCACCAGCAGCGTGTGGAAAGCGGCCTGCTCGTAGTCGAGCAGCAGCCCGTCGGCGACGGTGATGTTGCCCGCGCTATCCATCGCAAACCGGCCGCCGGCGCTGTCGAGCAGCTGGTACGTGAAGCTGCTGCTGTCCGGATCCTGCGCGACGACAGTGCCGGCGGCGCTGCCGTTGACCGCGTCTTCCGGCGCCGCCAGATCGCCGGTCACTCCGGTCGGCGCATCATTCTCCTCGGTCACCGTAACCGACACGACTTGCTCGGTGGTGCCCCCGTTGCCGTCGTCGACCAGGATCGTGAAGCTGTCGGTGCCGTTGAAGTTGAGGTCCGGCGTGTAAGTGAAGGTGCCGGCGGCCTGGTTGAAGGCAACCGTGCCGTTGGCCGCCTCGAACCCGACTTTCTCCGAGTAGGTTAGCGTGTCGCCGTCGATGTCATTCGCGCCGATCGCGGTCGCGACAGAAGCGGTGTCCTCGGCGGTAGCGACCGTATTGGTAGCCGGCGCGGTCGGCGCATCGTTGACCGGCGTCACGGTTACCGAGACGACTTGCTCGGCCGTCCCGCCGTTGCCGTCGTCGACGACAATTGTGAAGCTGTCCGAGCCGTTGAAGTTGGCGACCGGCGTGTAAGTGAACGTGCCCGCCGCCTGATTGAAGCTGACCGAGCCGTTGGCTGGGCCGAAGCCAGGCTTTTCCGAATAGGTCAGCGTGTCGCCGTCGACGTCGCTGGCGCCGATCGCGGTCGCCGCCGATGCGCTGTCCTCGGCGGTCGAAACCGAGTTCGCTGCCGGCGCGGTCGGAGCGTCGTTGACCGGCGTGACAGTGACCGAAACCACTTGCTCGGTCGTGCCGCCGTTGCCGTCGTCGATCAGGATCGTGAAGCTGTCCGATCCGTTGAAGTCGGCATCGGGCGTATAAGTAAAGGTGCCCGCACCTTGATTGAAGCTGACCGAGCCGTTCGCCGCTTCGAAGCCCGGCTTCTCGGAGTAGGTCAGGGTGTCGTTGTCCGGATCGGTCGCACCGATCGCCGTATCGGCGGAAGCGGCATCCTCGGCCGTCGAGACGGAATTGGTCGCCGGTGCCGTGGGCGGATTGTTGACGCTGATCACCGTGATCACGACCGCGTCGACGTCCTGCTGAGCGCCGCCGGCGCCGCCGTTGCCGAGGTCATTGGTGGTCATCGTCAGCGCATCGACGCCGTCGGTGGCTGGGTCATAGGTAACGCCGTTGGCATCTCCGAAGGTCGCGTTGATGGCGTTCTGCGTCGCGGTGATAATGACCGTGCCGGTGCCGTTGCCGGTTATCTGGCCAGCGGTCACGCCGCCGACGACCGAAGTCGACACAGCGACGGTGCCCAGTGTCGCCGAGAGCGTCACCTGGATTACGTCGTTCGCAGGGTCGGCATCGACGTCGCTCACAGCGAGGCCGGTGACCGCTGTCGGTCCGTCGGTCTCGAGCACGGCGAACGGGCCGCCGACGGTGTTCACCGGCGCATCGTTGGTCGCGGCCACGTCGACGGTGACCTCCTGCTCGTCGCTATGCAGCAGCCCATCGGTCACCGAGTATGCGAGCGACCGCGTCGGCGCGGCGCCGTAGGCGTCTGGATTGTCGCCGCTGATCGAATAAGCGACAAGCGCCAGTGCTGCCTCGTATTCGGCAAAAGTACCGACGCCGGTCAGGGTCATCGTGCCGGTGACGCTGTCGTAGCTGTAGGAAATGCCCGAGGGCAAGGTTCCCGCCGTCGCGCCGTTGATGGTCAGCCGCTCCACCGAGCCGGGGGCCGAGCCGAAACCGTCAGCAATGCGAACATAGGCGCCGGCAAGCTCGTCGGAGAGGAGGGCGCTGTCGTCGAGGTCGCCCGCATCCGCGAACGATATTCCGAACGCGTCGCTCGAGAACCCGGATCCAGACCCTGCGGCTTCGATAGCGCTGCCGGGCGCATCGGTTACGGCCAGCGTCGGTGCGTTGGAAACGTGCAGGCCCGCCGGCGTGAGGCCGCCTTCGGTTCCCACCTCAGCCACGAGCACGGGATCGCCCGCGGTCAGGTCGTGCATGTAGACCTTGTGCGTGCCCGGTTCGACGCTGGTCACGAAGTAACGGCCGTTGTCGACGTCGATGTACTGAAAATTCTGCTCCGTCGCGTTGGTCTCGGAATAGAGGACGGTGTGCGCCCCGCCGTTCGGGCCGACGCTGTAGATGCCGCCGACCTCGCCGCCACCGCCGTCGTTGAGCTGAACTGTCGTGAAGTAGAGCTGGCCGGTCGCGGTATCGACATCGATGCTGACGATCTTGCCAAGCTCGTCGGGGAACATGGTGGTGTCGGGGCCGCCAAGAAAGGGGTTCATCTGCTCGTGGGTATCCCATTCGAGCTTGGTTATGGTGTTGCCGCTGGCATCGGTGTCGGTCGGCGACACGTTGTCGATCCGGAACACGGCATTGCGTGCCATCACTGTCCCGATGATGAACTCGCCGCTTCCGGGCGGACTTTCGATGAAGTCGGCGAAGCTTTCGGTCGATACGACGAAGATCTGACCCGTCACCGGGTTGAAGGCGATTTCGTTGGCATAGTTAGGCGAACCGGTGATGTCGTCGAAACCGAGATCGGCCAGCGTCACCGGCGTCTGCCCGGCCACGTCGTAATCGACCTTCTGCACGAGATTGCGCTCGGTGAAATAGACTACGCCGTTCTCGGGATCGAGAGCGATGCCGGTGATGCCCTCACCCTCGTTCACCGCCGGAGTTTGGCTGTAGAGCACGGTGAGCGGCGGGTTGCCGCCGGCGAGCGCCTGCGAAATGCTGCCCTGGAGGATCGTGTCGGTGGTCCCGTCGGAATCGACGATGAAGAATCGGTCGTGGACGGTGTCGAGGATTATGTCGACCGGATGCTGGAGCTGCGTATGCCCCGCGAGCATCGACACGATGTCGTACCCGCTGGCGCCTCCCCCAACCGTGGCGTCTAGCGAGACGCGTATCGCCGCATCGCCGCCGCCGGCGGCCGCGATCCAAAGCTGCGTGTCGGATGAATCCGGTAACGGCATAGAAATTCTCCCCCCTGGAACTTCCAAAGTCTCGCGCCGCGGGCGCGAATCCCCAGAATGCGGCCATCATGCCACCAAAAAAGTGGTCCAGACAGCCCTTCCGTTCTCAGTCATAAAAATGGTCGCGGAAATCATAAGGGCGGTTCGCAGCCGGTTAAGTGCGAAACTGCTCGCAACATGGGTGGACGATGTCGGGGGCATTACCTAGTTGGGGGTTGAGAGGGAGGGACGGATGCCACCGCCAATACGCACTGCAGGAGACTTCGGGATCTCCTATCGGCAGTTTACCGAACAAGACTTGCCATTCGTTGCCGAGCTCTACGCGTCCACCCGGCGCGAAGAGGTGGCAATGACCGGCTGGCCGGCTGAGATGCAGGAGGCCTTCCTCAACCAGCAGCACGAAGCGCAACACAGCCACTACTCGCTTCATTTCGCCGACGCCGAATGGTTGATCGTGGAGCGCGAGGGCAAGGCGATCGGGCGGCTCTACCTTCGCGACGTGCCGGACAATCTGCATATTATCGACATATCGCTGCTTCCCGAAAGCCGCCGAAAGGGCATCGGCGGCGCGATAATGCAGGACGTTCTCGATCAGGCCCGCAGCATTGGAAAAGGGGTGACCATTCACGTCGAGCGGAACAATCCTGCACGCTCGCTTTATGCACGCCTCGGCTTCGAGATGATCGAGGACCGCGGCGTTTACGACTTCCTGCGCGCGCAGCCCTAGAAGAAGATCGCTTCGTAGCGCGTGCCATTGGGCTCGCGACCGACCGGCACGATGAAAATATCGAACAGATCCTCGCCGTGTCTGAAAGGATAGATCGCCTGAGGGAGGACGGGATCAAGAGGCCCGAGGAATTCCAGGCGAAAGGAGCCGGCCGCACGCCCGGCGGAAGGCAGCTCGTCTACCCGATCTAGCGCGAGCTCGAGGCAGTTGTCGCCATCCTCGATCGTGTAGACCGTCCCGGCGGCATCGGCAAATTCGTCCCACCTTAATTCACGCATGCGGTCCTCCTAGCACTTGGGCTGGCTGGAAACCCACCTGTTGCGCCCGGCACCTCGACCTCGGAGGCCTCGGACAAACAGCATGAGTCAACCATCGGACTTGCATGGCGATGGCATGGAATGTCTGCAAGCGCCCTGTTAGGTAGGCCGAGCCCCGTACCGGTCCTGCTCACGAATCGTTCCGTTTTCGAAGTGCACGATCCGGTCGCAGTATTCCAACGTAGAGCGGCGATGGCTGGCGATCACGATCGTCAGATTTTCAGGCAATTCGGCGATCGATTGCATCACTTCAGCTTCGGTCGCCTCGTCCAGCGCATTGGTCGCCTCGTCGAGGATAAGCAGCGAAGTGGTCTTGTAGAGGGCACGAGCAATGCCAATGCGCTGCCGCTGACCTCCGGAAAGGCGAATACCGCGCTCGCCGACGCGGGTTTGGAAACCATTGGGAAGCGCCGCGATGAACTCACGAAGTCGAGCCGCTTCAGCTGCGCTTTCGATCCGCTCCATCTGGATCGGCCCAGCGACTCCGAAGGCGATGTTGGCGGCAATGGTATCGTCGGCCAGGAAGACGGATTGCGGTACATGCGCAATGGCCGCTTGCCAGGATGCCCGCGTGGCGCTCTCGACTGGTATTCCATCGATGAGAATGGCCCCGCTACACGGTTCAAGCAGCCCCATCAGGAGATCGAGAAAAGTCGATTTGCCGCTGCCGGTTGGCCCGGCGATCCCGATGCGCTCTCCTTTGGCGATGCACAGCGATACGTCCCGGAGCGTGAAGGTACTTCCGTCATAGCGGTAAGAGACCCGATCGAGCACGATCGAATCAGTGAGCGGCAGCGGTGCCGCTCGTTCGCCAGATGGCGTGGCGGCCGGCTCGACGATGGCGGCTACATCGATGAGCGAATGGAGATTACCGCTGACGCTGGCCCAGCCGGTCCAGGCTTGCTGTACAAGGGGAAGAAGCCGTTGCGCGCCGAGCGCCAAGGCGCCGAGCACGGGTATGGCCATTGCGAGATCGCCTGGCCGCGAGCTCATAACCAGGACGACCGCCAGGATCGAGACGACGACCGACGCTTCGACGACATAGCGCGGGCTGCCGGCGATGAAGGTGTTGGCCGCAGCGGCGCGCCGGTATCGGATGTCAATCTCTTCGAATTGCCGTTCGAACACCTCGTACGATTGCTCCAGGATGATGTCGCGGATCCCGCCGAGGCTTTCCTGCACGAGCCTGGTCCGCTGCGTGGCTTGCCGCGCCAGGATGCTTGAGTTGTCGCGCAGCTTCCGGCGAGTTGCCCAATAGATTCCGGCGTAGGCGGTCGCCACGCAAGTGGCGCCCGCGAGCGTCGCTAGCGGATCGATCACAAATAGCAGTGCGACGATGAACAGCGCGATCATCGAGGCGATGAACCCTTGCGTGGCAGGCTGCAGGACGCCGAACACCGAACGCTGCACCTTTTCCATCGCGGACAGGACTTCGCTGCTATTGCGCTGCAAATACGCGGAATAGGACTGCCGGAGCATGCGGCTGAAGATGGCGGCGGCCAGTTCGTGCCCGAACTTCGTGACGAAACGCTGACTGATCCAGACGAGCAGCACACGCAGCGCAGCGGCGACGAGCGCGGCCATCGCAAGAAGCGTGGCTGCGCCGACGAGCGGCGTACCCGCTATGACCGGAAATTGTGCGACTGCCCGACCGACGTCAGGTTCGCGACTGCCGTCGGAAGCGAGCGCCAGCACCGGAATGACTGCGCCGATCGTCAGCATCTCGGCGGCAATTGCAGCCGGCATCAGCAGTAGCGTCGCGAGCAAGTAGCGCCGCGTGCCGCGTTCCATCAGGCCGTAAAGATGGCGCAAGCGATGCATCGTGCTCAGCCGAAGGCCGTTCCCCCGTTGCCTTCAATGGGATGCCTTGGCCGGGAGGTCACGTCGAAACGGTCGCCACCAGACCTTGCCTCACCATCTGATCGATGATCTCGACCACTTGCCGCTCGCAAGTTTCGACATCGACTTCGAAATTCGCGAGGAGCTCGTCCCGAATCTCGCCGACGCGGCGAGGCTCCTCGAGCGATGACCAAATTTGCGCCGCGGTGACGTTGAAGGAATAGCAGTTGCCCTGCTCGACATGCAGCGCAAGAATCTCGCTGTCGACCCGTGCTTCGACCAATCCGTCGAGGCGGCGAACAAGTGTATCGCAATTTGTCATCGTCCCGTTCGATTCCTTTACTCGCCGCTCTCGGTTGCCGAAATCGGGCGGCCGGCCGGCGCTGAATACGCTTCCCGTCGGAAGGCGCGACGGACGAGCGCCAGAGGGAGGCGGCCCAGGTAGTAGAGGAAGAAGAGATTTTCCGGGAGAGGGTACCGGACCAGGTCGGCTGGACTGACAGCGTGGTGCCGGAGAGCTCTCGCCTTCGCGGGCCAGTCCGCTCGCATCTGCAAGTCGAGTTTGATGACGTCGCCAAGGCGCTTCCGGCCGGTGGCACTTTCGATCGCCGCGATCGAACCGCCCCACAGCCGCATAAGCCGCCTGTCCTGTTCGAGCGTGGCGCGTAGTGATCGCGACAGCTCGGTGCCTAGTAGATGATGGCTCATCAGCAGCGCCAGTCCGGTCAACCGGCCCCCTCCGCGCCGACGCGCAGCCTCGTGAAGCTGTTCGACCTCGAAGGCCGGGATGCCCGCAAGAAGCGCGCCGAAATCGGCGAGCCACTTCAGGCGCGACCATTGATGGGCAGTGCCGTGAACCGCGAGATAGATGAACAGATCTTCTGTTGCGAGGGTCGGCAAGGTCCTGCCAGGAAACAGCTCGATCATCTGGGCGGGAGAGGATGCTCCCACTCCTTCGAGGGCATCATGCCAGCCCAGCGCATGATGCAGTTCGAGGTAGATACCCCGAGCTTCGTGCAGGAACTTGGCATCCTTAGCGTAGTCGAAGTAATGTTCCAGCAAGTGAGGGGCGGTTCCCGGGGGCGGGGAAAGCCGTCTCCAACCGGCAGCTTCCAAGAGCTTGCCGGCGAGCATAAGGTCTGCGCGGTTCACGATGACGTCGATATCGGACGCGCTTTTGAGGCCGAGCTTGCCGTAAGCGAGCATCTCGATGCTGCTCCCCTTGAAGAACAAGGCGGGAAGGCCAGCGGAACGGAACAGCTCGCCGATCGCCAGGGTCGTGCCTGCGAGCACAAGGCTCCGACGGGCGATTTGCACGCTGCGGTGGTGCAGCGCCTCCTGTACTTCAGCGGGTACCTGGACCGCGCTGGCAACCAGCCCGTGATGGATTAGGCCCTCGACGCGATGCTTCGCGGCCATCTTGCCAAAGCGTTGCCAATCGATCGGCGCCGCAGCGGCGCGCGCAATGGCTTCATTACGCGCCGCCGAGGGCGGCCAGCGGCAACAGGCCGCAATGAGGGCAACCTCCGCGGAAAGCTGAAATTGGTCTCGGCCCGGAGCCAAGTGGGTTTTTCTCCATGTGCTCAGTGGCTTTCGGCATAGGGCTCGAGGTGCCGGCGGGAAACTTAAAACGCTCCGTTTGTGCAAATTCCGCCTCGCAGCGGATCGCGAGGTCGGAAGCGAAGCACCCTTCCCGCTTCCAATCATGCCGGAGTTCTTGTACTTCCGCCTCATGCCCTTTGCAGACCGCCTCAATGGGCACCAACGGCTTCGTTCCGCCTCCGACATCATGCTTTTTGCCGAGGCTTGGCTGAGCCTCGGCGTGGCGGCGATTGATCTCAAGCTACGGCCGTTCGAGCGCGTGATGCGGTGTAAGCCCGCGCCAGAGTCAGGTGGGGCGGGCAATCTCGACGTCGGCCGTCTAGTGTGGGCGGTTACCGCGGCGCGACGCCGATCATGGCTACGCGCCAAATGCATCGAAAGCGCACTCGCGCTCCGCGCGATGCTGCGGCGCAGGCACCTCGCTTCGACGCTGCATTACGGCGTGAGAAATGCCCCCGGCGAAGACTTGCAGGCGCACGTCTGGTTGAGCGTCGGCGGGCAGATCGTCATCGGCGACGAGACAGCGGCGCTATTCACCGAGGTTGTTGCGTTTTCTGCCCCTGCTTCCACGTGAGCACGTATCCGTCCTGGTCGCTCTTCGGTCTCACCGTTCGCTCGGAGCTGCCCCTTCCGTTCGCTACGATGCGGGGCGACGAAGGGACCGAACCGGACGTCTCGGTACGGTTCGGGACCCTCTCCGCGAGTACCGCGCGGATGGAAGCGTGCGGACCCGATGCACTCCGGTTCGAAGCACCGGGAACCGGCCGCTTCCGGATCAGCGCAGGGCGCGACATCGTCGTCGATCCGGCGCCGGGTGCCAGCGAGCGCAATTTGCGCATTTATCTGCTCGGCTCCGCCTTCGGCGCATTGCTGCACCAACGCGGCTTGTTGCCGCTTCACGCCAACGCGATCGTCGTCGATGGTAGCGCAATCGCCTTTATGGGCCCGTCGGGGAGCGGCAAGTCG
>CBHCZH010000149.1:0-8934 GCA_965977975.1 uncultured bacterium
TGGCCGCGCTCAAGGACAACATCAACGAGATGATCCTCAACCTGAAGGAGCAGACACTCAAGAATGCGGAGCAGGACTGGCTCAAGACCAACCTCGCCCGGTTCAGCCGCATGCTCCAGGGCGAGCGCGACCTGACCACCATCTCCAACCTGATCATGAGCGAGCTGGCGCCGCTGGTGAACGCGCAATACGGCGTGTTCTACGTCGCCAACGAGAACGACGAGGGCACTTCGCTCGACCTCGTGGCGACATACGGGGCCGAACGGCGTAGCGAGCTCAAAGAGAAGTTCGAGCTGCGCGAGGGGCTCATAGGACAGGCCGCGGCCGACAAGCGCCCGATGCGTCTGCAGCAAGTTCCGGGCGACTTCATCAGGATCGGCACCGGCCTCGGCGCCGCGACACCCGCCAATATCAACATCCTGCCGGCGCTCTTTGAGGAGGAGGTCAAGGCGGTAATCGAACTGGCCTCGTTCGAGGAGTTCAACGAAACCCACCACACCTTCCTGACCCAGCTGATGGAGACGGTGGGCATCGTGCTCAACACGATCGCGGCGACGATGCGCACCGAGGAGCTGCTCAAGGAATCGCAGCTGCTCACCCAGGAGCTGCAGTCGCGCCAGACCGAGCTGACTCGCAAGCAGGAAGAGCTGCACGCAACCAACGAGGAGCTGCAGGAGAAGGCCCAGCTGCTCGAGAACGAGAAGAAGCAGGTCGAAGCCAAGAACTTCGAGATCGAGATGGCGCGCCGCGCGGTCGAGGAGAAGGCCGAGCAGCTCGCGCTGACCTCGAAGTACAAGTCCGAGTTCCTCGCCAACATGAGCCATGAGCTGCGCACGCCGCTCAATTCGCTGCTGATCCTCTCGAAGATGCTGGCGGACAACCAGCAGGGCAACCTCAACGAGAAGCAGACCGAATTCGCGCGCACGATCCACGGGGCTGGCACCGACCTGCTCAGCCTGATCAACGACATCCTCGACCTGTCGAAGATCGAATCCGGAACGGTCGCGATCGAGATCGGCGAGATGTCGCTGAGCAGCCTCAAGCAGCACATGGAGCGCACTTTCCGCCAGCTGGCCTCGGAAAAGCACCTCCATTTTGAGGTCAATTTCGCCGAGGATCTGCCCGCGGCGATCCGCACCGACGAAAAGCGCTTGCAGCAGATCGTTCTCAACCTCCTTTCCAACGCGTTCAAATTTACCGCCCAGGGCGGTGTGACGCTGGCGGTGCGGCTCGCGCAAGGCGGCTGGAGCGCCTCGCATCCGGTGTTGAGCGATGCCGACCATGCGATCCAGATCGAGGTTACCGATACCGGCATCGGCATTCCCGAGGACAAACAGCGGCTGATCTTCGAGGCCTTCCAGCAGGCCGACGGCACCACCAGCCGCAAGTACGGCGGCACGGGTCTGGGTCTTTCGATCAGCCGCGAGATCGCCAGCCTGCTCGGCGGCGAGATCCAGGTCCGCTCGACGGTCGGCCTCGGCTCGACCTTTACCCTCTACGTTCCGCTGAGGGCGCCGGGCATCGCGCCTGCTCTGGCGCTGCCCGCGGCCGGGCCGATCGAAGAGGCGGCCGAGTTCCTTGCCGAGCGCCGCATCGAGGACGATCGCGATGATCTAGCCGACCAACCGTTCGTGCTGATCGTCGAGGACGATCCGACCTTTGCCGGGATACTGCTCGAGATGGCACATGAATCCTCGCT
Source organism: uncultured bacterium (assembly GCA_965977975.1). Classification (GTDB taxonomy): domain Bacteria; phylum Pseudomonadota; class Alphaproteobacteria; order Sphingomonadales; family Sphingomonadaceae; genus Croceibacterium_A. Next base: position 1,700 of record CBHCZH010000149.1, read on the forward strand.
CAAGGGGGTCATTTCCTCCGCCGGCTCGGGCACACTGGCGATGGTGCGCAAAATGCGGCCGAGCGCGATCACTCTCGACCTCGGCCTCAGCGATATCGACGGGTTCGTGCTGCTCGACCTGTTGCGCCACGACCCAGAAAGCCGCGGCATCCCCGTCTACGTCATATCCGGCGCCGAACAGGCCGCTCATGCGCTGACGCTGGGCGCGACCCAAGTGCTCGAGAAGCCGGCGAGCCGCGAGGAGCTTCGCCTGTTGTTCGACTCGATCGCCAGGAGCCTGCCCGCGGCCGGCAAGCGCAGACGTCGCAAGCGTGCCGAGCCAGAGCCCACCGGTGATCGGCTGGCCGAGCTCGGTGGGACGGAGCTGCTCATCGTCGATGACGACATCCGCAACATCTATTCGCTGGCGAGCGTGCTCGAGGCGCACGGCGCGACCGTGCTGCACGCCGAACGAGGGGCCGAAGGCCTTGCGATCCTCGAGCAGAACCCTTCGATCTCGGTGGCGCTGATCGACATCATGATGCCCGAGATGGACGGCTACGAGACGATGCAGCGGATCAGGGCCAATCCGCGCCTGTCCAAGATTCCGCTGATCGCGGTGACCGCGAAGGCGATGAAGGGCGACCGGCAGAAATGCCTCGATGCAGGTGCCTCTGACTACATCTCCAAGCCGGTCGACATCGACCTCCTGCTAGCTCTGCTGCGGGTCTGGATCGGCCGAGCCAAAGCCGACGCCGCGCTGTCGGTGCCAGAGCAAAGCGCCGCGTGAAACGGGCTGCGATCACTTCACCCACTGCCGACGCGGCAAGCCGCGAAACCTGGCCCGCGATGGCGCCGCGTGCGCGAATTCTGCTGGTCGACGACGACGAGCGCAACCTGCTGGCGCTGACCGAAGTGCTCGAACCGCTTGCCGACGTGGTCACCGCCACGTCAGGCCGGCTCGCCTTGCGCGAACTGCTCAAGGATGATTTCGCGGTCATCCTGCTCGACGTGTTCATGCCCGATATGGACGGCTACGAGACCGCCGCGCTGATCCGTCAGCGTTCGCAGACGGCGCGCATCCCGATCATCTTCCTGTCGGCGGTCAACAAGGAAACCGAGCACCTGATGCGCGGCTACGCGATGGGCGCGGTCGACTATGTGTTCAAGCCGGTCGATCCGATCATGCTCAAATCGAAAGTCGCTGTCTTCGTCGACCTGTTTCTGTTGCGTCAGCAGGTCGCTGGACAGGCGCGCGCCGAGCAGGAGCTGCGCGAAGAGAAGCTGCAGGCCGATACCGACCGATTGGCCATCGAGCGCGAGCTCCAGCGCGCCCGGCTTCGCCAGGCGACGATCCTCGAGACGCTGCCGCTAGCGCTCTATGAGGCTTGGCTCGACGAGAATGGCCGGCTGAACCGGCGCTTCGTCGGTGGCGATGTCGCCAAGATCGTCGGCGAGGATGCCGATGCACTCACCAGCGGCACGCTGCGCTGGTGCGACCGGATAGCTGAGGCGGACGCCGCGGAGCTCGAGCGCCGCGTCTCCGGTTGCAGCGATGCCTCGGTAACGTCGCACTATCGCTGGCAGCGCGCCGACGGCACGACGATCCACGTGATCGATCAGTGCGTGCGCTCGGCTGAAGGCGTTGGAACCTGGGTCGGCACGCTCGTCGACGTGACCGCCCAACGCGCGCTCGAAGAGCAGCTCGTGCAGGCCCGCAAGGCTGAAGCGCTCGGCCAGCTGACGGGCGGCATCGCGCACGATTTCAACAACCTGCTCGCTGCGGTGCTGGGCGGGCTGCGGCTGCTCGAGACGCGTTTGGAGCTCGGCGAGCGCGAGAAACACATCTTCGAGCATATGCGCCATGCGGCCGAAAGCGGCGCGGAGCTGGTCCGCCGGCTGATGGCCTTCGCGCGCAAGCAGGAGCTGGCGCCGACCAGCGTCGATCCGCGCCGCCTGTGCAAATCGGTCGCGGGTCTGGTCGCGCACACCCTTGGGGGACTGGTGACGGTGGAATGGCAAGTTCCGGAGAAAAGCCCTCACCTGTTCGTCGACGAAGCACAGCTCGAGCTGGCGCTGGTCAACCTGCTGATCAATGCACGCGACGCGATGCCCGAAGGCGGCCGGATCGTCGTCGCGATCGACGAAACATCGATCGCCGACGAGACGGGCGAGCCGAACGGTTTCCTCCGCATCCGGGTCAGCGACGAAGGCGGCGGCATCCCGCTCGAGCTGATCGAACGCGTGACCGAGCCATTCTTTACAACCAAGGCCGCCGGCAAGGGCACCGGTCTCGGCCTGTCGATGGTGGCGGGATTCGTCGAGCAATCGGGCGGCATCTTCCACATCAGCAGCGAGCCGGGCCTCGGCACTCAAGTCGAGATGATCCTGCCGACGACGACGACGTCGACGCAAGTCGAGCCGACGAGAGATCCCGAGCACGCGACAGCGATTTCCGTCGGCTCGATCCTGGTCGTCGACGACGATGAAGGCGTGCGCCTGATCCTCTCGGAACAACTGCGCGACCTCGGCATCGACGTCGCGGTCGCCGAGGACGGCGAGCGCGCGCTTGCGATGCTGGCGAACGGCGCCGGCTCGACCGAGTTCGTGCTTACCGACTTCACCATGCCCGGCCTCGACGGCATGGCCCTGCTCGAGGCTGTTCGCGAGAAATGGCCCACGATCAGGGGCGCGATCATGACCGGCAACCCGCAGGAAAGCCTGGCCCGCTGCGACCCTACCATCCCCGTGATTCACAAGCCGATCGACCCGAAGGAACTGAAGCGGCTTCTGGCGGAGGGATAGCTTCTCCGCTTGCCTTGGAACGTCCATCCCCCGTGGGGCCATTGCCTCGATCTGCCACCCAAGCGGGCAAAAACATCCTTTTCTAAATGTTTACTACGGTTCCGTATGAGGGCGCTCGAACAAGGAGCAGCCGGAAGCCGACATGCACATCAGCAAGGCGTCTATCCTGATGCTCGGCATTGCCTGCTGGCCGGCCCACGCGTTCGGCCAAGCGGATCTGTTCGGCGCGGACAATATCGAGGCAAGTGCCGATCTGCGCGCCAGTGTCGCCGACGGCGAAGATAGCTGGCTCGACGGCGGCTTCGGCAAGCTCAGATACGGCGGCAACGGCGGCGATACCACACCCCGTGCCCGGATCGCCGCGCTCGATCTCGCCTGGAAGCCGCGGCTTTCGTGGAACTTCAGCGGCCTCGTCAGCGTCACCCACCAGAGCCAGCTCGACGGCGATCCGGACCTTAGCGAAGCCTTCCTGGAGTTCCGATCGGACCCTGCCGCAACGCGCTTCTCCGCGCGCGCGGGCCTGTTCTGGCCGCCGGTCTCGCAGGAGCATTCGGGCGGGAGCTGGTTGGTCACCGACAGCATCACCCCCTCGGCCGCGAACAGCTGGATCGGCGAGGAAGTGAAGGTGCTGGGCCTCGAAGGGACGGTCGAAACCTCGCTGGGCGAGCACGAACTCGGGCTGACCGGCGCGGTGTTCCTGCACAACGACATGTCGGGCACCACGCTGAGCTATCGCGGTTGGGCGCTCCACGACGTGCGCGTCACCATGAACGGCGATCTGCCGCTCCCGCCGCTCAGTCCTTCGCGAAGACGCTGGCAGGACACGATAACCTCGCCGTTCTGGGAAGTCGACGACAAGGCGGGCTTCTACGGCCGGGCCGACTGGACTCCGCCCCTGCCGGTCACTTTCAACGCCTTCTATTACGACAACCGCGGCGACCGGGTGTCGTCCCGCGCGCTGCAAACCTCGTGGCGCACCCGGTTCTGGAACCTGGGCGCGATGGCCACGCTCGGTGAAAGTACCGAGACCAAGGCGCAGGTCATGTGGGGCAATACTTTGGTCGGCCGCGATACGCCGATGGGTATCCCGGTCGATGTCGATTTCGCCACCGCGTATCTTCTCGTCAGCCACCAGGTCGGCGCCGGCAAGATCACCGCACGGGCCGACTGGTTCGAAACCCACGACAACAGCTTCGTCGCTCGCGACAACAACAACGAGCACGGCTGGGCCGCGACTCTTGCCTACAAACGCCCGCTCATCGATTTCGCCGACCTCGTCGTCGAGGTCCTGCACGTCAGCAGCGATCGGCCCGCACGCGCCAGCAACGCGGGCATCGCGCCCGAACAGGACCAGACGCTGGTCCAGACTTCGCTGCGGTTCAATCTCTAGGTAGCGCCATGTCCGTCCCGCGCCTGATCCTCGCCGTTCTCGCCCTCACCCTCGCCGGTGCGACGAAAGCGGCCGATCTCACCGTTACGATCCGGGACAACAACGGCCGTCCGGTCGAGGATGCCGTAGTGATCGCCGACGCCGCCGGCCGGGCAGCGCCGTCCCCCACCCGCTTCGTGATCAACCAGCGCGAGATGCGGTTCGTACCATACGTCCTCGTCATCCCGGTCGGATCGACGGTAGAGTTCGGCAATCTCGATCCGTTCCGCCACCACGTCTACTCGTTCTCTCCGGCCAAGAGGTTCGAGCTGAAGCTGTTCGGCCAGGGCGAAACCCGCCCAGTCCGCTTCGAGCGGCCGGGACTGGTCTCGATCGGCTGCAACATCCACGATGCGATGCAGGCGTTCATCCAGGTCGTCGACACGCCGTTCGCTCGCAAGAGCGACCGGACAGGCCGCGTGACACTACGCGGTGTGCCTGCGCAGGTGCGTCAGGTTCGCATCTACCATCCGCTGCTGCGCGCGCCCGGCAACCAGATGACGGTGGCAGTCGATCTCAGCCGCGACGCCGCCGTGCCTGTCACTGTGCGGCTGCGTCGGCCGGCCCCGCACCGCCACGATTATTGAGATGATCCGCTTCCACTCCCTGCAATCGCGGATCACGGCGCTTTATCTCGCGGCCTTCGGCCTGGCGATGGTGCTGGTTGCGGTCGGGATGCAGGTCGCGATCGCACGCAGCGCCGACGACAAAGTCCGCTCCGAACTCAATTCGAGCGCGCGGGTGATCAACCGAATCTGGTCGATGCGCGGACAGGAGCTGGAAAGCGTCGCGCACCCGCTGGCACTCGACTTCGGCTTCCGCGAAGCCGTCGCCACCGACGACGACGCCACGATCCGCTCGGCGCTCCACAACATCACCACGCGCATCGATGTCTCGGACGCTTTCGTGGTCAAGTACGACGGCCGAATCGTGGGCATGCGCCCCGAAGAGGATACGGATTTCGACCCCAGGCTGTGGGAAGAGCTCGATGCCGGCTGGCAGTCGGGCGCGCTGCGGCTCAACGGCGCTACCTATCAAGCGGTTGCTGCCGAGATCAGAGCGCCGGGTCTGATCGGCTGGCTGGTGCTTGGGCGCCGGCTCGATGCCGGCGAGCTTGAACGGCTGAGCGCGCTCTCGGCCGTTCCGGTGAGCGCCTCGGTCGTGCGCCGGATCGAGGCCGGGAACTGGGTCTACGACCGGACCGGACGACCGGTCGCCGATGCGGAGGTCGCTGCCAGGCTCGAACGTATGTCCGCCACCGCTTCGGAGCGGCCGCAGGGCCTGTCGGCGCGCCTCGACGGCAAGATGGTGTTGATGCGCCCGCTCGGGACGTTCGGCGGTGTCGCCACGACGGCGCTGGTGCTCGATTTCTCGATCGCCGACGCCCTCGCCGAATACGACCTGCTCAAGCTGACCGTGCTCCTCGCCGGGCTTGCCGGCCTCGTGCTGGTGGGTTTCGCGAGCTTGCGCCTTGCCCGGCACATCGTGCGCCCGATCGCCGCGCTCGAACAGGCGGCGAAAGCGCTCGAGCGAGGCCGCTGGGTCACGGTGCCAGTCGCGTCCGAGGACGAGATCGGATCGCTGTCGAGCAGCTTCAACGCGATGTCGGCGGGCATTGCCCATCGCGAGCAGCGTATCCGGCACATGGCCTACCATGACGCGCTTACCGACTTGCCAAATCGCTTGCACCTCGCCGAGCGGCTCGACGGTCTGCTAGCCGAAATCGTGCTCGACGGCGGCTCGCTGGCAGTGATGTGCCTCGACCTCGACAACTTCAAGATCGTCAACGATACCCTCGGCCACGCGGTCGGCGACAAGCTACTCAGGATCGTCGCCGATCGGCTGAACGGCGTCGCTTCGGGCCAGTTCCTCGCTCGCACCGGCGGCGACGAATTCTGCGTCCTGCTCTCGGGCGGCGCGGTGGATTGCGCCGATGAGATCGCCCAATCGCTGATCAATCGACTCAACGAGCCGTTGACGGTCGACGGCCAACTGCTCAAGACGGGCATCAGCATAGGTATCTCGCGGGCTCCTGCCGACAGCCTGATTGCCGACGACCTGCTCAGGCATGCCGATCTCGCGCTCCATGCCGCCAAGGCCGCCGGTCGCGGCCGCTACCGCTACTTTACCGCCGAGCTCGATGCCGAAGCCAACCAGCGCCGCAAGATCGAGATGGACCTTCACAACGGCTTAGCCAAGGGCGAGTTCGAACTGTACTTCCAGCCATTGTTCGACCTGGCCAGCAACCGCTTCTCGGCTTTCGAGGCGCTGATCCGGTGGAATCACCCGACCCGGGGCCTCGTCTGCCCGATCGATTTCATCTCGGTCGCCGAAGAGACCGGACTGATCGTCCCGATCGGCGAATGGGTGCTCAAGGAAGCCTGCCGCCAGGCGACCGCATGGCCCGCCGGAATTAGAGTCGCGGTCAACTTCTCGACCGTGCAATTCAAGACGGCCGGGCTCAAGAATCTCGTGTTCCAGGCGCTAGCTACTTCGGGCCTCGCACCGGGGCGGCTCGAGATCGAGATCACCGAATCGTTGTTTCTCGAAAACAGCGGCGAAGTGCTCCAGACATTGCACGGCCTGAAGCAGATGGGCGTGAGGATCGCGCTCGACGATTTCGGGACCGGGTTCTCCTCGCTCAGCTACCTGCGGCGCTTCCCGTTCGACAAGATCAAGATCGACCGCTCGTTTATCCTCGAGTTGCTGGAGACGCGCGAAGCCAACGCGGTGGTCAAGGCGATCGCTGATCTCGCCGCCGCGCTCAACATGGAGACGACCGCCGAGGGCGTCGAGCAGGCCGCGCAAGTCGACGCCCTGCGTGCGCACGGCTGCACCGACGTCCAGGGCTACCTGTTCAGCAAGCCGGTGCCGGCCACCGACGTGCTGACTCTCATCGAAGCGGATGCGAACCGCCGCGCGGCGTGACTGGCGGAGAGGGTGGGATTCGAACCCACGTTACGGTTACCCGTAAACCGCATTTCGAGTGCGGCGCATTCGACCTCTCTGCCACCTCTCCGCG
>CBHCZH010000150.1:0-8824 GCA_965977975.1 uncultured bacterium
CAAGATCTGCGTTTCCTCACCGCGCATGACGTCGGAGGAACTTTCGCCGGTCACCGACAGCCCAGGGACGATCGCCACCGAACCCGGCTCGACCCAGCACAAGCCGCGCGCGAGGTCGGCGGCGGCGGCGGGGCAAGCGAGGTAGCCGGCATCGCGCCAGCCGCGGTCGGCGCCCGCCATCCCGGCGATCAGCGACAGACGCGGTTCGCCGCCGCCGAGCGCGCGCTTAAGCTCTGCGAAGGCCGCCTCCCAGCCCCCGATGGGGATCGACAGCATGCCGCGGCCGTCCTCGGCCGAAGCGAGCACCGCGCCGTCATCGCCGAGCAGCCAGCCGCGCCGGCTCGTCGTGCCCCAATCGATGGCAAGCAGCGGCCCGGTCACTGCGCCTCGTCCGGTCAGGTCAATCGGAACAACGCCGAAGCGTGATCGCGCAACTCGACCGCGACGACTCCGTTGGCGTCGTTGACCTGCCCGGTCCACAGGTTCTCGACCCGCGCGTTGACCGGCGCGCCGATCGCCTTGAGCTTCTGCTCGAACAGCAGCGGGTGGTCGGAGATGTTGAACAGCGCCAGGTACCGCGCGGTGCCGTCGGCGTTCTCCGCCGTCCACACCACGCGGCCGTCCTCGTTCGAGACCTGGATGTTGTTGCGGCTGTGCTGGTTGATCTCGATGATCGCCGGATTGGTCAGCAGGCGCAGCGTCGGCGCATCGAGCGCGCGCAAGTCGCCGCCCATGATCAGCGGCGAGCGGGCGATCGCCCACAGCGTCATCAGGGTCTGCTGCTCTGCGGGAGTGAAGCGCGTCTTGCGTTCGCCGAGCGCGAGCAGCCCGAGCGGCAGCATGTCCGCGTCGGGCCAGGAGCCCGGGCGGCGATAACCGTTCCACGCGGCGAGCCGGGGGAACTGGGCCTTCAGCATCGGCCACTCGTCCCAGAAATCGTCGGAGATGCGCCACATCTGCGCGTAACGCTGGGCGTGCGGGCCCCATTCGAGGTCGGTCTCGCCCGGCGAGAGGCTGAGGATCATCGGCCGGCCGGACGCGCCGATCGCCGCCTGCGCCGCTTCGATCTCCGGCCAGTTGACCGAGTAGGGCCGGCTCATGTCGTCCATCTTGACGAAGTCGACGCCCCATTCGGCGAACAGCGCGAACACCGAATTGTAGTATTCCTGCGCGCCCGGCTTGGACATGTCGACGCCGTACATGTCCGAGTTCCACGAACAGATCGAATTCGGGTTGGCGATCTGGCGCGCGGTGTAGCTCGTGCCGAGCACCGGCAGGTCGCGCTCGAAGGCGAGGCGCGGAATGCCGCGCATCAGGTGCACCCCGAACTTGAGGCCCATCGCGTGGATCCGGTCGGCGAGCGGCTTGAAGCCTCTGCCTCCGGCCGACGACGGGAAGCGGTTCGGAGCCGGCAGCAGCCGCCCGTTGCCGTCCATCGCCAGCGCTGCACCCGGGCGGTAGTCGTAGCCGGTTGCGTTCGGCTCGTACCACTGGATGTCGACGGTGAACACGTCGTAGCCCGACGGCAGCAGCTTGTCGGCCATGATCCGCGCGGTCTCGAGCGCCTGCGCCTCGGTCAGCGTGGTGGCGAACGAGTTCCAGCTGTTCCAGCCCATCGGCGGGCGCGGCGCGCGCAGCCCGCCGGAGGAGGCGGGGGCGACCCCGCTTTCCTGGGCTGCGGCGGGAAGCGCCGCCGCGAGCCCGAGGAACGCCGGAGCGCGGAGGAGATCGCGGCGAAGCAGCTTCATTCGGTCAGTCCTTCACCGGCTCGAGCTGCTCGGGCGGCAGGGCGTTGGTCGGCTTCGAGCCCCACACCGCGTAGAACCACACGTAGAGACAGCACGTGGCGGTGATCAGGAAGCTCCAGTTGAGCCCGTAGCTGTCCGCCATCCGGCCCTGGATGAACACCAGTGCGCCGCCCGCGATCGACATGATCAACAGACCCGAGCCTTCCTCGGTCAGCGGTCCCAGGCCCCGGATCGCCAGCGCGAAGATGGTCGGGAACATGATCGAGATGAACAGGCCGGTCGCCATCAACGCATACATCGCGAGCGGGCCGGGCACGAACACCGCAATGAGCGCGCAGGCGACCGCGCCGAGCGCGAACCAGGCGAGCACCTTCTCGGGGGCAACGTAGCGCATGATCCACGCGCCGAGGAAGCGGCCGACCATCATCCCGCCCCAGAAGAACGCGAGGTAGAACGCGGCGTCCTCGTTGGTGATGTTCGCGACCGATGGCTGCGACGCGAAGTTGATGAACAGGCTGCTGACGCTGATCTCGGCGAACACGCACAGCGCGATCGCGCCACAGCCGAAGATCAGATTGCGGTGGCTGAACAGCGAGTGCTTCTTGCGCTCCTCGGCATTGTGGCGCTGCGTCGCGCTGCTCAGCGCCGGAAGCTTGGCGCGCGCGATCATCACCGCGAGCACCGCCAGCACGGCGGCGACGATCAGGTAAGGCAGCTGCGTGGCCTGCGCATCGGCCATGCGCTCGGCATAAGTCAGCTCTCTGCTTCCGAGCGTGGTTCCGCCGGTCGTGCGGCTGAGGATCAGATACTTGCCGAAGATGATCGCCAGCACGTCGCCGGTGGTGTTGAAGGCCTGGACGAGCGTGAGGCGCGATTCGGAGCTTTCCGGCGGACCGATCACCGCGACGTAGGGATTGGCGGCGACCTGCAGGAGCGCGATGCCGCAAGCGACGATGAACAGCGCGATGAGCGTCACTTCGTAGGACGGGATGCGCGCCGCCGGAACCATCAGCAGCGATCCGAAGGTCATTACGGCCAGGCCGGTCACCAGCGCGCGCTGGTAGCCGATCCTCTCGATCAGCTTGGCGGCCGGAATCGACGCCACAAGATAACCGATGAACCAGGTCGATTCGATCAGTGTCGTCTGGAAGTAGCTCAGCTCGAACACGCTGCGCAGGTGGGGCAGCAGAGTGTTGTTGATGACCGTGATGAAGCCCCACATAAAAAAGAGGCTTGCGAGTAGAATCAACGCCTTATGGTACGGCTCGGAACCGCTTCCCGCCATCTTGGGCGAAGCGCCGTCGGATTGCACCGGAGTTGCCACGATCATCCCCTCCTCTGTTGATCTCCAATTTGTATGAGTATATCGCTGGTTCCGTCAATGGGGTGCGAGGAGGGCTAACAGCCATGAACAAGTGGATCGCCGGTATGGCGATGCTGGCGGCGGGCTGCGGGCCGGCCGTCGCGCAGCAAGTGACGGCGGAGCGCGGCGATGCCGGCACGCTTCAAGACGGCAGCCGGGTCGAGGTGATCGAGCTCAGCAACGGCAGCGGGGTGACCGCGCGCGTGCTGACCTACGGTGCCACGCTGCAGTCGCTCGTGGTGCCCGACCGCGAAGGGAAGGCAGCGGACATCGTCCTCGGCCATGACACGGCCGCCGAGTACGAGGCGGTGCAGGATTTCCTCGGCGTCACCGTGGGCCGATACGCCAATCGCATTGCCGGCGGACGTTTCACCATCGACGGCCAGACCTTCCAACTGCCGCTCAACAACGACGCCAATTCGCTGCACGGCGGCGGCCAGGGCTTCGACCGGGTCAACTGGCGCGTCCGCTCGGTGCAGAGCGGCCCCAAGGCTTCAGTCGTGCTCGAGCACGTCAGCCCCGAGGGCGATTCGGGCTATCCGGGGGAGGTCACCGCGACGGTGACCTATTCGATGGATCAGGCCGGCGCGCTTACGATCGCCTTCGCCGCTACTACGACGAAGCCGACCATCCTCAACATGACCAACCATGCGCTGTTCAACCTTGGCGGCGATTGCTCGCCGGGTGGTGCGCTGCACGCCAAGCTGACGATGCCGGCCGGCAAGTTCACCCCGGTCAACGCAGCGCTGATCCCGACGGGCGACTTGACCTCCGTCGAAGGCACGCCGTTCGACTTCCGCAGCGGGCGCATGCTCGATGAAGCGCTGCGCAACGGCGCCGACGAGCAGATCCTCATCGGCCGCGGCTACGATCACAACTTCGTGCTCGACAAGGGCCAGACCGCACAGCCCGAGCTGGCCGCGCGCGTCGAGGACCCGGAGTCAGGCCGCGTGCTCGAGATCCTGACCACCGATCCCGGGGTACAGCTCTACACCGGCAACTTCCTCGACGGGACCAACACCGGCAAGAAGGGCTGCCTTTACCGCATGGGCGACGGCTTTGCGCTCGAGCCGCAGAAGTTCCCCGACACGCCCAACCAGCCGCAGTTCGGCTCCGCGCGGGTCGATCCGGACAAGCCGTACCGTCACACAATGATCATCAGGACATCGACCACGCAATGAGAGGCAAGCTTCGTTCGGCCGCGTGGTTCGACAATCCCGACAACATCGACATGACGGCGCTCTACCTCGAGCGCTACCTCAACTTCGGACTTAGCCTCGAGGAATTGCGTTCGGGCCGGCCGATCATCGGCATCGCGCAGACCGGCAGCGACCTCTCGCCCTGCAACCGGCATCACCTGGTGCTGGCCGAACGGGTCCGCGAAGGCATCCGGGACGCCGGAGGGGTCGCCATCGAGTTTCCGGTTCATCCGATCCAGGAGACCGGCAAGCGGCCGACCGCCGGGCTCGACCGCAACCTCAGCTACCTGGGGCTGGTCGAGGTGCTGTACGGCTACCCGCTCGACGGCGTGGTGCTGACGATCGGCTGCGACAAGACCACGCCGGCGGCGCTGATGGCGGCGGCGACCGTCAACATCCCGGCGATCGCGCTGTCGGTCGGGCCGATGCTCAACGGCTGGCACAAAGGCGAGCGGACCGGCTCCGGCACGATCGTCTGGCAAGCGCGCGAGCTGTTCAGCCGCGGCGAGATCGACGAGGAAGGGCTGATCCGCCTGGTCGCCTCGTCGGCGAGCTCGACCGGCTACTGCAACACGATGGGCACCGCGACCACGATGAACAGCCTCGCCGAAGCGCTCGGCATGTCGCTGCCCGGTTCGGCGGCGATCCCGGCACCGTACCGCGACCGGCAGGAGTGCGCGTGGGAAACCGGCAAGCGGATCGTCGAGATGGTCCGCGAAGACCAGAAGCCGTCCGACATCATGACGCGCGACGCGTTCCTCAACGCGATCGTCGTCAACTCGGCGATCGGCGGCTCGACCAACGCGCCGATTCACCTTGCCGCGATCGCGCGGCACATGGGAGTCGAGCTCGGCATCCGCGATTGGCAGGAACACGGGCACGCCGTGCCGCTGCTGGTCAATGTCCAGCCCGCGGGCGAATACCTCGGCGAGGATTACTACCGCGCGGGCGGCGTTCCCGCGGTGGTCAACCAGCTGATGACCCAGGGCCTGATCCGCGAGGACGCGATGACCGCGTCGGGCCGTTCGATCGGAGACAACTGCCGCGGCGCGACGATCGAGGACGAACGGGTGATCCGCCCGATCACCTCGCCGCTGCGCGAGGACGCGGGCTTCGTCGTGCTGTCGGGCAACCTGTTCGAGAGCGCGGTGATGAAGACGAGTGTGATCTCACCCGAATTCCGCGCTCGCTATCTGTCGAACCCTGACGATCCCGATGCGTTCGAGGGACCGGTCGTGGTGTTCGACGGGCCGGAGGATTACCATAAGCGGATCGACGACCCGGCGCTGGGGATCACACCTGAAACCTTGCTGGTCATGCGCGGCACGGGCCCGGTAGGCTATCCCGGTTCGGCAGAAGTCGTGAACATGCGGGCGCCTGAGTACCTGCTGCGCGAAAATGTCCGCGATCTTCCCTGCATAGGCGATGGCCGCCAGTCCGGGACCTCGTACAGTCCCTCGATTCTGAACGCCTCGCCCGAAGCGGCGGTAATGGGGGGCCTCGCGCTGTTGCGGACGGGGGACCGGCTCCGCATCGACTTGCGGCGCGGCACGGTCGACGCGCTGCTGCCGAAGGAAGAGCTGGAGCAGCGCCGGGCCGACCTTACGGCGACAGGTGGCTATCCCTACCCACCGTCGCAGACGCCTTGGCAGGAGATCCAGCGCAGCCTCGTCGGCCAGCTGCAGGACGGCGCCATCCTCGAAGGGGCCGAGGCGTACCAGCGCATCGCCCAGACGCGGGGCTTGCCTCGCGACAACCACTGACTCGAAAGAAACCAGGTTGATCCGCTCCCTGATCCAGTTCTCCAGCAGCGGCCGGCGCGCCGTCGCGGCGCTCGACGAGCGCGGTACCGCCCGTGTGGTCGGCGGAGCCGAGAGCACGCTCGACCTCGCGCGCGAGGCTTTGGCCGCGGGTGTCTCATTGGCCACGCTCGCCGAGCGGCGTGCGGCCGATCCGGTCGATCTTTCCGCGGTGACGCTGCTCGCGCCGGTCGACCATCCGGATGCCGCGCATTGCCTGGTGACCGGCACCGGGCTCACGCACCTCGGCTCGGCCGAAGGGCGCGACAAGATGCACAAGGCCGCCGCTACGGGGCAGGCGACCGATTCGATGCGGATGTTCCTGATGGGGCTCGAAGGCGGCAAGCCGCAGGCGGGCTCCGCGGGCGTCCAGCCGGAGTGGTTCTACAAGGGCGACGGATCGATCCTCGTCGCGCCCGGCGCGGCGCTGACCCAGCCGTGCTTCGCTGCCGACGGCGGCGAGGAGCCGGAGATCGCGGGCCTCTATCTCATCGACGCCGACGGCACTCCCGTGCGGCTCGGCTTCTGTCTCGCCAACGAGTTCTCCGACCACGTGACCGAGCAGCAGAACTACCTCTGGCTCGGCCACTCGAAGCTGCGCCAGGCGGCGCTCGGCGCGGAGTTGCGGCTCGGCGAGCTGCCGCACGACGTGCGCGGTACGGCCCGCATCCGGCGCGGCGAGGCGGTGCTCTGGGAAAAGCCGTTTCTCAGCGGCGAGGCCAACATGTCGCACACCATCGCCAATATCGAGCACCACCATTTCAAGTACCCGCTGTTCCGCCGGCCCGGCGACGTGCACGTTCACTTCTTCGGCACATCGACGCTCTCGTTCGCGGACAGCATCCGCACCGAGGCCGGCGACGTGTTCGAGATCGAGGCAGACGCGTTCACCATCCCCCTGCGCAATCCGCTCGCATGCGAGAGCGCGGACGCCCAGATCGCGTTGCAGGTTCGCACGCTGTGAAGCTCGGTCTGGTCGGCTACGGCGCAATCGCACGGGCGCAGCACGAATCGGCCATTGCGGCGACAGAGGGGATGGAGCTTGTCGCGCTTGCCGATCCGGCTGCGCGGCATGACCGGCTGCCGGTCTATCCAAGCCTCGGGGCTATGCTGGACGCGCATCCCGAGATTACCGCGGTTTCTCTCTGTCAACCGCCGATTGCCCGCTTCTCGGCGGCTCGCGAGGCGATTGCAGCGGGCCGTCACGTCATGCTTGAAAAACCACCTGCGGCCACGCTGGCGGAGGCCCAGACGCTGGTCTCGCTGGCAGAGCAGGCCGGTGTGACGCTGTTCGCCACTTGGCACTCGCGCGTCGGTGCTGCGGTCGGCGCAGCGAAAGACTGGCTCGCCCAAGCCGCCATTCGCTCGATGCGGATCGAGTGGAAGGAAGATGTGCGTCACTGGCACCCGGGCCAGGGCTGGATCTGGGACGAGGGTGGATTCGGCGTGTTCGATCCGGGGATCAATGCGCTGTCTATCCTGACCGAAATCATCCCCGCACGGCTCGATCTCGTTGCGGCTCGTCTCGAGGTGCCGGCGAACTGCGCGATGCCGATTGCGGCGCGGCTGGAGATGGTCAGCCCAGAAGGTTTCCCGATCGAGGCGGAATTCGACTGGCGGCAGACCGGACCGCAGACCTGGGACATTGTCTGCGAAACGGACAAGGGAACATTGCTCCTATCGGAAGGGGGCAACCGGCTCGCGATCGACGGCGTCGATCAGGCAGTCGGGCCCGAAGGCGAGTATCGCGCTCTTTACCGGCGATTTGCCGAACTCGTCGCGCGCGGGGATACCGATGCCGACTTCGAGCCGTTGCGGCTGGTGGAGGAGGCCCTCGGCAAAGGTACCATTTCCTATACAGCGCCATTCGAAGAATAGCGCGCAAAGGGGGAGGCGGAGGCGTTGCGAGGAGACAATTCGCCGGAAAGGGGATCGTCGCTTCGCATTCACCAATCGGTGGCGCGGGACCTTGGAACCGCGATCCTATCCGGCAAGTTCAAGCCCGGCGACAATCTCGGCGGCGAAATAGAACGAGCCGAAGGGCTGGGCATCTCGAGGACCGCCTACCGTGAAGCGGTTCGGATACTTATCGCCAAAGGGATGGTCGAAAGCCGGCCGAAAGCCGGAACCCATGTCGCGCCGCGCAAGCGCTGGAATCTGCTCGATCCGGAGGTCCTCGCGTGGATGTTTTCGGGCACGCCCGACGAAGGGTTCATCCAGAACCTGTTCGAACTGCGCGGCGTGATCGAGCCTGCGGCGGCCGCGCTGGCGGCCGAACGGCATGAGGCCGAACATCTGCAGGCGATGGACCGGGCACTCGCCGGCATGCGCGACTACGGGCTGGGCAGTGCCGAAGGCCAGCGAGCCGATCAGGAATTCCACACCATCATCCTCGATGCGGCGAAGAACGAGGCCCTCGCCGTGCTAGCGAGCACGGTAGGAGCCGCGGTGAGCTGGACGACCCGGTTCAAGCACCGCAAAAATCCCATGCCCCGCGATCCGCTCCCGGACCATCTTGCAGTTCGCAATGCGATCGCGTCGCGAGACCCCGCGTTCGCGAGCGAGACAATGCGCGAGTTGCTGCGTCTGGCGCTCGAGGAGATGGCTGACAGCCTGAGCGACCAGACTATCGACGGGAGCGCCTAGAGTCTGTCCGGTTTAAGTTGAAGCAAAGTCTCCCTCCCCCTTGAGGGGGAGGGTCGGGGTTGGGGGTGC
>CBHCZH010000151.1:0-8824 GCA_965977975.1 uncultured bacterium
GCCGGGGGTGGGCATGTTCCGCTCTCGGGCCCACCCCAAACCCCTCCCGCAAGCGGGAGGGGCTTATGACGACTGACAAACCCGTCACGCTTGCCGCCGTTACAGGCGCGCACGGCGTTGCGGGCGAAGTCCGGCTCAAACTACTCGGCGAAGGGCTGGAGGGATTCTCCGTCCATCGCCGCTTCAACGACGGCGCGCTCACTCTCAGCAAGGTCCGCGACGACAACAAGGGCGGCGCGATTGCGCGCTTCGCCGAAATCACCGACCGCACCGCCGCCGAAACGCTGCGCGGCACTCTGCTCACCGTTCCGCGCTCGGCGCTCCCTCCGCTCGAGGAGGGCGAATACTACCACGCCGATCTGATCGGACTCACCGCGATATCCGATGCGGGCGACCCGCTCGGCACCGTAATCGCGGTCGAGAACTATGGGGCCGGCGACATCCTCGAGATCGAACGCCCCGACGGCAAGCGCTTCATGGTCCCAATGCGCGCGGAGGCGGTGTCGGAGTGGGATGATGTCCGGCTTGTCGTCGCCGCCGATTTCGTGGAACAACCCTGATCATGGGAGCGGCGCTCGGTTTCTGGACACTTTTCGTGTGCCTGGTGGGCCTCAATCTCTGCGCGGCCGGTGTCGCGGCCATCCTTCACGCGTGGCGCAAAAAGATGCGCCGCGGGGCTCGGGTGATGACCGCCACGGGGGTGACCGCAATGTTGCCGGGGGCGATAATGATACCTGCCATGCTGACGGAAATGGCGATTGGGGCGGAAGCACCGCTAGCCATTATCGGGGCTGGCGTGGTGCTGGTCATCACCGCCGCACTTTCGACACCTGGCGCTCTGATCGTCGCGCGAAAGCTCGAGCAGCCGGGCGACGACTACCGCGCGTTCGAGTGACGGCGGGCCGAGCGGGGCCATGCAGCATCCGGACGGCGTGGTTTGGCAAGCGCTCCGGGATTACGAGATCGGCCCGGCCGACGCCGCGTTGAGCTTTCAGGCTCGCCTCGCACGCGAAAATCGTTGGAGCCTCGCCTTTGCCGAACGTGTGATCGGGGAATACAAGCGTTTCTGTTTTCTCGCCGTCACCGCCGGGCACGAAGTTACGCCCTCCGACGCTGTCGACCAGGCCTGGCACCTGCACTTGGCCTACAGCCGCGACTACTGGCAGCGGTTCTGCCCCGAGGTGCTCGGTAGAGACCTGCATCACGGCCCGACGGCAGGCGGCGGCGCGGAGCAGGCGCGCTATTTCGAGCAGTACGCGCAGACGTTTAAAAGCTACGAGACCGTTTTCGGACCACCGCCTGCCGATATTTGGCCGGCCGCCGGTCGGCGGTTCGATCGCGATCCTTACTCGGTCCGGGTGCATCCTGGCGATGTAATATTCCTTCACGACCGAACGACTATAATGGGCGGAACAGCCTTGGCGGTCGCCATGCTGGCGGCCGGGTGGCTGCTCGGGAGGTTGATATGACCGGATGGAATCCGTTCGATTGGCAGGCACCCGAATTCCTGATCTTCTACGCCGTGGGCTTTGTAGTCGCGATCGTCGCCGGCTTCGTGATCACGTCCTTTCTCAGGCCGGAGGGCCGCGTGCTCTCGGTCAGCAAAGACGACGAGCTAGCCTTCCTTGCCGGCGGGCGCAGCCGGCTCGGCGAGGCAGTGCTCGCCCGTATGCTCGCCGCGGGGCAAGCCAGGGTCGAGAAGAGCAGTATCTACCTTTCGCCAACGCGGGTGGGCGCGACAGGGCTCGAACGCGAGGTGCTTGCGCTCGATTCGCCGGCGACCTGGGGAAAGGTGACGAAGGTGCTGGGCAGCGGCGCCGACCGTATCGAGCGAGACCTCGTTGCGCGCGAGCTATTGATGGAGCGTGGAGAGGCTTGGCAGATCGGCCTGCTCGCGGCGCTTCCGCTGCTGCTCCTGCTTGGGTTTGGGCTCGTCCGATATCAGTTCGGTGTCGCCGCCGAGCGGCCCGTCGAAATCCTGGCAGGGTTCATGATCGTGACGGCGATCTTCGTGGTGATCCGCGTGCTCGCGGTCGACCGCCGGACCAAGGGCGGCATGGCCGTCGTGAACGAGACGAAGGCACGCTCCGCGCGGCTCAAGCAGGCACCGACCCAGGCCGAGACCGGCACTGCCGTCGCCCTGTTCGGCACGGCCGTGCTCGTCGGCTCGCCGATGGCGGACTTGCACCGCATGCGACAGTCGGACGGCGGCAGCGGTGGGGGAGACGGCGGCGACGGTGGAGGAGGTTGCGGCGGTGGAGGTTGCGGGGGCTAGCGCCTCAGCGGCCGCAGCTCCGCCAGGTAGTTCCGTATCGCCGTCGCCGCGACGCCGCCTTCGCCCATGGCGTGGCTGATCTGATCGAGGCCCTTCACGACGTCGCCGGCGGCGAACAGGCCGGGAATGTTCGTACGTTGGCGGGAGTCGACGACGATGCAGTCGTCCTCGCTGATCATCGCGCCGACCTCTTTGGCGAGGTCCGAACGGACGCGCGAGCCGAGCGCGGGGTAAACACTGTCGAAGCACAGGCGGCCGTCGGCAGTGTCCAGGGCCAGTTGCCCATCCTCGATCGCATAGCCGCCACACGGGCCGTCGACGCGCCTGATGCCGGCCTTGTCGAGCTCAGCCCTACATTGCGGATCGAGCGCGTGCTCGGCCTCCTGCGAGATCAAAGCCAGTTCGGCGGTGTAGCCGCGCAGGAACACCGCCTCGGCGGTGCCGTGCTCGCCGGTGCCGATCACAGCGATGCGCTTGTCGGTGACCTCGTAGGCATCGCAGATCGGGCAATAGCGCAGCAGGCCGGCGGCAAGCGCCTCGCTGTGCAGCGCGTCGTCCATGCCCGATGGCCGGACATTGATCACCCCGGTCGCCATCAGCACCGAGCGGGCGCGGAACTCGTGCCCTTCGGCGCGGACACAGAAGCCTTTCTCCTCGCGTTCGACCTTTGTGACGCGTGCCAGCTCGCGTTCGGCGCCGTAGCGCTCGGCCTGCTCGTTCATGCGCTCGAGCAGCTCGAGGCCGGAAATGCCGTCGGGGAAACCGGCGTGGTTATGCGTGCAGGGAATCAGCGCTGCACGGCTGGTGCCGCAGTCGAACAGGCGGATCGAAAGATGGAAGCGGGCGAGGTAGATCGCCGCTGTGAGCCCCGCGGGTCCGGCGCCGACGATGATACAGTCTTGCAAGCTGGCTCCCGGTCGTTGGAACGGTACGGCATCAAGCCGCAACCGTCCCAACGCTCGGGCAGCCGATGGGTCCCCAGAGCGCTCAAGCGAGCACCGGATGGATGACGCACTCGCTGGCCTCGCTCACTGCCCCATCGACCGGCGCGGCGAAACCTGGCGCCGGCATCGCTATCAGCACGACGACGGCCCACAGCACCACGGTGATCGCGCTCGCGGCAAGCCCGCGCAGGCTGGCTTGTGCGGCCGGGGACATTCCAGCGTGGGACGGTTCGACGCGCCTGCGATCGAGAATGCGATCATAAGGAGAGCCGATGGTTGCCGCCTTCCTGTCGCGGGTCCGCTGATAGCGGCCAAGCTGGTTCATCGTCTGGTGCAGATCGGCGGTGAAGTCCCGATGAGCCTCGGTCCAGTCGCGGATGAAGTGTTGGTCCTGCATGGTCTTGTCCCTTTCGCTTCGGTGCCGTGCAAATGGACCCGAGCGGCTTTTCGCGCCAACAAAACAGGTGCGGAAGGGTATCAATCCTGCTTATAGATATTGCGATGGACCGCCTGCCGCCCCTTTCCGCGATTCGCGCCTTCGAGGCGGCCGGCCGGCATGAGAATTTCTCGCGCGCTGCGGACGAGCTCGGGCTGACCCAGGCGGCGATCAGCTACCAGGTGCGCCAGCTCGAGGACCGTGTCGGCCTGCCGCTATTCGTGCGTGAGAAGGGCCGTGTGCGCCTGTCCGAGACCGGGCGGCGCCTGCTGCCGGCGATCAGCGGCGGCTTCGCCGGCATGGCGGATGCCTTCGCGGCCTTGCGCGAGGAGGACGAGGACGTGCTCGGCGTCAATACCGCGGTCTCGTTCGGCGGCACCTGGCTGAGCGCGAAAATCGGGCGGTTCCAGGTGCGCTATCCGGACCTCGCCGTGCGCATCTCGCTCGATAACGCGCTGATCGATTTCGGCCGCGGCGGGATCGACACGGCGATCCGCATGGGACGCGGGAGCTGGGATGGACTGCGCAGCGATTTCCTGTTCCGCCAGCACTTCGCGCCGATCTGCGCGCCTTCATTCATCGAGGCGCACGATATCCGCGAGCCGGCGGATCTACTTAGCGTCGAACGGCTCGGCCCGAACGATTCGATGTGGGCCGCCTGGTTCGCAGCGGCTGGCGTCGGCACGCCGCCGCCGCCCCGCCAGGGAATCGTGCTCGACAGCCAGCTGCAGGAGGCCTCCGCGATGCAGAGCGGCTTCGGCATCGCCATGATGAGCCCGCTGTACTGGACCACGGACTTGGCCAACGGGCGGCTGGTGCAGCCGTTCGACACTCTCTATCTGCCCGGCACCGCGCAATGGCTGGTCCACCCGGCAAGCCGCGTCGGCGTGCGCAAGATCGAGCGATTCCGCGAATGGATACACGAGGAGCTCGCGGGGGATCGGGGGCTGCTGCCACCGGAAGTATGGGAGCCGTCATGACCTTCGCTGCCACGGTTCTCACGCTCTATCCGGACATGTTCCCGGGCCCCCTTGGCGTATCGCTGGCCGGACGCGCGCTCGAAGAGGGTGTGTGGACCCTCGAGACCGTGCAGATCCGCGACTTCGCCACCGACAAGCACCGGACGGTCGACGACACGCCCGCCGGGGGCGGGGCGGGAATGGTGCTTAAGCCCAACGTGCTCGCCGCGTGCATCGACCATGCGGTGACGAGTCATCCCGACTGCCCGGTCCTCGCGTTGACGCCGCGTGGCACTCCAGTCACGCAGGCGCGGATTCGCGAACTGGCGGCGGGGCCGGGGGCTACTCTGCTGTGCGGCAGGTTCGAGGGATTCGACGAGCGGATTTTCGAGGGCCGCACCGTCGAAGAGGTCAGCCTCGCCGACATCGTCCTCTCCGGCGGAGAGCCCGCGGCGATCGCCATTCTCGACGCTTGCATTCGCCTGCTTCCCGGCGTAATGGGCGCGGCCTCAAGCGGGGCTGAGGAATCCTTCGAGGAAGGGCTGCTCGAATATCCGCACTATACCCGACCTCAGGAATGGGAAGGGCGCACGATCCCTGAAGTGCTGCGATCGGGGGATCATGCGAAGATCGCCGCCTGGCGGAAGCAAAGGGCGGAAGAAGACACACGGTCACGCAGGCCGGACCTTTGGGAGCGCCACAGGGGTGCTCGGGACCAGTCTGCCTCTGGCGCGCGGCGCGAGGACTAGAGGAACCCGTCATGGGCCTGATCCAGGAGCTCGAGGCCGAGGCCATCGCAGCGTTCAACGAAACGAAGAAGATTCCCGAGTTCCGCCCGGGCGACACCCTGCGCGTCGGCGTACGCGTGGTCGAAGGCGAGCGCACGCGCGTCCAGAACTATGAGGGCGTCTGCATCGCCCGCTCGAACCGTGGCATCAACAGCAATTTCACCGTTCGCAAGATGAGCTTCGGCGAGGGCGTCGAACGCGTCTTCCCGCTCTATTCGCCGAACGTCGAGAGCATCGAGGTGGTCCGCCGCGGCGTCGTGCGTCGCGCGAAGCTCTACTACCTGCGCGGCCGCACCGGCAAACGGGCTCGAATTACCGAGCGCAAGCAGACCGCGAGCCAGGAGGGCTGAGGCTCTCCCGCCGAAACCGAAAGGTTCACGAAGGCGCCCTGGCTCGAAAGCCAGGGCGCCTTTTTCTTATGCCGTTTTGACTGAGGGAATTTGCAAGATGGGTTATCGTGTTGCGGTCGTGGGTGCGACGGGGAACGTGGGCCGCGAGATGCTCGCCATTCTCGCCGAGCGCGAGTTTCCGATGGACGAGGTGGCCGCGGTCGCCAGCTCGCGCTCACAGGGCGTCGAGGTCGAGATCGGCGATACCGGCAGAATGGTGAAGTGCCAGAACATCGAGCACTTCGACTGGGCGGGCTGGGACATCGCGCTATTCGCGGCAGGCTCGGGCCCGGCCAAGGAATATGCGCCCAAAGCCGCGGCGGCGGGTTGCGTGGTGATCGACAACTCGTCGCTCTACCGCATGGACCCGGACATTCCGCTGATCGTGCCCGAAGTGAACCCGGATGCGATCGACGACTATGCGAAGCGCAACATCATCGCCAATCCGAACTGCTCGACCGCGCAGATGGTCGTGGCGCTGAAGCCGCTGCACGACGCGGCGAAGATCAAGCGCGTGGTGGTGAGCACCTACCAGTCGGTCTCCGGCGCCGGGAAGGCGGGCATGGACGAGCTGTTCGAGCAGAGCCGCGCGATCTTCGTCGGCGACCCCGTCGAGAACAAGAAGTTCACCAAGCAGATCGCGTTCAACGTGATCCCGCACATCGACGTGTTCCTCGACGACGGCTCGACCAAGGAGGAATGGAAGATGGTGGTCGAGACGAAGAAGATCCTCGACCCCAAGATCAAGGTCAACGCGACCTGCGTGCGCGTGCCGGTGTTCGTCGGTCACTCGGAGGCGATCAATATCGAGTTCGAGGACGAGATCAGCGCCCAGCAGGCGATGGACATCCTGCGCGAAGCGCCGGGCGTGATGCTCGTCGACAAGCGCGAGGACGGCGGATACGTCACGCCGATCGAATGTGCGGGCGACGGCGCGACTTACGTCAGCCGCGTGCGCGAAGACCCGACCGTCGACAACGGCCTGACGATCTGGTGCGTGTCCGACAACTTGCGCAAGGGCGCGGCGCTCAACGCGGTGCAGATCGCGGAGCTGCTCGGCCGGCGGCACCTCAAGAAGGGGTGACCGCCGCACCGCCCTTGTCCTAAGGACACCCCACCCAGGCAAGGGAGCGTTACGATGCAAGAAATGACCGGTGGCTGCCAGTGCGGTCGCGTGCGCTACAGCGCGCAAGTGGCCGATGACGAGGCGTATCTATGCCACTGCCGGATGTGCCAGCGGGCGACGGGCGGGGTATCGATCGCGTTCAAGAATCTCGCCAAGGCCGAGGTTGCCTGGCAGCACGAGCCCGACTGGTACGCTTCCTCGGCGGTAGCCAAGCGGCCGTTCTGCCGCGAATGCGGCACGCCGCTAGGCTTCGCGTTCAACGCCAGCGACCGGATCGACCTGACGGTCGGTTCGTTCGACGATCCTTCCGGCTTTTACCCGAACGCGAACTTCGGCATCGAAAGCAAGCACGCCGCCTGGGAGGACACTAGCCATCTGCCCGGCAATAAGGTCACCGAAACCGAAAGCGTGATCAAGCGCTGGCAGGAAGCGGGGCTCGAGGTGCCGGAGTGACCCGCTGGGAACGGTTTTTCCTCTACGTCCAGCGCGCGGCCAGCGTTGTGGTGCTTCTGGTGGCGTTGGCATTCGGCGCCATGCTGGCGGTTCAATGGTTCGAGATGCGCCGCTACGAGCGCGAGTTCGCGGGCGATAGCGATCAGTACGGCGGAAAGTTCGAGCGGACCCTGCCCTACAGCGGGCAGCAGATCGAAACCGCCGGCGGCGACCTGATCGCGATCATGGAGGACGACGGGGAACCTGGCGAGCGCGCCGAGTTCGGCGGGATAACGATCACAAATCCCACGACCGGCAAGTTTATCGAAGTCGCCCCAGGCGATTCCCTGCGGGTGGTGCAGTTCGAGCTGATCTTCGATCAGGGCGAGGAGGGCAAGGCTGTCGGTTACCTCGCCACGATCGCAACCCGCGCGCAATACGAGCAGGGGCGCCAGGACTTGGTGGTGGGGGCGCTGCCGACGATGACGCGCAACGTCGTCGCGCGCAACATCCGTTATTCGGACCTGCCGAGAATTCGCGGCGATGGCAGCGTCGGTATGATGCTTTGGCCTGAGGAAGGTGAGGCGTTCCTGGTCGCTATCCGTCTGGAGGATGGTGCGATCATCGAGCGGACGAAAGTGAGATTGCCGACCTTGAGGGAGAACCGACTCTCGCAAGGTACCGGCGACGGCTTCTTCACTCCGGGCAAGCAAGGCGTTCCGAACGAAGCGCCTGTGGCCGAGTTCGCGTTTTAGCATGGAGCGCATCGCCAGCTTCGACGGCACCGAACTCGCCATCCATCGGATGGGCGAGGGGCGGCCGGTGCTGCTGCTTCACGGGCTGTTCTCGAGCGCCGAGACGAACTGGATCAAGTTCGGCCATGCGGCGAAACTCGCCGAGGCGGGGTTCGAAGCGATCATGCCCGACCTGCGAGCACACGGGGAGAGCGGCAAGCCGCACGAGCCGGCCGCTTATCCGCCGGACGTGCTGGTCCGCGACGTTGCGGCCGTGGTCGACGCATTGGGGTTGGTCGACTTCGACCTCGTCGGCTTCTCGCTTGGCGCGCGCACGGCGGTCAGGGCGGTGGTCAACAGGCTCAAGCCGCGACGGCTGGTAATTGCCGGGATGGGACTCGAAGGGCTCGCCGGATGGGAACGCCGCGCGGCGTTCTTCATCGATGCCATCGACCGCAGTGACACGATAAAGCGCGACGACCCGGCGTTCATGGCTGCGGCGTTCATGAAAACGATGAAGATCGACCGCGTCGCCGCGCGCCTGCTGCTGCAAGCGGTCGAGGATACGAAGCCGGAAGACTTGGCCGCGCTGACCATGCCGACACTCGTCGTCTCCGGCGGCAAGGACCGCGACAACGGCTCGCCCCAAGCGCTGGCCGACGCGTTGCCGAATGCACGCTTCGAGGAAGTGCCGGGAACGCATATGAGTTCGGTGACCGAATCCGCGCTGGGCGAAGCGAT
>CBHCZH010000152.1:0-8775 GCA_965977975.1 uncultured bacterium
TTCAAGACGCTTGAGCCACTTCTGGAAGAAATAGGCTTTTCACAGATTCAAGAGAATAACATACAATATACCGAAGACGGAAAAAAAATTCAATCCGATATACTATTCGGAAGAGTTAACCATTAAATATTTTGGACCGGCAATATTTACGCCGCTGGAGGAAATATGAAAGTAGTTGTTCTGGGTGGAGATGGCTTCTGCGGTTGGCCGACGAGCCTTTATTTGTCTCGCCGCGGTTTCGATGTAATTATCGTCGACAATCTTTCCCGCCGGAAGATCGACATCGAACTCGGTGTCGAGTCGCTTACGCCCATCGCGCCGATCGACAAGCGCCTCCAGGTTTGGGAAGAGCTCACCGGCAAGAAGATCGGCTTTCATGACTTCGACATCTCCGAAAACTATCACCGGCTCCTGACTCTCATCAAAGAAGAGCAGCCGGATGTGATCATCCACTTCGCCGAGCAGCGTGCCGCGCCCTACTCGATGAAGTCGAGCTTCCACAAACGCTACACCGTGAGCAACAACCTGAACGCGACCAACAACGTTCTCGCTGCGGTGGTCGAGGCGAAGAGCAACGCGCATATCGTCCATCTCGGGACGATGGGTGTCTACGGCTATGGCACCGCGGGCATGAAGATCCCCGAAGGTTACCTCAAGGTGCATGTCGACGCTGGCGACAAGATGGTCGAACAGGAAATCCTGTATCCGGTCAATCCGGGCTCGATCTATCATCTTACCAAGACCCAGGATCAACTATTCTTCGCTTACTACAACAAGAACGATGGCGTTCGCGTGACCGATCTTCACCAAGGTATCGTGTGGGGCACGCAGACCGAAGAAACCAAGATGGACGAGCGGCTCATCAATCGCTTCGACTATGACGGTGACTACGGCACGGTGCTCAACCGCTTCGTCATGCAGGCGGCGCTCGATTATCCGCTGACCGTGCACGGCACCGGCGGCCAGACGCGCGCCTTCATTCACATTCAGGACACCTGCCGCTGCATCGAGCTCGCGATCACCAACCCGCCGCAGGCTGGCGAGCGCGTCAACATTCTTAACCAGATGACCGAGACGCACCGCGTCCGCGACTTGGCGAAGAAGATCGCGGACCTGACCGGCGCGAAGATCGACTACCTCGAAAACCCACGCAACGAAGCGGCGGAAAACGAGCTTCATGTTACCAACGACCGTTTTCTTGGCCTTGGGCTCCAACCGATCACTCTCGACGACGGCCTGCTGGACGAAGTGAAGGAAATCGCCACCAAATACGCCGATCGCTGCGATCGTTCGAAGATTCCGTGCGTGTCGAAATGGCGCTAATTCGGCGCCTTGCAAAGGCCATCCACAGCCGATGACATTGATAACACTTTCGGCGCTCGACCTTCAGAAACGCGCGGATGCGCTCAACACCGCGTTCAGGGACCTGACGACGCGAGAAATGCTCGACAGGCTGTTGAATGGTCGCGTAGCCGGAAGAGTGGCTGTAATATCCTCCTTCGGTGCGGAGGCAGCCGTACTCTTGAAGCTGGTTGCTGATAAGGATCCGACAACGCCGGTCGTCTTTCTCGACACGCGCAAGCACTTTTCTGAAACACTGCGTTACGTCGACGATCTGATGGATGCGCTTGGACTCACGACGCTGGTACGGGCCCGGCCAAGCCTCGCTCGCGTAGCAGTCGACGATCCGGAGGGTACGCTCGCCAGCACCAATAGCGACAGGTGTTGCTACATTCGCAAGACTTTGCCGATGATTTCAGTGCTGAAGAATTACGATTGTGTCCTCACCGGCAGGAAGCGCTTCCAGACCAGCGAGCGTTCGCAAATGAACTATGTTGAGATCCAGGAAAGTTGGCTGCGGATCAATCCGCTCGCCGATTGGGGGCGCGAGCAGATTCTGGAATTCCTCGAGAAGCACAATCTGCTTCAGCATCCGCTTGTCTCGATGGGTTATCCTTCCATTGGCTGCGAACCGTGTACTTCGCAAAGTAAGGAATACCGCGCCGGCCGATGGACGAACCAGGAAAAAACCGAGTGCGGCATTCACATTACCGAGGATGGAAAGATTCGCAGAATCGGCAGTGGAGCGCTCGATTAATGGATCAGCGCACGCTGTGGTGCGTGATCTCCCCCGTTTTCAAACCAGCCTCCGGCGGTGGTGCGATTTACAACGACATTCTTGCCCGGACGTTGGCACGGGCCGGCGATGACGTGATCGTTTGGGTTGAGAAGTATCCCGGCCATCCGGCAGTCGAGCAGCTTGATGCAGCACCGGGTACGGCGAAGGTTCGACGTACGTTTCCACATCGCGCTGCGCGCGCGCGCAAAGATTTACTGTCATATATTGCGTATGCCGCGTCAAATGCCTCTTATATCCTCTTGCCTAGCCAGATTCGACAAGCAGCGCAAAATGGCTATGCGCGAGTCAGAATTTTGCTCCACGCTAGCTTTCTCTATAATCTGAATCTTTTCCCGGTACTGCTCGACCGCTTGAAGAACACCGGCGTTGCCGACTCCAAGTTACTGCTCGACGTGCGCGACTATTCGTTGCCCGCATCCAAGGCACCACTGCTCGCGCGGTTCGATGGGATCATCGCTTCGTCGCAGGGGGTTGCTGAGTTTCTGATTTCTGAGCGCGGCGGCGACGGTCGCATACTGCCGATCCTGATGCCGTTCGAGCGCCCCATTGTGCCCGATCCTGACGAAACAAGGCGCGTGCTCGAACGCCACGGCCTTGCTGGCAAGCGCTTCTTGCTGAATCCTAACGGAATCAGCCTTGCGAAACATTCAGACGTTATTCGCGAGGGCGCATCGATTCTGCGCCGCGATCCGCGTTTCAGTGATGCCCTGCTCGTCATTGCCGGACGCGAGCGCGATCGAGCGACCGCGGACAGCGCGGCCGAGCGCAGAGGCGATGCGATCTATTTGGGCAATGTCGAGCATCGCGAATTGCATTCATTGATGAAGGCCGCGATGTTCACCGTCATTCTGAGCAACCGCGAGGCTATCTCCCGCTCGGCATTGGAAGCTATGGCGGTAGGCGGACGCGTGCTACTGCCGGACCTGCCGGAATTCAACCGGGATTGCGCGAGCCACGTGGTATCGGAAGTGAGCGGCGCGGCGCTCGCTTCGAAGATCGTGCAATTGCACGATATGCCCATGCCGGCCTATCAGTTCAGCGATCACGAACCCGAGGCCTTCGTTCCGCTGTACCGAAGCATCTGAACCGAGGATGGCAAAGCGATGCGCCTGAGGTTTGGGTTGATTTCTGTCGCGACCTTTCAACTGATCTATGTCGTCGTGCAGTTCCTCCAGGTTCCCCTCTTGCTCAGCACCTGGGGAGCCGATCGCTATGGCGCCTGGCTTCTTCTCCAGATCGCACAGTTAGTCGCCGCACGCGCCGATTTGGGACTTTCGATTGCGACGTCCAAGGAGGTGATGCTGCAGCTTCATCGCGGCGACCCCAACCGCGGCGTGAGAATCTATCGGGCAATGCTGAGCGGCGTGGTTCTACTCCAGATCACCACCTTTGCCGCGGTCATGGCGTTCACTCTTGCGACGTCGTCCCGCTGGGGATTGGATATGGATCCTGGCGACATTCTGCGCGCCATATGCTGGATGACGCTGGCCGGTTTCATGATGGCACAGATCGAAGCGCTCTATGCGGCATTTTACGCCACCGGCCGCAACGCGCTCGGTATGTTCATTCGCGCTTTCGGGCAGTTGAGTTGGCTCGTCGCATTGGGCATCGCCGTTCTTTCCGGGGCAGACATACCGGTCGCCGCCTTCGCGCTCTTCATAGGGTACACAATACCGGTCTTTGTGGCGGCGCTCGTCCTGACGATCGGTCGCAGCCCTCTGCGGCCAAGCTTCGGGCGCGAATTGAGACTGCTCAAACCACTGGCCGCCCCTTCGCTGACATTGGCGACGCTTCCACTCGCCCAGATCATCAGCCTTTCGGCGCCTCGCTTGCTGATCGCAGCGGCCGTCAATCCGGCGATGCTTGCGGCCTTCAACGCGCATCGGCAAATGACTCGCGTAATCTCGCTGGTGTTCGGTCTCTCGCTGGCGTTCGAGCCGCTCATGACCACCGCCAAAGCCCAAGGCGACCGTCAGCGATTTCTCAATCTCGCGGTGGACTGCCAAACGCTGGTAGCAGGCACCGCAGCCTGCGCCGCGGTCGGGCTGGCGGCGATTTCTCCGTTCTTTTTCGAATATTGGACTCGTGGGGAACTCAAACTTTCCTGGATGCTCTTCGTTCCGCTTGTCTTTGCGGCAGTCTTGGAAGCGGTTTGGCGATCCGTGCTGTCGGCGCTGACCGCAGCAAATGAGCACATCAGGGCTGGTCTCACCTATCTGGGATTCAACATCGTTGGGTTTGCGGTAATTTGGCCCTTGGTGCAGGTGCCCGCATTGGCATCGCCCGTCTCTTCCTGGGGGCTGGTCGCAATTGAGTTTGCAACGGTTGTCTGCATCGCCATGGCGTTCCAACGAAACGCAGGGCTAGCGATCAACGATTGGCGATCGCTCGTATCGAAGCGCTTGCGAGGCGGTCTTGACACAATCCGTATGCGCCTTGGCCGCAAGGCAGACGGATAAGGAGGAGGCAAGTTGCGTCTTACCGAATTTCTAAGCGGAGCAGTCCAGGTTGCCCTGTTCGCTCTGCCCTGGCCTCTCCGGAGGCGGCTGCTCGGCCTCGTCTTCGGTTTTCGGATCGCTCCAACCGCGCGGCTGGGCCTGTCGCTAGTCTTCGCGAAGGAAGTGGTGCTGAGCCAACATGCGTCAATCAGCCACTTCACTATTGTGAGCCCGATCCAGCGTCTGGAACTGGGTGCTTGCGCTCGCATCGGCCCGCGCAACCGAATCACCGGACGTCAGGTGACTGCCGATTACGCCGGCGAGACCAGCCGCATCGCCGCATTGGTCATGGAGGAACATTCGGCGATCACACGCGATCATCTGATCGATTGTACCAACACTCTGACCATCGGTCGTTTTGCGCTGATCGCTGGTGCGCACACACAAGTCCTGACGCACAGTCCCGACTTCGAGCGGGCCTGTCAGAGCAGCGCACCCTCGCGCATCGGAGCCTATTGCTTTATCGGAACCTCGTCGGTCATCCTCGCAGGAGTAAACTTGGCGGACTATTGCCTCCTTGGCGCGGGATCGGTGCTGAGCCGGGATTGGCGTGAATCCCATTGGTTCCTGGCCGGCCTTCCCGCAAGGCCAGTCAAGCGGTTGCCTTCGGACCTGGCATTCTTCACGCGGACGACAGGAAGGCTCGGCTGATGCGAGACAGGTTGCCCGACTGGTATGGGCTGTGCGGAGTACCGACAGAATGATCTACTTCGGTTTTCTTCTGAGCGTCGGCTGCATAATTGTATTCTGGTTGCTCAGCCGGTCAAATCGCGCAGGCATCCTCTCCAAAACGGCACTGAATCCCTACCTCTTCCTCATCCTTTATACAGTGCTCGTACAGGCTGATTTCTTGAACCTGTACTCCACCGGGTTCGGGGTGCTTGCGCAGTGGCGGATTGCCCCGCGGGACGAGGTCGTGGCCGAAGCCCTTGTCAAACACAACGCAGTGCTCCTGACACTTGCGCTTGGCTGTGTCCTGGGTGGAATGTTGGGCGAAAAGGCGAAGTTGCCCGCACCTAGATCGACGAACGGATGGATCAACTCGATCTTTCTCGTTGCAGTAGCCGGGTTTCTCCTGATTCCCGTTGCCGGACAAATAATCGAAGGTCGGAGCGCACTGATGATCGGTGCTGAATCTCATAGCGGCGCCGACAATCCGGTAATGTTCCTGTTCAGCATGCTGCTACTTCCGGCGCTGATCTACTTCCTTGTCCAACGCAATCTCATTGCAGCGACGGCAGTCTGCTTCCTGCTCGCTTTTCTTCTTGTCGGCACTGGGTCGAGAACGCGTATCCTTTACGTGCTTCTGCCCTATCTCTTCTATTTAGCCTATTACCAGCGCATCCGATTTCCAAAGCACTGGTTCGGAGTGATGGCCGGTGTGGCTATCTTGCTGTCCGTTGCCGCAGTGAATTACCGCATCCTGATCAAGCGCGAAGGAATCCAGAACGTTGGTTGGAGCGAGGTGCTGGGTATTTCGGAAATCGCCAATTCAAACGATCTGCCCTTCGCCGAAGCGGGAATTCTGCTCCTAAGCCGCGACGCGGATCTCAGTCCCTTTCCGTTTGAAGGCTTCGTTGGCGCCGTGCTTGCTCCGATTCCTCGTGTCATGGTTCCATTCAAGCCGGAAACCGGATCCGTCCAGTTCACGATTGCCTACGACGCGAGCAATTACTACAGACGGGAACGAGGATTAGTCATAGGAAGTATAACTGAATTAATATCAGACTATTTCGTTATATTGGCCGCCGCATTCTCGTTTATTATTGGCACCTCTTGGTCTTACCTCGTCATGAAATTTGGACGTTCCCGCGATTCCGACGCCTTTGCGGTTTCGGTCGTTCTCTACATTGCGATGTACGCATTTCTTCGGAACGACATTCAAGGTGTCGGGCAGATCGTAGCAACTTTCCTGTTCGTGCGGTTTGCTTTTTCCCGAAAGGCATCGGACCGGAAGCCCAATGTCCGGCGGTTTCCTTTGCCCTCGTCCGTCCGGATCTAATCCTGTTCTCACCCGTTTTCGGTAACCCCCAGCGGTAGTACCGGGGGCCCACCTTGCGCTAGCGCCCGGCCGTTATTCAACGTGCAGACAGAACGGCAGCGTAGGATGGGGTGACGGGACCAGGCGAAGTGATGCCGTGCAGTTCCGCAGCCGGTTTTCAGCCGATGAGGAAGGGCGTTGTGACTTTTGAAGGTGGCCAGACCAGACTTTCTTCGATCTCGCGCAGGACGGCTCTGGGGTTTCTCGGAACTGCGACTGCCTGCGGAATGTTGCCGTCGGTCTGCCGCGCGAACGAGGCGGTTCTCAGAATTGGCAGCCTCGCCCAGTTGGAAGCTTCCGATATTCCGGCGACGATCGGCCGCGTGGTGGTCGCCGCGCGCGACAATGCACTGTTTATTCCCGCTGAGCCCGGGCGGTCTGACCCTGCGGTAAGAGGCATCACCTGGACTCACTCCAACGGTGGGAAACGATACTGGCAGCTCGCTCCGCAGCCGGTAATGACGCCCGAAATGTTCGGCCTCATTGCGGACGGCAATGGCGACGCTACGCACGCGATCGACGCCGCCGTCGAGTTCTTAGTGGGGCACGGCGGGGGCACGCTCCGGTTCCATCCGGGGAAGGTCTACCGCCTAGCATCGGATTTGTCGGAGACTAAGATCAGTAACCCAGCCCATGCCGCATCGATCGGTCTTCCGGCGGGCGCAAGTAACCTGATATTCGATCTGAACGGCGCCACATTATTACAGGCCTGCGATGCCTATACGTTCGGCGCGAAATATCGCCTTTTTAACGACGCAGTCATGAAGCGCCAGATCGTTCGCCTGGCGGGGCGGCTGCCCCGGCGCGGAGACAGCTCTGTGCTGTTGAGCACCAACCCCGGCTTCCGCGTGGGAGACGTCGTTGTCTTGGTGTCGCGCAACGTGACTCCCCAGGCATACGCTCCTGTCGCCGAAATGCTGACGATCGGCAGTATCGCTGGAAAGGTCGTGAACTTCGTCGAGCCTGTTTCAAAGGATCATGAAACAGACGGTCGGGAACTAGCCGGGCTGATACGAATTACTGAACACCATGTTCGAAATTGTGCGATCATCGGACCAGGAACAATCGTTAACCAACAGAGGCGGGCAGGAAATATTCTCCAGGTTATCGGCTTCGAAATGCGAAATATCCGATGTGAAGGCCGGGGTGGCTTCAACATACGCGGTCGCCACGTCGTTGTCGAAGACTGCGTTTCTCTTATTCAAGCAGATTGGAGTGCGCCGGTCTATCGACCTTATGCACTCGCATTCGATACGGGAACAACCGATGTGACGGTCCGCAATTTTGTGGCCGATGGCGGGGATAACGTTACCTATCTTCACCTGCACGAGGGGCTGGCGGATGTGGATATTGCCAATGTGACCGTGCGGAACGGCACGCGCTATGACAACGCCGGGGAGCCCGTTGCGGCAATCAGCATACGCGGTACGTCATGGAACGTTACGATCGATGGGGTAACGATCACGAACAATCCCCAAGGACCTGGGATAGAGGCAAGGAAATCCGTTGTCGTGCGAGGCGGCAATCGCGATCTCATAATAAGAAACGTTCGAATGGAGGGAAGTTTCAGGCAACGTGCCTTCGTGCTCGTGGATGACGAACCCGCTCAAGTTTCGGCTCTCGATCTAAGCGCTGTTAGACGAGGGAGGGGGATAGAGACATTTGTGATTGAAGGCACCGGGCATCGTATCTCTCGAATAATTCAATGAATTTCATGTGCCATAATTCTGCATAAAGCTTACATTTTATAAGGATGCAAAGAGCGGACGCTTTTCCAAGATTGATATAATATTCCTGGTGACGCTGAAGCGTTTCAAATCAATGTTTGGTGCATCGCCGCGGCGGACTCAGAGCCCGAGCCATACAGTGCTGGTTCCCCTGCGTGAGTCCGCAAGTCGCCACATCACCGGTTCTGCTCTTATGGCGAAAAACCATTCGTCGTGCACTCGCAGGGCGATTTGACTTTCCATAGCACTCCCTTGCAATTGGGCGATGCAGGGGGCAATCGCTACATTCAGCGGTCATCTTCAGGAACGTTCTTCCCCCTCATGCAACGGCTGACGCATCTCGACCGCCTCGAGGCGGAGAGCATTCAT
>CBHCZH010000153.1:0-8386 GCA_965977975.1 uncultured bacterium
TCGAGGTTGAGCGCCATGCCCTGGACGCCGTTGGCGAACTCGACCATCTCGCCGGCCTGGACCTTGTCGAGGCCGTGGATGCGCGCGATGCCGTCACCGACCGAGAGCACCGAGCCGACTTCCGACACCTGGGCCTCGGTGCCGAAGTTGGCGATCTGGTCGCGGATGACCTTGGAGATTTCTGCGGCGCGGATTTCCATGATGCTGCCTTTTAGCCTTTCATCGCCTGGGCGAGAGAGTTGAGACGCGAGCGGATCGAGCTGTCGATGCGCTGCGAACCGATGGTGACGACCAGGCCGCCGAGCAGGTCGGGATCGACACGGGTCTTGAGCTTGACGGTGCGGCCTTCGCGGGCGCGGAGTTTCTGCTCCAGCGCGGCGAGCTGCTCGTCGGCGAGCGGGTGAGCGCTGGCGACTTCGGCGGTCACCTCGCCGCGCTGGGCGGCGGCGATCGACCGGAACGCGCGGATCGTCGCGGGCAGCTCGGCCACGCGGCGGTTCTGCGCCAGCACGCCGAGGAAGTTACGGGTGAGATCGGACAGCTTGAGCTGCTCGCCGAGCCCGGCGAGCACGCGGCCGAGCGCTTCGCGGCTCACCTCCGGATTGCGGATCAGCGCGCGCAGCTCGGGCGATTCGCGCAGCGCTTCGGCGAGGGTATCGAGGTCCGATTCGACCGCGCTGACAAAACCCGCCTCGCTGGCAAGTTCGAACAGGGCCGAGGCATAACGCCCTGCCAGGCTGGCCTGAATACCGGCGGAAAGCTCCACGCGCGAAGGTCCTCTTGGGTCCGGAGAACGGAAATGTTGCGCCCGGCGAACGGGGGCTAGCGGACAGCACCCCGGCAAGGCTGGCGCGCCCCTAGCAAGTGGTCACCGGTGATGCAACCCGGCTATTGGGCCGACGACGCGGGTATGGGCGTCGCCGCCCCCTCGATCATTTCCCAGTGGCCCGAGCGGCGGCGCAGCACATGCAGATAGAAGCTGTCGCTGATCAGGCGCGAGCGATCGGCGGTGAACAGCTTGAGCCGTCCTTCGACGAGGACCAGGCCCTCGACTTCGCGCGCCGAGAGGATCGTGCTTTCAGCCACGAAATCGCCACCGGCATTGCGCTGGAACACCGCAAGCAGGGTATCACGATCGACCCGAACCCCTCCCGAGGCGATCCCCTGGAAGTCGGCCGGGTAAAGCTCGCGCAGCGCTTCCATGTCGCCGGCCTTGATCGCGGCGTTGCGGCTTTCCTCGACGCGCTGCATATCCGCGACCAGCGGGTCTGGAGCGGCGATTGCCGCGGCGGCCAGCAGTAGCCAGCCCATCATCGTCGATACTCCCTTGCTGCCGGTCGCGGGTGCAATCCCCCAGACTATTGCCGAACGGGTTTTCGACCGGTCGCCGTGCCTGACAGACGAACAACGGCGGTCCAGGTGAAAGAGCGGGTTATCGAGCGCTTGCCGAGCAACTGTACACCAGCCGCTCGTTAGGCCGCTCGGGCAGCAACGTTAGGATCGCCTGCTGGCGGGCACCGAGGTTGCGCGCCGCCTCCGCGCCGCCACCGCAGGCCGGGGCTTCGAACTCACTGCGGGCAGTGCGTGCGCGGGCCATCGCCTGGCGATCGAGCAGATAGCGCTCCATGCGATATTCGCGCGTCGCCGGATCGAAGCGATTGACCGAGACCGATTCCTCGTCGGCGGGTACAAACACCCGCGACCAGTTGCCGTCGGCGAGCCCGTACTGGGTGCGCCCGTTGACACAGCCGTCCTCGCGCCAGTCGAGCTGCACGTCCTCGGCCGCGGCGCCGGTCACGCGGCTGCGCTCGGTGTCGAGCACGCAGACCAGCGCACCTTGCGTGGCGGCGGCGATCGTGCCGCGGTCCTCGGCTGTCATCTCCTCGCGCAGCTGGTCCTCGAGCCGCTCGGAGATCTCGGCGAAGGCCGGTCGGTCGATCCAGGCGAAGGCGGAGCCGGCGAAGGCCAGGCCGGCGAGCGCCAATCCGAGCTCCGCCTCGTGCCTGTTCCCGCTATGCCGCGCGTGGATTCCCATCCCGGCGGCGACCACCGCGGCGATCAGCAGTGTCATCGCCAGCGCCAACCCTTCCTCGCGCTCGGCGAGGACCGCGAACTCGATCTGCCGGCGCGCCTCGTCGCGGCGGCGGGCGAGCGTGCGCTCCTCGGCGGCCGCCTGAGCCTGCGCGGCCTGTTGCGCACGCTCGGCACGCTCGCGCTCGGCCTCCTCGAGCTCCGCGAGGCTGCGACACGGCGCGGTGTTGACTTGCGGCGTGACCTCGTTGGCGCGCAGGAACGGCAGCAGCTCGCGGGTCGAGACGGCAAAGTAGAACTCCGCATCGGCCGAGCCGCTTTCGGCGCCGAAACTGTTCACGCCGACCACGCGGCCGCAATCGTCGAGCAGCGGGCCGCCGCTGCTGCCGCGCGCGATCGGTGCTGTGTGGAGCAGCGAATCGAACTCGCGCGTCGGACGCCGGCCTGACAGGAACCCGTTGCTCTTGACCGGCGGCTGGGCGCGGAAGATGTCGCCCGTCGAAAGCCCCTGCGCCCGGTCGACGTTCATCGGATAGCCGAGCGAAGTGACCGGACCGCGGTCGGCCGAAGCGTCGCCGGCGATGGTCAGAGGCGGCAGTCGCATCGGCGAGGTCGTGGCGATAAGCGCAAGATCGTTGCGCGGGCTCACCGCGACCAGCCGGCCATAGACGGCTTCGCCACCGTCCGCCGGCACGATGCCGATCGCCAAGCTGTCGTCCTCGCGCGCTTCGCTGACCACATGCGCATTGGTCACGATGCGCTCGGGTCCGACCGCAAAGCCGGTCCCGTGAGAGATCGGTATCAGCTCCTCGTCATTGATCTCGACGATCACGATCCGCACCACCCCGCGCGCTGCGGCGTTGATGTCGGCCGGGTCGGCCTGCAGCGCCGTCGGGACGAGCAGCAGCGCGAGCAGCGCGACCAGTCGCGGCAGCCACCGTCTTGCGTTCGCGAGGTCCGTCATCCCGGGGCTTTTCGCCGTCATCGGCTTTGAGCGCAAGCGGCGGGAAGCATGGCCGCGGCGTGCCGGTTAGGAGGGGCCGTGTTTCGAGGAGATCACGCCATGACTTACCGAATCGCCGGCCTCGACCCGGCCGAGTTCGCGCCGCTGTGGGCGATGGACGACGACGAGCTCGCGCGCCATGGCGCTTGCCGCGTCACTGCCGACGCCGATCGCGGCTTTCCCTGCCGGGTGACGCTGGAGGATGCACGCGAGGGAGAACCTTTGCTGCTGGTCCACCATGTCCATCACGACGTGCCGGGGCCGTACCGATCGGCTTTCGCGATCTTTGTGCGCGGGCAGGCCCAGCAAGCCGTTTACCTGGACGAATGCCCGCCGTGCTTTGCCGGTCGCACACTGAGCCTGCGCGGCTTCGATGGCCAAGGCGCGCTGGCCGAAGCGCGCCTGGCGGCACCCGGCGAGGTCGACGCGGCGATCCGAGCGCTCCTCGCCGACCCGCGCATCGCCCATATCAACGCCCACAACGCCGCGGCCGGCTGCTTTGCTGCGCGGATCGAGCGCGAGGGAGACGGGGCATGAATCGCTGTCCTACAAGCAAATGTTCTGCCATTGTTCCGCCGATGAGCAGCGAATCACCCCCTCCGCGTGAAACGCATTCCGTCAGGCGAGAGTCCGAGGAGCAACGCGCGCAAGCGGAAGCCCATGGTCAATGCGAACATTGGGAACATTCGCGCGATTCGGGGGGCGCGATCGCCGACGACGAGGCTTGGCATGCCGTGCTTCGGCGCGACCGATCGTTCGACGGCCGATTCGTCACCGGCGTGCTCACGACCGGCATTTATTGCCGCCCTTCGTGCGCGGCGCGCCATCCGGCGCGGAGCAACGTGCGCTTTTTTGCCAATGGCGAAGAGGCTCGCGACGCGGGGCTCAGGCCATGCAAGCGCTGTCTGCCCGACGACATCGCCCGTGACGAGCAGGCGGTGCTGCGCGCGATCAAGGCGATCAAGGCGGCCGAGGCGCCGCTGCCCCTGGCGCAACTTGCCGGCGCGGCGGGCTATTCGCCGAGCCATTTCCAGCGCGTGTTCACTCGCCTGACCGGCCTTTCGCCCGCCGCCTATGCGCGCGCCTTGCGCGAAGAACGGGCCCGCGAGGCCCTGGCCGACGGCGAAAGCGTCACTGACGCCATCTACGATGCGGGGTTCGAAAGCGCCTCGCGGTTCTACGATTCGATGCAAGGGAGACTGGGCATGGCGCCTTCGGCATGGGTCAAGGGCGGGGCGGGGGTGACTATCCGCTGGGCCGTTGTCGAAAGCTCGCTCGGTCCGATGCTGGTCGCCGCGACCGACAAGGGCGTGTGCCGCCTGTCGTTCGGAACCGGGCGCGAGGAACTCGAGCGGCTGTTCCCGAACGCCGAGCTGGTGGAGGGCGGGGCCGAGTTCGCCGCTCTGCTCCAGCGCGTGGTCGCCGCGGTCGACGACCCGGCAAGCGGGCGCGACATCCCGGTCGACGTGCGCGGCACCGCGTTCCAGGAGCGCGTCTGGCAGGAATTGCGCAAGATCCCCCCGGGCGAGACCCGGTCCTACGCCGAGATCGCCGCCGCCGCGGGAAATCCCAAGGCGGTGCGCGCGGCGGGCTCGGCCAACGGCGCCAACCACGTACCAGTCTTGATTCCGTGCCACTGCGTCGTCAGGTCGGACGGCTCGCTCGGCGGCTATGCTTACGGGCTCGAGATCAAGAAGAAGCTCCTCGAACGAGAAGGCGTCAAATGAACCAGGAATACCGCGACCGTTTCGCCGCCCTGCACGTGCCGGGCGACCCGCTGCTGCTTTACAACATCTGGGACGTCGGCAGCGCGCTAGCGGTGGCGAAAGGCGGTGCGCCAGCGCTTTCCACCGGCAGCCATTCGCTGGCCGAGGCGCAAGGCTACCCGGACGGCGAAGGCATTCCGCTCAACCTGTTCCTCGACACGATCAGGCGGATCGTTGGGGCCGTGGATATCCCCGTGTCGGCCGACTTCGAAGGCGGATTCGCCGCCGACCCGGCGCACCTCGCCGAGCATGCGCGGCTACTCGCCGAAGCGGGCGCGGTCGGCTGCAACTTCGAGGACCAGGTGATCGGGGGCAATGGGCTGCACCCGATCGCCGAGCAGGCACGCCGCGTCGCCGCGGTGGTGGAAAGCGGCCTGTGGGTCAGCGCCCGCACCGATCTGTTCCTCCACAAATACTTCGCCGGAGAGAACAGCAATGATCGCACACTGCTGCCCGAAGCGCTCGAGCGCGCGCAGGCTTATGCCGAGGCCGGCGCCCATAGCTACTTCGTGCCCGGCGTCACCGACCTCGACCTGATCGCCGAGATCTGCACCGCTTCGCCGTTGCCGGTGCACGTGATCAACGTCGAAGGCGTGGATCGGTCCGCCCTCGCGCAGACCGGCGTCGCGCGGATCAGCTGGGGCCCGCGCCCGTGGATCTGGGCGATGCAGCGGCTGACGGAGGAGGCGAAGGCGCTCTACGCGGGTTAGATTCCTCCCCGGAACGGGGAGGGGGACCACCCGCAGGGTGGTGGAGGGGCACGTGCAGCAAGCGTAAGGCCAGCGGCCTGTGTCTCTCCCATGCTTCGCATAGTCCCCCCTCCCCAGCTGGGGGAGGAACGTCACACGAAGCTGTAGGGATCGACGTCGACCGCAATCCGCACCCCCTGCGGGAAACTCAGGGCTCCGAGCCAGGCGCGGATCACCTGCTGCACCTCGGCGCTGCGCCGGGCGTTGAGCAGCAGCCGGTAGCGGTAGCGGCCACGCAGCAGCGCCATCGGCGCGGGGGCGGGGCCTAGGATCATGACGTCGTCGAGCCGTGGCCGTGTCGCGCCGATCCGGTTCGCCGCTTCGCGCGCTTCGGCTTCGTCCTCACTGGAAACGATGATTGCTGCCCATCGCCCGAAAGGCGGCGCGCCGGCGTGGCGGCGGGCCTCGGTTTCAGCTTCGTAGAACGCATCGCGGTCGCCGGCGGCGAGCGCGGCTATGACCGAGGCTTCGGGATGCCGCGTTTGGATCAGCACTTCGCCCGGCTTGGCCCCGCGTCCGGCGCGGCCGGCGACCTGCGCGACCTGCTGATAAGTCCGCTCGGCTGCCCGCAAGTCGCCGCCTTCGAGGCCGAGATCGGCATCGACCACGCCGACCAGTGTCAGCTCGGGGAAGTGGAACCCCTTGGTGACAAGCTGCGTCCCGACGATCACGTCGATCGCGCCGGCCTCCGCTTCGGCGATGAACTGCGCCGCCTTCTCCGGCGAGTTCAACGTGTCGGAGGTGACGATTGCCAGCCGCGCATCGGGCATGAGCTCCTCGACCTCGTGCGCGATCCGCTCGACGCCCGGCCCGCAGGCGACCAGGCAATCGGGCTCGCCGCATTCGGGACAATTATCGGGCGGCGTGGTCTCGTGCCCGCAATGGTGGCAGGCGAGCCGGCGGCTCAGCCGGTGCTCGACCAGCCAGGCGCTGCAATTCGGGCACTGGAAGCGGAAGCCGCAGTGGCGGCACAAGGTCAGCGGGGCATAGCCGCGACGGTTGAGGAACAGCAGCGACTGCTCGCCTTTGGCCAGCCGGTCGCGCAGCCCCTCGACCAGCCGCGGCGCGAGCCAGCGGCCGCGCTCGGGCTTCTCCTCGGTGAGGTTGAGCGTGCCGATCGCCGGCAGCTCGGCGCCGAATCGGCTCGGCAGCACGAGCTTCTCGTAGACCCCGCTCTCGGCCATCTGCAGGCTTTCGAGTGCCGGAGTGGCACTCGCGAGGATCGCCGGGATGCCCTCGAACCGCGCGCGCATCACGGCGACGTCCCGGGCGTTGTAGCGCACGCCGTCGTCCTGCTTGAAGCTGACCTCGTGCGCCTCGTCCACGACGATAAGTCCGAGATCGGCATAAGGCAGGAACAGCGCCGAGCGCGCGCCGACGACGACTTGTGCGGTCCCCGCGGCAATCGCTCGCCAGGCGCGGCGTCGTTCGGTCGATTTGAGCGAGGAATGCCACACCACAGGCGCCGCTCCGAAGCGCTCCTCGAAGCGCCGCAGGAAGGCTTCGGTAAGCGCGATTTCGGGAAGCAGGACGAGCGTTTGCTTGTTTTTCCTCAGGCTGGCCGCGATCGCCTCGAAATAGGTCTCGGTCTTGCCCGAGCCCGTCACGCCGTCGAGCAGAAACGGTGCGAAACCGCCTCGCCGCACTGATGCCACTAGCTTGTCGGCAGCCTCCTGTTGATCCGCGGTAAGCTCCGGCTGAGCGAAGTCGGCCGTGGCGCGCGGATAAGGCCGGTCGCAATCGACTTCGACCGGCTCGAGAACGCCTTGATTGACCAGCCCGCGCAGCACGCCCTCGCTGACCCCGGCGATGCCGGCCAGCTCGCGGATCGTCGCCTGTTCGCCCTCGAGCGCTTCGATTGCGGCCTGGCGCTGCGGCGTCATCCGCTCGGGCAGGCCGCCCGAGAGCCGGTATTCGATCATCGTCGCCGGCCCGCGCAGCGCCCCGCCGCTCGCCAGCACCATTCGCGCGACCGAGGCGATCGAAGCGCAGTAGTAGTCGGCCGTCCATTCGATCAGCCGCCTAAGCTCGGCCTTGAGCGGCGGCACGGGCAGCACGGCGATGAGCGGGCGCAGCTTGGCGTCCGGAACCTCGGTTGCCGGCAGCCGTTCCGCTTCCCAGACGATTCCGACGATCTGGCGGGGTCCGAGCGGCGCGACCACGACCGAGCCCGGCTCGACCTCCATCCCTTCCGGAACGCGGTAATCGAGTGGGCCGAGCGCGGCGTTGAAGATGACCAGTCGGGCGCGGTTCATGTGTGTTCGCCCTATATGGGCGGGCGCTTGGGAACGGGGCAAGCGCTCGAAACGAGAAAGCTTGTGAGATGCCCCGGATGTCGACCTTTCCCCGCCGCGCCTTCATCGCCGGTTTCCTGGCCGCCGCGACGGCTGTTACGCTGCCCGCCTGCACCACCACCGGCCAGTTTAGCTTCACCGAGGCGATCCGCCGCCTGCTGGTGCTGTCGAGCGAGCGTGCCTTCCTCCGGCTCACCGCGCCCGGCGGGTACTGGGATCAGCAAGTCGCTCAAATCGGCCTCAACCGTTTCTTCGGCAACCGCGGCAACGTGCTGACCAACATCCTCACCTCGACGCTGTTCAAGAGCCGGCTGGAGGATGTCGTCGCCGATATCGCGGTCGATGCCTCCTACCGTGCCGCGCCGATCGTCGCCGACACCGTGCGCACGATCGGCTGGGCCAATGCGATCGAGCTGATCCGCGGCGGGCCGACCGCGGCTTCGAGCTACTTGCGCCAGGAAATGGGCCTCCGCCTGGTCGAGGCGATGGTGCCCGAAGTAGGCCAGGCGCTGCGCGTGGCGCAGGACCCGCTGATCGGCCAGC
>CBHCZH010000154.1:0-8105 GCA_965977975.1 uncultured bacterium
ACTCGGCGATGATCTTCGATCTCAAGCAGGGCGAGACGGTCGACCAGCGCGAGATCATCAGGAAGCTCGTCGCCCTCCAGTACAAGCGCAACGATGCGGCCTTCGCGCGCGGCAATTTCCGCGTGCGCGGCGACAGCCTGGAGATCTTTCCGAGCCACTACGAGGACATGGCCTGGCGGATCAGCTTCTTCGGCGACGAGATCGAGGAGATCAGCGAGTTCGATCCGCTGACCGGACAAAAGGGCGCGAACCTCAAATACGTGCGGGTCTATGCCAACTCGCACTACGTCACCCCGGGCCCGACGATGAAGCAGGCGATGGAGGCCATCAAGTTCGAGCTCGAGGAGCGCCTCAAAGAGCTGCACGCCGAAGGCCGGCTGCTCGAGGCCCAGCGTTTGGAGCAGCGCACCAATTTCGACCTCGAGATGATCGCGGCGACTGGAAGCTGCGCTGGCATCGAGAACTACAGCCGCTTCCTCACCGGCCGCCTGCCCGGCGAGCCGCCGCCGACGCTATTCGAATACCTTCCCGACAACGCGCTGCTGTTCGTCGACGAGAGCCACCAGACGATCCCGCAAGTCGGCGCGATGGCGCGCGGCGACCACCGGCGTAAGCTGACGCTTGCCGAATACGGCTTCCGCCTGCCGAGCTGCATCGACAACCGCCCGCTGCGCTTCAACGAGTGGGACGCGATGCGTCCGCAGACCTTCGCCGTCTCAGCGACCCCTGGCCCGTGGGAGCTCGAGCAGACCGGCGGCGTGTTCGCCGAGCAGGTGATCCGCCCAACCGGGCTGATCGACCCGCCGGTCGAGATCCGCCCTGTGGAGGATCAGGTGCAGGATTGCATCAACGAATGCCGCCTGACCGCGCAGAGGGGCTACCGCACGCTCGTCACCACGCTGACCAAGCGCATGGCCGAGGACCTGACCGAGTTCATGCACGAGGCGGGCCTGCGCGTGCGCTACATGCATTCGGACGTCGAGACGCTCGAACGCATTGAGCTGATCCGCGACCTCAGGCTGGGGGTCTACGACGTTCTCGTCGGCATCAACCTGCTGCGCGAGGGGCTCGACATCCCGGAATGCGGCCTCGTCTGCATCCTCGATGCCGATAAGGAAGGCTTCCTGCGAAGCGAAACCAGCCTGATCCAGACGATCGGCCGCGCGGCGCGCAACGTCGACAGCAAGGTCATCCTCTACGCCGACCGGATCACCGGCAGCATGGAACGCGCGATGGCCGAGACCGAGCGCCGCCGCGAGAAGCAGCAGGAGTTCAATGCCGCGCACGGCATCACCCCGACCACGATCAAGCGCCAGATCGCCGACATCGTCGCCCACACCGCCAGCCGCGACGGCGTGCTGGTCGAGACCGGCGACGACGAGCGCAACAACCTCGTCGGGCATAACCTGCGGGCGTACATCCAGGATCTCGAGAAGCGCATGCGGGCGGCTGCGGCGGACCTCGAATTCGAGGAAGCCGGCCGCCTGCGCGACGAGATCAGGCGGCTCGAAGCGGACGAGCTGGGGCTACCCGGCGAGGAACGCCGCGGCTCACCCGTCGGCCGCGCCAACGAAGGCAAGCCCGGCACCCGCAAGATGCGCTACGGCAAGACGCAGCGGA
Source organism: uncultured bacterium (assembly GCA_965977975.1). Classification (GTDB taxonomy): domain Bacteria; phylum Pseudomonadota; class Alphaproteobacteria; order Sphingomonadales; family Sphingomonadaceae; genus Croceibacterium_A. Next base: position 1,621 of record CBHCZH010000154.1, read on the forward strand.
AGTGGGGGCGGTAAGGCCCGCTAGTCGTCACCGAACCGCTTGCGCACGGTGATGCCGATCGTCCGCGGCTGGCCGACGTTGAAGCCGAGCCGGGCGCGCCCGCCGCGCTCGCGGTCGAACGACAGCAGCGCGTTCTCGTCGAACAGGTTGGTGACGTAGACCATCACGCCGAGGCCGTTGTCCCAATCGACGCCAGCGCTGAGGTTGACGTACTCGTACGACGGGAGGCGCAGGTCGACCGTCGTAATGCCGGTGCCAGTGGCGCCGTTGAACGGCAGCCCCGAGACGAAGTTGCGCGGATTGTTCTCCTGGTCGCTCGGCTGCGTGTAGCGGCTGCCGACATGCTGCACCGAGGCGCCGACATAAGCCTCGGCGTCGTTCGAAATCGGGAAGGTGTAGCTGGTGCTGGCGGCGACCTGGAAGTTCGGCACGGTCGGCAGGCGGTTGCCGTCACGGATGCCGGCGATCACTACGCCGGCGGTGGTGGTGACGTCGGAATCGAACTTGGCTTCGAGCAGGCTGCCGCTGAGCGAGAAATCGAGCCCCTCGGCTAGCCGCGCCGAAAACTCGGCCTCGACGCCCATCGTATGCGCCTCGGGCACGTTGAACACCACGCGCGACGAGCAGCTGCCGGCATCGGCCGTGACCTGCAGGTTCTTGATGTCGGTGTAGAAGGCCGCGGCGGCGAAGTTCAGGCCGTTTCGGCCCTGGCCGCGGACCCCGAGCTCGTAGTTCCACAGCGTCTCGTCCTCGTAGGTGGGACGATTGCCGTAAGTCTGCGCATCGATGCCGTTGGCGCCGCCGCTGCACAAGGGAATGTTGAGCGGGTCGTTGACGCCGCCGAGCCGGAAGCCTTTCGACACCTGCGCGTTAAGGCGCACGTTGTCGGCCACGTCGTAGCTCAGGATGCCCCGCGGGCTGAAGCCGTTCGAGGTGGTCTCGTCGACGTTGTTGTCGCCGTTCGAGAACAGGCCGCCCGAATTGAACTCGCGGGTTTCCGAGAAGTCGTAGTAGCGGCCGCCCGCGGTGAGGTGGAACCGCGAGGTAATGTCCCACGTCCCCTCGCCGAAGATCGCGAACTGCTCGATGTCGTAGGGCAAGTCGGCGTTGTAGGGCGAATTGAGCGGGAACCCGTTGGCCACGGCCGCCGAGGTGCCGGCCCCGAAGCGGGCGTCGGTGAACGCGTCGTATCCCGGGGTGGGCAGGCGCTGGCTGTAGAGGCGCTGGGTGTCCGAGTAGAACAGCCCGATCACGCCGTTGATCGGGCCCGAGCTGTCGGTCGAGAGCCGCACCTCCTGCGCGAATGTCTCGAGGTCGGTGGTGTCGACCAAGTTCGAGGGCAGGTTCACGCCCGCAGCGGGATAGCCGAGATCGACCGAGACCGAGCCGGTCAGCGCGCTGGCGTCGCGGCTGACTAGGATGTCGCGGTTGATGTAGGTCGAGATCGAGGTGAGGCTGAAGATCGAGCCGAGGTCGATTTCGGCGGTGAGGTCGGCGAGCAGCGTGTCGTCGGCGAACCCCTCGCGCAGCAGCAGGTACTGCTGGCGCTCATCGTAAACGCGCGGTGGGTTGGTGAACGCGTTCGAGTACATGTTGAAGACTTCTTGCCGGTTGAACCCGTCGGCGCGGATCTCCTGGTAGAGGACCCGCGGGGTGATGCGGAAGCCGGGGCTCGGCTCGAAAGCGATCGCCAGGCGGCCGCCGAGACGATGGCCGTCGTTGACGTTCTCCCCGGCGGCCGGACCGAACGCGTCGATAAAACCACCATATTGGGTGTAATAACCGACCGCGCGGATCGCCAGGCTGTCGCCCGCCGGGATGTTGACCATGCCCTTGAGGTGCCCGCCGACATCGCCGCCGGCGAGGAGGTTCACGTTGCCCTCGAGCGAGCCCGATAGGCTGCCGATCTCCGGTTGGTTCGTGATGTAGCGGATCGTGCCGCCGACGTTGCCCGAGCCGAACAGCGTGCCCTGCGGGCCACGTAGCGTCTCGACGCGGTTGAGGTCGTAAAGGTCGATGTCGGGAGTGAACAGCGAGAGCGAAATGACGGACTCATCGAGATAGACCCCGACCTGCTCCTTCACGCCGGGCTGGTCGCGGACGATCTGCCCGGCGGAAACGCCGCGCACGGAGACCTGGCTCTGGCCCGGTCCGAGATTCTGGATGGTGAGGCCGGCGACGTTGCGCGACAGATCCTCGATCGTGCTGGCGCCCGAGCGCTGAATGTCTTCTTCGGTCTGGGCATTGAGCGAGAAGGGGACGTCGATCAGCGCGCTTTCGCGCTTGGTCGCTGTGACGACGATTTGGCTGTCGTTTGCCACCGTTTGCGCAGGCGTGTCCTGCGCGAAGGCAGGCGAAGCGGCAATCGTGATGGCGGATGCGCCGAGCAAGACCTGCAAGCGAATGAGGTTGGTCATATAGCCCCCCTGCTGGCTGTCGGGCTACCGCCTCTCTGGACTGCGCGGTGCTCGATCGCTCTCCCGTTTTCTGCGTGGACCGTCACTTTTGCTGCCGTTTCGATAGCATGACCGGGTTTTGCATGACAGCCGACACTGCAGACGAGGAAAACCTCGCTTCGAAACGTTGCGCTTCGGCAACGCGCAGCGCAAATGGGGGTAGTGAAGGCCCCCGCCCTGTTGATATTGATGCCGTTTCTGGCCGCCTGTGGCGAGGGCAGCGAGGCGCCGATGCAAGCGCAACGGATTTCGCTCGAGGACGCGCGGGCGAAGATCGCAGAGCCGCTGCTCTCGCCCGATACCCAAGACGCGACGTGGACGGTGAGTGAGGATCAGCGGGCAATCCGGTTCGCCAGGCCCGGCGCCGAGCCGTTCCTGACGCTCGCCTGCGATCTGCGCGAGGTGCCGGCGATGCTGACGATCGTCCGCCATGCCCCCGCGCGGCCCGGGCAGAAGGCACTGTTTCCGGTGCTCGGCAACGGCACGATCTCGCGGTTCAAGGTGGATGCCGCGCTCGATGAGGGCGAGTGGCGCTGGGAAGGCACGTTTCCGGCGAGCGACCCGCAGTTCGATGTGTTCACCGGACCGCTCGAGCTGGAGGCGACGCTGCCGGGCGGCGGCACGCTGCTGATCGAGGGGAGCCGCATCCCCGGCGAGTTCGTCACCTGGTGTCGCGCGGGCGGGAGAGTGCTGCGAGCGGAAGAAGCGGAGAATACCGCAACATCCGCTCGTCCTGAGCCTGTCGAAGGACGCTAGCGCGGCGCTGACGTGCTTCGACAAGCTCAGCACGAGCGGAGTCGGGAAATGACCTAGCCCTGCTCGGCCAGCTCGGTGAGCGTCTCGGGCGTCAGCACTTGCGGCAGGACCTGCGGCTCCCTTCCCGGCGCGTACCACAGGTAGAGCGGCACGCCGGCCGCGCCATGGGCGGTGAGGAAACGGGTGATTGCCGGATCGCGCCGCGTCCAATCGCCGCGCATCGCGATGACACCGGCCTTCTCGAACGCCTCGCGCGTCGCCTCGCGCTCGATCGCGACGCTCTCGTTGACCTTGCAGGTCAGGCACCAGTCGGCGGTGAACCAGACGAACACCGGCTTGCCCGAGGCCCGCGCATCCGCGAGCGCGGCGTCGCTGAAGGGGACGGCGGCGAGCACACCTTCTTCCACCGCAGTCGGCGGATCGTATCGCAGCCAAAGTTGAGTGGTCGAGATGGCGATCATCGCGAGCGGTCCGGTTATCCCGCCGATCCGCCAGCCCCCGGTGGAAGCCAATCGCTGCCAGCCCACAGCTAAGAGAACGACTCCAACCGACAGGCCCAGAGCGAATATTGCAAACCACGTTCCACCGAGCCGCCACGCCAGCCACAGCAACGCCAGCGCGGTCAGGCCCATCGGAACGGCGAGCACCTTGCGGAACGTGTCCATCCACTTGCCCGGCCTCGGCAGCATCTTCCGCAGTCCCGGCACGAACCCGAGCAGCAGGAACGGCAGCGCCAGTCCCAAGCCTAGCACTCCGAACAGCACCAGCCCCTGCCACCACGGCAGCAGCAGCGCGGCGCCGAGCGCGGCGGCCATGAACGGGCCGGTGCACGGCGTCGCGACGAAGGCGGCGAGCAGGCCGGTGGCGAACGCGCTGGAGCGTCCTCCCGCACCGGTGAACGACAACGAGGGCAGCTCGTAGAGCCCGGCGAAGTTGGCGGTGATCGCCACCGCCAGCACCAGCAGCGCGACGACCACGCCGGGCTCCTGGAGCTGGAACGCCCAGCCGATCTCGCTGCCGCCCGCGCGCAGCACCAGCAGCAGCGCGCCGAGCGCCAGACAGGCGAGCACCACGCCGGCGGTGTAGGCGACCGCTTCGCGCCGCGCGCCTGCCTCGCTTTCGCCGGCGCGTGCGAGCGTCAGCGCCTTCAAGCTGAGGATCGGAAATACGCACGGCATCAGGTTGAGGATCAGCCCGCCAAGAAAGGCGCCGCCGAGCAGCACCCAGAGCGGACCCAGCGCGGTGCCGCTCCCGCCAGCGACAGGAATACCGCCGGCGGGAACCTCGCCTGCCCGCGCCTCGAACGTGACCCCGTTGCCCTCGTTGTCGAGCTTGAGGATACCCGAGACGCTCCCGGTGCCTTCGGCAAGACCCTTGCGCGGTATCTCCGCGATCAGCAGGTCGCCCTCACGAGTGAATGTCTGCACCGCCGCGTAGTCGACAAGCTGCTCGTTGCGGACGAAGACATGAGGTTCGACGAGATCGAGCGAGGCCGGGAGTGGAATCGCGATGCGCAGACGGTCCTTGGTCAGCTCGAAGCGCGCCGGGCTGTCGAGCACGGGCGGCACCGCCGCGCGCCAGGTGTCGAAGCGAGTGTCGCGCGGCCCCGGCGCTTGCGCGAGCCGCAGCGTCAGCGTGGCGCTTTCGGGCACGCAGATCTCGTTGGTGCAGACCAGCCAGTCGCCCTTGACCTCGATCGGCGTGATGTTCTGGACCGCGGCGCTTGCCGGCACCTCGATCGGCACCAGCACCGCATATTCGCCTTCGTAGACGTGGTTCATCAGCCCGGCGATGAGCAGCTTGTGCGGCACCGGATAGAGCGGCTCACCGGCCTTCCAGCCCTCGGGCAAGCGCCATTCGAGCCGCATGCCGTAGCCAGCGTCGCCCGGATTGGACCAATAGCCGTGCCAGCCGCGCTCGGGCGTGAACTTGACCGCCAGCGTGAGGGTCTTGCCGGGAACCGCGGGCCCCTCCGCGATCAGCTCCGCGGCGAGATGGGGTGTCGAAGCGGGCGGCTGCAGCTGCGCCGACGACGGCAGCGCAAGCGTCAGCGCCAGAAGCGCAAGCAAGGCTTTCAACAGAGGCATCGTGCTTGCGCGCATCGTCATCTCCGCTCTAGGGCAAGCGGGCGATGAGCGACAAGCGCGATCTCCTGATCCTCGGCGGCGGCCTCGTCGGCATGACGTTGGCGTTGACCGCGGCGCGCAAGGGCCTTTCGAGCCACGTCATCGACCGCGCCGACCCGGCCGAGCTGACGGCGGAAGGCTTCGACGGGCGCGCTTCGGCCATCTCGACAGCGAGCTGGAACCTGCTCACCAACATCGGCCTCGCCGACAGACTGGAACCGAACGCCTGCCCGATTGCCTCCATCGCGGTAACCGACGGGATGAAGGCCGGCCGCATCGACTTTCAACCGGAACCCCACGAAGGTTCGCTCGGGCGAATGTTCGCCAACCGCACGTTGCGCCTTGCGCTGTTCGAGGCGGCCGCGGCCGAGCCGCTGATTGCCTGGCATTCGCGTGCCGAAGTCGTGGATCGGGAGCGCGATGAGTTCGGTGTGTCCGCCACACTCGGCAGCGGCGACAAGCTCGAAGCGAGCCTGATGGTCGCCGCAGAGGGCCGCAATTCGCCGACCCGCGAGGAAGCAGGCATCGCAGTCGCCAAGTGGGACTATCGCCATCGCGCCGTCGTCACCGTGCTCGGCCACGAAAAGCCGCACGGGAACGTCGCCTGGGAAATCTTCTATCCGGCAGGCCCCTTCGCGCTGCTACCGCTGCTCGACACGCCCGAAGGCCAGCACCGCAGCGCGCTGGTCTGGACCGTCGCCGAGAGCGACGCGGCGGGTGTTCTGGCGCTGTCCGACCGCGCGTTCACTGCCGAAGCCGAGAAGCGGATGCACGGTCTGCTCGGAGCCATCACGGTCGAGGGTCCGCGTTCATCCTACCCGCTCGGGTTCCACCACACCGCGCGGATCACCGCCGGACGCCTCGCTTTGGTCGGGGACGCCGCGCATGGCATTCACCCGATCGCCGGCCAGGGGCTCAATCTGGGCCTGCGAGACGTCGGCGCACTTGTCGAGGTTCTGGTCGAAGGCATGCGGCTCGGGCTCGATCCAGGCAACGCGCAGTTGCTCGCGCGCTATGAGCGTTGGCGCGGGCTCGACAGTTTCATGGTCGCGCTCGCGACGGACGGGCTGACTCGCCTGTTCGGCATTCCAGGACGGGTGCCGAGCGCTATTCGCCGCCTCGGCATGGGAGTGGTCCAGCGCACGCC
>CBHCZH010000155.1:0-8032 GCA_965977975.1 uncultured bacterium
AGGGGCTGGGGGTGGGCATGTCCGCGACTGCCATGCCCTCGACACGACCACCCCCAGCCCCTCCCGCAAGCGTGAGGGGAATATCAGCAGCCTTCACCCTCCCCGGCTTCGATCTCGACCGTTTCGTCCGCGACACCCTGGCCGAAGACCTTGGCGTCGGCTTGCCGGGCGGCGGGCAAGACGTCACGGCGGAGAGCGTGATCCCCGCCGGAGTGCAGTTTTCCGGAGTGATGGACAGTCGCGATCCGATCGTGGTCGCGGGCTTACCGGTCGCAGCCGAATTCTTCCGCACACTCGATCCGCAGATGGAGATCGAGCTGCTGGCCGAGGAGGGGGCGCAAGTCCGCGCCGGAACCGACCTGATGCGGCTGAGCGGCAACGCGCGCGCCATGCTGACGGCCGAGCGCAGCGCGCTCAACTCGGTCCAGCACCTTTCTGGAATCGCCACCCTGACTCGCCAGTACGTCGAAGCGATGGGCGAGACGACTTGCGTCCTGCTCGACACCCGCAAGACGATCCCGGGCCTCAGGCATCTCGAGAAATACGCCACCCGGATGGGAGGCGCGCGCAATCACCGCCTGGGGCTGTGGGACGCGGCGATGATCAAGGACAACCACATCCTCGTCGCCGGCGGCGTCGCCGAGGCCGTGCGCCGCGCGCGCGAGGCCGGGGCGCGGCAGGTCATCTGCGAGGTCGACCGGCTCGACCAGATCGAGCCGGCGCTCGCAGCCGGAGCGACGCACTTGCTGCTCGACAATATGGATATTGCCACCTTGCGCGGGGCCGTCGAGCTTGTCGCAGGTCGAGCGCCGACAGAAGCTTCGGGAGGGGTGCGCCTCGACACGATTGGCGCCATCGCCGCCACAGGAGTCGACTTCGTCTCGGTCGGCCGCCTCACCCAAAGCGCACCCGCCGCCGACATCGGGCTCGACTTCACGCCGATCTGACGTTGCGTCCGAACGCGCCCTGACGCAGGATGGTGGTACCAAGGGGAGGGGGATTTTTATGCGACCACCGTCAATCCTCATGTTCGAACGGCTTTTCCTCGCTTCACTTGCAGTAAGCGTGGTGAGCATCGTCATTGGCTTCGACGCCATGGTTGATCAACTGGCCCGCGAGCCGGGGACGGCGGCACTCGGCTTCGGCGGCGGCTTCCTGGCCGGAACGATAGCCGTAGGTATGGCGATCTCGCTGCTGCTGTGGTTCCTGATCGCGCACAAGGCATCGAATGTCGCCAAATGGATCCTGATCGTGTTGGCGGCGTTTGGCCTCATCTCGATACCGGCCATGCTGACCGCTCCATGGGACACGACCGTCCTGCTTGGTCTCACGTCCTATGCGTTTGAGATTGCCGCGCTGATCTTCCTGTTCCGGGACGATGCCTCGGCCTGGTTCAAGGGCCGGTGGAGCACAGACGCGGGCACCTTCGACTGACGTGCAGCTCGCGGCCGCGCTCGTCGCCGTGCTCGCGCTGGTGCCTGAAGTCGCGGCGGCCCAGGCCTATCAGTGCCGCGCACCGACCGGGCCGCTCAGCGTTCCCGCTATCGCGCGCGACGGACCGGTGCGGCAGGTTCCGGTTGCCGGCTATACCCTCGCGCTGAGCTGGTCTCCCGAGTACTGCCGCGGGCGCGAGAGGCGCGCGGCGGACCGGCGGCAATGCTCGGGCGCCGCGGGCCGGTTCGGCTTTGTCGTGCACGGCTTGTGGCCCGAGGGACGCGACACCTGGCCGCAATGGTGCGCGGCATCCCGCCAGCCGACGTCGCGCGATCTGGCACCCAACTTGTGCATGACTCCTTCTGCCGCGCTGCTGGCGCACGAGTGGGCCAAGCACGGCACCTGCATGGTCGGTGCGCCCGACAGCTACTTCAAGATCACTCGCATCCTGTGGAACAGCCTGCGCTGGCCCGATTTCGACCGCATTGCGCGCGATGATGCGCTTACGGCGGGTGCTATCCGCAAGGCTTTCGCCGATGCCAACCGCTACTGGGGGCCAGAGCACGTGGGACTGGTCGTCAACGAGCGCGGCTGGCTCGAGGAAATGCGCCTCTGCTACGGCCGCGATTTCATGCCGGCGCGATGCGAAACGCGCCGCTTCGGCCCTCCCGACTCGGCGCCGGTAAGGATCTGGCGCGGATTGTGATTCTAGCCTCTAGCACCGGCGCGGGCATCCGCCCGCTTGGCTTTCCTCGCGCCTGGCGACGCTGCGCGGCCGTTCGGCCCTGCGGCTCCTGCGGAGCCGAGTTTTGCTATCGTCTCGCCGCAAAGAACTCGCGCAGCAGCGCAGCCGCCGGCGCCTCGCCGATCCCAGTATAGACCTCGGGCCGATGCAGGCATTGCGGTTGCTCGAAGAGGCGCGCGCCATGTTCGACCGCGCCGCCTTTGGGATCAGGCGCGCCGTAGTAGAGTCGCGCGATCCGGGCATGGACGATCGCCCCCGCGCACATCGCGCAGGGCTCGAGCGTGACCCACAGCTCGCAGCCGTCGAGCCGCTCGTTGCCGAGCCTCCCGGCCGCCCGGCGCAAGGCCAGGATCTCGGCATGCGCGCTCGGATCGGCGAGTTCGCGCGGAGCGTTGTGCGCCTCGCCGATAATCGCACCCTCCTTGACCACCACCGCCCCGACCGGCACCTCGCCGGCCATTGCCGCCGCCTGCGCCAGCTCGAGCGCACGCGCCATCGGCGGGGGGAGTGGCCAACGAGTCATTTGCGGCGGCTAGGACCCATCATTGGTTGACGCAAGCGGGCCTCGCCGCTATGCGCGCCGCTTTCCGGGACACCCCTGGCATACGAGATTCGAGAGAAGAACCATGTCGCGCATCTGCGAACTGACCGGCAAGGGCCGCCAGATCGGCCACAACGTGAGCCACGCCAACAACAAGACCAAGCGCGTCTTCCTGCCCAACCTGCAGAACGTGACGCTGCTGAGCGAGAAGCTCGACAAGAGCTTCAAGTTCCGCGTCTCGACGCACGGTCTGCGCTCGGTCGAGCACAACGGCGGGCTCGATAATTGGCTGCTCAAGACCGCGGATGACAAGCTCAGCCCGCAAGCCCGCAAGGTGAAGCGCGAGCTGAAGAAGGCCGGCCAAACGGCCTAATTTCGAGCTCGACGGCGAATCACGAAGGCGCGCGGCTTGTTTCGCGCGCTTTTTCGTTTGGCCGCCACAGCAGCTTGAGCAGCAGCGTGCGCTGGAACGTCGCCTTGTTGTCGTCCGAAATGAGCCACAGCGCCAGCCGACCATCCTCGCCCGGCTCGACCGCAAGCCCTTCGTAATTGTCCATCGGCACGGGCTCGGCGAGATGCGCGATCTCGCGTCCGCTCCATCGTTCGCCGGGCCTGATCTCGGCGGGATCGGCCACCACCAGCTTGGCTTCGAAACGGGGCGGTAGTCCCACGATCACTCGCCGCAGCAGGATCAGCACGCGTCCGTCGGGCAGCAGGGTAGCGTCGACCGGCCGATAGCCTTCGGGCGGCCGAAAACGGAATGATGCTGGACTGGCACGCTCGACCGGATCGCCCGGGAAAATCAGCGCCGGGAAATCGGCCGCGAACCAGCCTAGGCTACCTTCGGCCAACACCACGAAGCGTCCGTCCGACAGCCGCACGATCGCTTCTGGCCCGGTGTTGGACCACCAGCCCTGCATTTGCGAGGGGGACACAAGGCCGGTCGGGGCGAGACGGGCATCGTAGCGTTCGATCTGGTTGCTGTTCTCGTAAGTTGCCCAAAGCTGTCCGCTGACCGGGTCGCTGGTCGTCGCCTCGAGGTCGGACAGGTGCTTGTCACCTTCGTCGCGCGAGGTGAAATGGCCGAACCGGGCGGCGGGCTCTGCACTGCCGGGCGGTGCAAACCGCAACATCCGTCCCCAATCGGTCAGAGCGAGCAGCGTCCCGTCCTCCATCCGCACGAGCGACGAATAGCCCGCGAAATGCCTGTTCGGGCTGGTCAAATGCCACGCGCCGGCGATTGCCACTTCGCCGCGCCCAGCCTGTTGGAACCGCAACCGCTCGATCCGGAGAATCTGGCGGTTGTCGGACTCGAGCTCGTGCTGGGTGGTACGCCACCAGGTCCCCGGCGCGAGACCGAGCGCGACGATCAGCAAGAGGAAGTGTCGCCCCATCCAGGACCGGACTCGCAACCGCAAGCGCCGCGGTCAAGCGACCGTCATGGCATCGGCCCGGTGAACAGCAGCGGATCGAGCCGCAGGCCGCGCCAGGTCAGGCCCCAATGCAAATGCGGCCCCGTTGCACGGCCGGTCGCGCCGATACGGCCGATCGTCTGCCCCTGCCGAACGGTTTCCCCTTCCCGGACGAGCAATTCCGACGAATGAAGGAAAGCGCTGCTGAGCCCCATGCCGTGGTCGATGATCAGCAAATTGCCTTCGAGCGTGAAGGGCGCTTCGGCGGCGAGGACCACGGTCCCATCCGCCGGCGCGACGTAAGGCGTCCCGCTCGCGCCCGTGGCGATATCGATTCCCGAGTGATAGCTGCCGGGCTCGCCGCGATAGACGCGCTGCGATCCGAATCGGCCCGAAATCCGCCCGGTCACCGGCCAGACGAAATCCTGCCGCCAGCCGGTGCTGCCGGTCTCGAGCCGCCGCGCCGCGGCGATCCGCGCGAGTTCGGGCTGGCGGCGCGCGGTGAACTCGGCGCTCGGGACGTTGGCCGTCGGGGAGGCATTGATATGCTCGATGTCCCAGGCGCGTGGCGCGACCGCGAGCGGGCTGTCGATCCTACGGCCGTCGGCCAAAGTGGCTGACAGCATGCTTTGCGGTCCGGCGTCCCGATCGAACGCCGCAAAGAAGCGCCCGTCGGGCCCGAACGCCAGCGGCTGTCCACCGAGATGCGCCGCGACCGTTCCTGCAGGCACTTGGCCGCGAATCCAGCCGCCCTGGGTCAACTCGCCCTGGTAGAGGAAAGTCGTGGGGCCGGCGGGCGAGGGCGAGGGCGAGGGCGAGGGCAGCGGCTGCATGACAGCTACCGGCGCGGGAGCCGGTACCGGCTCATCGGGAGCAACGCACGAGGCGGCAAGGCCAGCCACGGCGAAGACCGCCGAGCGTCTCACGATTGTTGGAGCGACCGGCGGGTAGCGATTTCGGGACTGGCGTAGGCTTCCTGCCGGTCGACGCTCCAATAACGCAGCTCTTCGAGCGCAATCGGCTCGCCGGTCACCGCGCAGAGGACGAATCGGCCCGGCTTGATCACGCGAAATCCATTGGGGCCGTAAAGCAGAGTTGCGGCGTGTTCGCCGGAAGACATCAGCATGGCCATGGACTTAGGGTCCAGACCGGCGACTGGCAACGGCCCTCATAGCAATTTGGGCTGATTGCCCGTTGCATCGGACGGGCGGGTTTTCGGTCGCGGCGGACGGGGCGAGCCGGAGGGCACGACCTCGAGCGCGCCGTCGCGGAACTTCAGCGTCAGCGCCGCTTCCTGGCGCGCCGCCTCGGCATCGGTGACCGCCGCGCCCTTCGGATCGAGCACCATGACGTAGCCGCGCCGGAGCGGCCGCTCGGGATGGAGCTGCTCGGCGAGCCGTGCGATCGCGGCCAGCCGCTCGCGTTTATCGGCGATCGGGCGGTCGAGCAGCGCGCGCCGCAGCCGGGCCGCGCCGAGACGGTCGCGCGCCCGATCGAGGCGTAGCATGAGCAGAGGCGCCGAAAGCCGCGCCGAGTCGCTCTGCAAGCGGTCACGGGCCTGCGCCGCGCGATCGGCGAGGCCGCGCCGCAACCGCTCGCCAAGCTCGTCGAGCTTCTGCGCCGCCTGTGCGGCGAGCGCCTCGGGCCTGGGCATCCGGGCGACGCGCGCCTCGAGCCGTTCGCGGCCGAGCTCGACCGGCCGCAGGGCGCACTTACGCTGGCGCAGGCCGAGCTCGTCGAGCGTCGCGGCGAGTTCGCGCAGCACCGGAACGGCGATCTCGGCTGCGGCCGTCGGTGTCGGCGCACGGCGGTCGGCGGCGTAGTCGGCGAGCGTGGTGTCGGTCTCATGGCCCACCGCGCTGATCACCGGGATCGGCGAGCCGGCTATGGCGCGAACCACTGCCTCCTCGTTGAAGGCCCACAAGTCCTCGATCGAGCCGCCGCCGCGCGCCACGACCAGGAGGTCGGGACGAGGAAGGGCGCCGCCTGGGGGAATCTCGCCGAAGCCGCGCACCGCGGCCGCCACCTGCTCGGCCGCGCCCTGGCCCTGGACCAGCACCGGCCAGACCAGCACGCGGCTCGGAAAGCGATCGGCGAGCCGGTGAAGGATATCCCGAATCACCGCTCCGGTAGGCGAGGTGACGACGCCGATCACACTGGGCAGAAACGGCAAGGGGCGCTTGCGCTCGCTCGCGAACAGGCCCTCGGCCTCGAGCCGGCGCCGCGTCTTCTCGAGAAGCGCGAGCAGCGCTCCCTCGCCCGCCACTTCCATCGTCTCGATGACGATCTGGTATTTCGACCGGCCGGGATAAGTGGTCAGCTTGCCGCTGGCGACGACCTCGATCCCGTCCTCGGGCACGAAGCCCAGCCGTTGCGCGCCCGTGCGCCACATCACCCCGTCGATCACCGCGCCTTCGTCCTTGAGGCAGCAATAAAGGTGACCCGAGGCCGCACGCTTCACGCCTGACAGCTCGCCGCGCAGGCGCACGAAGCCGAAGCGGTCCTCGACCGTGCGCTTCAAGAGGTTGGAAATCTCGGTGATGCTGAGCGGTGCGGCGTTGTCCCCCGGCTGCCCCTTGGCTACCAGCCCGCCGGCGGCTTCGTCGTCGTCATCGAAAGAAGGGCCGGGCATGAACATCCTGCTGCTGGGATCGGGCGGACGCGAACATGCGCTGGCCTGGAAGCTCGCGCAATCCCGCCTGCTCGCTGACGGCGGCAAGTTGTACGCCTCGCCCGGCAATCCGGGCGTGGCACAGCACGCCGAGCTGGTCGCGCTCGACCTTGCCGACCACGCCGGGGTGGCGGCTTTCTGCGGCGAGAACGCGATAGATTTCGTCGTCATTGGCCCCGAGGCGCCGCTCGTCGACGGACTCGCAGACTCGCTGCGTGCCGCGGGTTTAAGCGTGTTCGGGCCTTCAAGGGCGGCCGCCCAGCTCGAAGGCAGCAAGGGCTTCACCAAGGATCTCTGCGAGCGCGCCGGAATTCCCACCGCCGGCTATGTCCGCACGCTCTCGCTGGCCGAGGCGCTGGCGGCGCTCGACCGCTTCGAGGCACCTTACGTGCTCAAGGCCGACGGGCTCGCGGCGGGCAAAGGCGTGGTTATCGCCGCAACCCGCGCTGAGGCCGAGGAAGCCCTGGCCGACATGTTCGGCGGCGCCTTCGGAGGGGCCGGCGCCGAGGTCGTGATCGAGGAGTTCATGCAAGGCGAGGAGGTCAGCTTCTGTGCCCTGACCGACGGCGCGATGATCGTCCCCTTCGGCAGCGCCCAGGACCACAAGCGAGTCGGTGACGGCGACACCGGCCCGAACACCGGCGGGATGGGCGCCTACAGCCCGGCACGCGTGCTGACGCCCGAACTGCGCGGCGAGGTGCTGCAACGGATCATCGCGCCAACCGTGCGGACGCTCGCTGAAGAAGGGACGCCTTACTCCGGCGTGCTCTACGCCGGGCTGATGCTGACGAGCGAAGGCCCCAAGCTGGTCGAGTACAACTGTCGCTTCGGCGATCCCGAATGCCAGGTGCTGATGATGCGGCTGGAAAGCGATCTCGGCGAATACCTGCTCGCCTGCGCCGAAGGCAGCCTCGCCGCGCTCGATCCGCCGCGTTTTTCGAACGAGGCCGCGTTGACCGTGGTCATGGCCGCGACCGGCTATCCGGGCACGCCCGAGAAGGGCGGCGCAATCGACGGGATCGCCGAGGCCGAGGCCGATGGAACACAGGTCTTTCACGCCGGGACCGCGCTGCGCAACGGGCGCCTCGTCGCCAACGGCGGGCGGGTGCTCAACGTGACTGCGCGCGGCCCGAGCGTGGCAGAGGCGCAACGCGCGGCCTATGCCGCTGTCGACGCGATCGGGTTCCCGAGCGGCTTCTGCCGCCGCGACATCGGCTGGCGCGAGATCG
>CBHCZH010000156.1:0-7988 GCA_965977975.1 uncultured bacterium
ACCGCCGTGCTCTCGGCCGCCGGCGCGGCCGCCGCCGCGAAGCTCGCCTGCGGCACCGCGAGCAGGGCCAGGAAAGCAGCGATCAAAGGAAGGATGTGCAACCGTTTACGGGCGATTTCGCCAAACGTCATCTGTGTGCCGCTTTCCGTTCTGTCCGAGGCGCGCATGGGCCGTGCGGCCCCGGGGAAGGGCCAGATTGGCCGCGCCTATACGCCCGCTTGCCCCATGCCTCAAGCGCTTCTAGGGAGATTTTTCGCAAGCCCCGGCCGGACTGTCCCCAGACCGGTTTTTGCAGCGAACCGGTGCATCGAAAGGCCGCCTCCCCCGCCATGACCGAAGAAGAAGTTCTCGCCGAATTTCGCGCCAGCCAAGCCTTGCTCGAAGGACATTTCCTGCTTTCCTCGGGCCGGCATAGCGCGTTCTACCTTCAGTGCGCGCGCGTGCTGATGGATCCGGAACGCGCCGGCCGGCTAGCGTTCGCGCTGGTGCAGAAACTGCCGCGCGACTTGCGCAGCCAGGCGCAGAAGGTCGTCTCGCCAGCCATGGGCGGAATCATCATCGGACACGAGATGGGCCGCGCCCTCGGGGTCGAGGCAATTTTCGTCGAGCGGCCCGAAGGCGTGTTCGAACTGCGCCGCGGCTTCGCCATCGAGGAAGGTCAGAAGGTCCTCATGGTCGAGGATGTCGTCACTACCGGCCTGTCGAGCCGCGAGGCGATCAGGACGGTCGAAGCGGCAGGCGGCGAAGTGATCGCCGCGGTGGCGCTCGTCGACCGGACGGGCGGATCGGTCGATCTCGGCGTGCCGTTCCATGCGCTGGCGACGATCAACTTCCCGACTTACGAGGAGGGTGAAGTGCCGCCGGAGCTCGCCGCCATCCCCGCCGTGAAGCCGGGAAGCCGCAAAAAGTGACGGGACGATTGCGCCTCGGCGTCAACATCGACCACGTCGCGACGATCCGTAACGCGCGCGGCGGCGACCATCCGGACCCCGTTCGTGCCGCCGAGATCGTCGCGCGTGTCGGCGGCGACGGCATCACTGCGCACTTGCGCGAGGACCGCCGCCATATCCGAGACGAGGACTTGAGGCGCATCCAGGAAGCGACCGAGCTGCCGCTCAACCTGGAGATGGCGGCGACAGACGAGATGGTCGAGATCGCGCTGCGCCACCGCCCGCACGCCGCCTGCATCGTGCCCGAGAAGCGCGAGGAGCGGACTACCGAAGGCGGACTCGACGCTGCCGGGCAGCACAACCATCTTCAGCCGGTCGTCTCGCGGCTCAGGGATGCAGGCATCCGCGTCAGCCTGTTCATCGCTCCCGACGAGCGCCAGCTCGAGGCGGCATTGCGATTGGGCGCGCCTGTGGTCGAGTTCCACACCGGCGAATATGCTCATGCCGAAGGCGAGCAGGTCGCGGTGGAGCTCAAGAAGGTCGCCGATATGGCTGCGCTCGCGGCGAAGAACGGAATCGAGCCGCATGCCGGGCACGGCCTCACCTACAGGAACGTCCAGCCGGTCGCAGCCATACCCCAGCTCGCCGAGCTCAACATCGGGCACTATCTGGTCGGCGAAGCGGTTTTCGTCGGGCTCGAGGCATCGCTCCAGAGAATGCGAGACCTGATGGACGCGGCGCGCGGGACGCGTTAGCTTCGGCGCACGGGCGCAATCGAAAGTCTGCCGATTTCCACGGTCGGGGGGAGAGCGCGATGCGTTATCTTGGTCTGGCGGGCGCCTCGGCGTCTGCGATGGTTTTCGCCCTGCTGTGCAGCGCTCCCGCGCAGGCTCAGGAAACGAGCCAAACCTCGTCCAGCGGCGAACGCTACGAATATGCCGACACCTACGAATACGGTGAAGGATCGACGACCTACAATGTGAACTTTCGGGCTCTGATAGGGTCCGAGGAGATCGAGATCGGCGGCCTGTCCCGCTACTTCGAGTACTTCACGCCGGAGGAAATCGCAGCCTTCGCTCCACCCGGCTACGACTTCTACGTCGAAGCCAACCTGGTTTCGATCACCGGCTGGTCCGCCCCGCAATACGTCACCAGCGAATACACCGTCATCGACATCTTTTCCGAGGAAACCTACTATAATGAGGTCGCTTCGGTCATCACCACACAGACTACCTCTGGCGACGCGCCCGACGCGGTAGTCCCCGTCGGCTGGCGCGGGAACTGCTACTTCGACGGAGCGAGCGGACCTACGAACTACAGTCCATTCGGCGGCGAGTTCGCCGGGTGCGATTACGCAGAATCCTACTTCGAGGTGGCGCCGGGCACGATCAACACCAACACTCACACGACCTACGTCTCCCGTCAGGGAACGCATTATTTCCAAGTCGTCGACGATGCTTACACCGACTACTATCTGTTCGTACCGACCTCGACCGCCACAACGTCGTCGGGCACGCTTGAGACCACGAGTTCCAGCGCCACCACGATTCGCAACGACAGTTACCAGGTGGAGCTGACAGGTGTGCTCGGAGGAAACCCGATCTTCTCGCAGACCCTGCCGGGCCAGTTCGGCGATTCCTCGGTGCAGGCTGCGTTGACCACGCTGGCCCGTCCGCGCGGCTACGGTCTCGCCGGCACTCCCGTCGTGCTCGTCTGGTCCACTCCTGTGCAAACGGGAACGGCGGAGGAGCTCACCTCCTCGGCCAGCGAGAGCACGACCGAAACGACTACCGGCATTCTGGAAACGACTACCGTCGCCTATGGCGGCCTGCCCGGCGCAGGTCTCTACATCGGTGACCGCGGTGCGTGCACCGATGCGGGTACATCCGGCACCACCAACGGCACCTCGCCCACCGGCGCAAACGCATCCTGCGAGGGCGGCGCGTTCTATTCTCCCAATCCCGGCGTGACCAACACCAACCGCCACACGACTTACGTGACCAACACGCATACCACGACGGTGACGACGGAGAACTGGCTCAGCACCGACAGCTGGGAGCTGGCGGCGACTGCCGTTCCCATCGGGCAAATACATTCCGCGGTCCGTGATGCGCTGTTCGAAGCCGGCGGCAGCTTTGCGCGCCGGCACAACGCCGCGTTGGCCGCCCGTGACAGTCTCGGGTTCGGGCTATGGACGGATATCTTCACGGGCAAGGCGGAACGCGACACCGATGGGGCCGGGCCGGGTAGCGAGCATTCGGCGCACGGCATCGCCGGCGGAGCCTCGTTCCGGCTGTCCGGCATCGCCAGCGTGGGCCTCGCGGCGAGTCACGAGACGACTGACAGCGATCTTCCCGGCCTGCCGGAACGCGCCGACCTGACGCACACGCAGCTGGGTCTTGCCGCCGAGCTTTCGCCAGGGGCCTGGCGCCTGGCCGTGACGGCAGGCCGCGGCTGGGCAGAGATCGACACCGAACGTGGCGGCGCCGGCATCGGCGGAGTCGCCCGGGCAAGCTACGACGCCCAGACCTGGTTCGCGACGGCCGAAGCGGGGCCGGAATTTGGGCTGGGTCCGGTGACCGTGCGGCCACTCGCGGGCATCGAATGGACCCGGGCCACGCTGGGTGACTTCGCCGAAACCGGCGGGATCGCGCTAGTGGGCACGGAGGATTCGGCCTCGCGCCTCGCGGCGTCGCTAGGCGCGCAGGCGGCCGTGCGGTGGAGCCTGCCGGGCGGACCGGCTATTCGCCTCTGGGCCGATGCCCGCGGCGGGTCGGTGATCGACGGCGAGGATCGCGACCGCGCGGTCGCTTTCGCGGGCGGTCCCGGCGGCACGCTGCATGTAACCACCGCCAGCGAAGGCGACACTTATGCCGAAGGACGTGTGGGTGTCAGCCTGGTCGCACCGGGCGGCCTCGGATTTCACCTCGGCACCGAAGGACGGACGGGCGGTGGAATAAGCGATTGGCGAGCGAGCGCGGGCGTCAGCGCCGCGTTCTGATCCGAGGGTCTGGCAATCGGTTCTCCAATCGCGCATGGGGCCAGCATGATCATCGGCCTCGGCTCCGACTTGTGCAGTATCGAGCGCATCCAGGCGGCACTCGACCGCCATGGCGAGCGTTTCGAGCGGCGCTGCTTCACCGAAGTCGAACGGGCCAAGGCAGCGCGGCGGCCCTTCACCCGTGCGGGCACGTATGCCAAGCGCTTTGCCGCCAAGGAAGCGTTCTCCAAGGCAGTCGGCACCGGCTTCTTTCAAGGGGTCTACATGAAGGACATCGGGGTAGTGAACCTGCCCTCCGGCGCGCCGACCCTCAAGCTCGAGAACGGCGCGGCGAAGCGGCTGGTGGACCTTACGCCCGAGGGGCATGAGGCGCATGTCCACCTGACGCTGACCGACGACCACCCGTGGGCCCAGGCGTTCGTCGTGATCGAGGCGCGGCCGAAATGAGCGAGACCGACGAAACGATCGAGCCGGCGCCGGAAGCGGAACCCAAGAAGAAGATCAACTGGTTCGCCGAGATTCGCGGCTTGACGCTGATGCTGCTGGGCGTCGTCGCGTTCCACACCATCATCGCCAAGCCGTTCTACATCCCGAGCGCGTCGATGATGCCCAATCTGCTGGTCGGCGACCGGCTGATCGTCAGCAAATATCCTTATGGGTGGAGCTGGGTATCGCTGTCCTTCCCTTTCCGGCTGCTGCCGCGCAAAGACTGGCGCATCGCGCCGGCCACGCCCGAATACGGCGACATCGTCGTCCCGGTGCCGCCGTACCTGAAAGAAGACTACATCAAACGCGTCGTCGCCCTACCCGGCGACCGGATCGCGCTGGTGGACGGACAGATCATCCTCAACGGCGAGCCGGTGCCGCTGGAAGTCGAGCCGGATATCCGCATTCCCGTCGATCAGCAGACATGCGAGACGGGCTTCGGAGAGCAGCCATGCCTCGCCGACTTCGATGAGTTCCGGGTCCGCCTGCCCGACGGCCGCGAAGTGTACGAAATTCCTGTGCTCCGCGAGACGCTGCCGAACGGCGCGAGCTATCTGATCATCGATCACTACCAGGACAACCCGGCCGACAACTACGACGAGATCGTGGTGCCCGAGGGCCATGTGTTCCTTATGGGCGATAATCGCGATCATTCGGCCGACAGCCGTTTCCCCGCCGATCGCGTCAGCGGCGGCGGGCTCGGCGGCCCGGTCCCGCTGTCGGACGTCGGCGGCCGGGCCGAGATCATCACCTTCTCGCTCGACGGCAGCGCGGAATGGTGGAACCCGCTCAGCTGGCTGAGCGCCTTGCGCCCCGACCGCGCCTGGACCAGTCTGCGCCCAGAATTGCGCGGGCAGCCCCGCGCAACAGGAGGGGGCAATGGCGGAGACTGAGCTCGAGATCGATCCGGCGCTGGACGACCGCGCCAGCCCGACCAGCATCGCCAGCCCGATTCTGCGGCTCGAAGCCAAGCGCGCGATGGTTTGGGTGGCGATCGTCGGCCTGACCATTCTCGCGATCTACATCAGCCAGGCGCTGCTGGTGATCTTCGGCGGCCTGGTGTTCGCCTCGATGCTCGACGGCGGCGAGCGGCTGCTCGGACGCGTCCTGCCGATCGGCCGTGGCTGGCGGCTCGGCCTCGTCCTGCTGGGAGCGGTCGGCTTCCTCGTCTGGCTCGGTTACTTCGCCGGCTCTCAAATCTCGCGCGAAGCGGCGGCGCTGCCCGAGATCGTCGAAGCACAGGCGATCCGCGCGATCGCCTGGCTCGACACGCACGGCTTCGCAATCGACCAGAGCGACGTGCGAAGCATCGCGGGCCAGCTGGTGACCGGGGTCGGCACGGTAACGCGAGCGATCGGCGGGCTGTTCGGCGCGCTGAGCACGCTGTTCCTGATCGTGATCATCGGCATCTACGTCGCGCTCGAACCGCGCCTCTACGAGCGCGGCGTGGCGTGGGTGCTGCCGCGCGAGCAGCGCGAAGACTTCTGCATCACCTGCTCGCGCATGGCCTACACCATGCGGCGCCTGATGGCCGGGCGGCTGGTCGGCATGGTTTTCGAAGGCGTGTTCACGTGGATCATGCTGGCGGCCTATGGCGTGCCGATGGCAGTGCTGCTCGGCATCATCACCGGACTGCTCGCCTTCATCCCCAACCTCGGCGCGCTGATCGCCGGCATCCTGATGGTTCTGGTCGGCTTCTCGGGCGGGCCCGACATGGGGCTCTACACGATCCTCGTCTATTTCCTGGTCCAGACCTTCGACGGCTACGTGGTGATCCCGCTGATCGCCAAGAAGACCGTCGATCTCGCGCCGGCGCTCGTCCTGGCGGCGCAGCTGATCATGGGGGTGCTGTTCGGAGTGATCGGCTTGTTCCTGGCCGACCCGCTGCTGGCGATGATCAAGGTCGCATTGGAGCGCCGCGCCGAGCAGAACGAGGAAGACGAGCAGGAGGCGCTCGCGGCAGAGACCGATGGTCCGTAAGTTCCTTTACTTCATTACCGTCCTGCTGGTTCTGATCATCGCCGCAGCCTTCGCGTTGCGTATCTGGGGTGACGAGCTGGCGCAGACGGCGTTAGTTCCCACGGAAGAATTCGTCGAGCAGGACCCGCTGGCGCAGAACGCCTATCGCGACACGGCGATGTGGCTCTCGCACCCGCGCTTCACCGAGCGGACCGACCCCGCGCGCTGGCGACCGGAAGGCGCGCCCGCGCCGGATCCGGACGCACCCGAGTTCGCGGTCTTCTTCGTCCATCCGACGAGCTATCTCGAGCGCATGCACTGGAACGCCCCGCTCGACGATGCCCAGTCGCGCGGCCGCGCGCGGACCTTCCTGCGCGGGCTGGCGAGCGCGTTCGGCGGCGCGAGCGAGATCTGGGCGCCGCGTTATCGCCAGGCAACCTTTGGCGCGTTCCTGACCGACGAGCCCGAAGCCGCGCAGGCGATCGACGCGGCCTACCGCGACGTTGCGCAGGCGTTCGACTACTTCCTCGCGCAGGTTGGCGAAGACACGCCGATCGTGCTGGCCGGGCACAGCCAGGGCGCGCGTCATGTGTTGCAGTTGCTTCGCGAGCGAGTCGCGGGCACCCCGCTGCAAAGCCGCATCGCGATGGTCTACGCGGTCGGTTGGCCGATTTCGCTCGATCACGACCTGCCGGCGCTCGGCCTGCCGGCCTGCGAGAGACCGAACCAGGGCGGTTGCGTGATGAGCTGGTCGAGCTTCGCCGAACCGGCCGATCCCGGCCAGTGGCTCGAGCATTACCGCAGCTCGCCGGGTTTCGACGGGCAGCCGCGCGGCGACAGCAAGATCCTGTGTATCAATCCCATCACTGGAGAAATCGACGGGGACGCGCCGGCCTCCGCCAATGTAGGCACGCTCAAGCCTAACGACGATCTGACCAGCGGCGAGCTGGTGCCGGGCGCGGTCCCTGCCCGCTGCGACGAACGCGGGCTGCTGCTGATCGGCGACCCGCCCGAACTCGGCCCCTACGTGCTGCCGGGCAACAACTACCACGTCTACGACATCCCGTTGTTCTGGCGGAACGTGCAGCAAGACGTGGCGCGACGAGTGACGGCATGGGCAGCCCGTTGATCACCGAGCGGGCGGACGAGTTCCGTGCCGCGCTGCCCGAAGGCGGTGTACTGATGGGCCTCGACCTGGGCACCCAAACGATCGGCACAGCCTTCTGCGATGCCGGTTGGAGCTTTGCGAGCGCAGGCAAGACGCTGCCGCGCGGCAAGTTCGCACGCGACAAGGCGGCGCTCGAAGCGCTCATCGCCGAACGCCGTGTGAAAGGCATCGTCATCGGCCTGCCGCTCAACATGGACGGCACCAGCGGCCCCCGCGCCCAGGCGAGCCGCGCCTTCGCGCGAAACCTAGCCCCGCTCGGCTTGCCGGTGCTGCTGTGGGACGAGCGCTGGTCCACCACCAGCGCCGAGCGCGCCATGATCGCGCAGGACATGAGCCGCGCCAAACGCGCCGAACGGATCGACAGCCACGCCGCAGCGGTGATCCTGCAGGCCACGATCGACCGGCTGGCGGGGGGGCTGTTCTAGGGCGTATCGACATTCAGCCGTGCCCTTCCCCCTTGATGGGGGAAGGATAGCGAAGCTTG
>CBHCZH010000157.1:0-7888 GCA_965977975.1 uncultured bacterium
TCAACTGCTCTTCGGCAAGCTGCAACGAGACTTCCTGGCCGGTCAGCTGAGCATAAGCGATCAGCTTGTTGAGCCCGCCGACCAGCTCGCGCACGTTGCGGTTGATGGTGCGGGCGAGGAACTCGATCACGTCTTCGGGCACGTCGAGCGGGGCGAACCGGGTCAGCTTCGAATGCAGGATCTGCCGGCGCAGCTCGATGTCGGCCGCCTGGATGTCGGCGACGAGGCCCATCGACAGGCGGGAGAGCAGCCGCGGTTCGACTCCGTCGAGCGCCTGCGGCGCGCGGTCGGCGGCGAAAACCAGCCGCTTGCCCTCGGCAAGCAGCGCGTCGATCGTGTAGAGCAGTTCTTCCTGCGCGCTCGCCTTGCCGATGATGAACTGGATATCGTCGACCAGCAGCAGGTCGAAGCCGCGCAGCCGCGCCTTGAACTCGATCATCTCGTTCTGCTTCAGCGCCTGGACGAACTCGACCATGAAGCGCTCGGCGCTGCAGTAGAAGATGCGCGCGCGGGGGTGCGCCTGAAGATAGGCGTGACCGATCGCGTGGAGCAGGTGGGTTTTGCCCTGGCCGGTGGCGGCCTTGAGGTAGAGCGGCGAAAACTGCGGCTTTTCCGAGTTTGCCATGCGCTCGGCGGCGTTCTTGGCGAGAACGTTGGTGGTGCCGGTGACGAACGCCGCGAACGTCAGCGACGGATCGAGCCCTACCGAGGAGGTGAAGCCGTCCTCGCCGATCGATTCCATCGCCCGCGCCCCGCCGAGCGTGCCGTCGTTGGCAGCGCGGTGGCCGAAGCCGTCCTCGCCCTTGAAGTCGAGGTCGGCAAGCTTGCGGCGCCCGGGATGGACCGCGATCTTGACGTTCTTCACTTCACTGCGGGCGATCTTCCACGCCAGCGACAGCCGGTCCGCAAACCGGTCCTGGACCCAGTTGGCCGAGAACTCGGTCGGCAGGAACAGGTGCAGCGTGCCGGTGTCCTTGCAGAAGCTGCCGAGCTGAATCGGCCGGATCCACTGGCTGAACAGCTGGTGTCCGAGATCCTTGCGCAGGCCCTGGCTGATATCCGCCCAGTCCGCTGCAAGGTCGACGGCTTCTTGATCTTCCATAACCCCCTCAATTGAGTCGTTCTTCGCCGGTCCCAGCCGGCCCGCGTGCGGTCCCATGCGAATCATCGACCCCGTTCCTTTTGTCCCGAAAGGTCTGCCACTCTCCCTGATGACCGGAATCAGAGCGCAAAGAAGCCCTGCCTGCGATCCACCCGGAATCGCAGGTTGTCCCGATCATCGTCTGGTCTGTTTTCGGCCGACGCGACCCGCCCGGCCGGGGCCTTTTATGGACGCCTGTTCACGGCTCGCAAGAGTGGTGCCTTAAAAAAAGTGAAATATACGGGCTTGACTCCGATGGAGCCCGCAGGCGTCCGTTCAAACATCTGAAACCACGTCGAAAATCTTGCGATAAGCAGCGAATCGGCGGAATTCCTTTTGTTTCCGGAAACCTGTCCTTAACCCTGCCGCAGATGCGAAAAGGGCCGGTGGAAAACCCACCGGCCCCGTTCCAATTTCGTTCCCTAGTTAACGGTCGAGAACGCGAATCAGAGCGCCGCGACTCGCTTGCTGAGTCGGCTCATCTTGCGCGCCACGGTGTTCTTGTGGACCACTCCGCGCGCGACCCCGCGAGCCATCTCGGGCTGGGCGGCCTGCAGCGCGGTCTTGGCGGCATCCTTGTCGCCGGTCTCGATCGCCGCTTCGACCTTCTTCACGAAGCTGCGGATGCGGCTCATGCGGGCACCGTTGATTTCGGCGCGCTTGTCGTTGCGGCGGATGCGCTTCTTGGCTTGCGGCGTATTGGCCATGTCTGTCCTTACCTCGGGCCGCCTGGGGTGCAGCCGGAATCATCGTCTAAACGCTAACGGAAACGACGGTTTCCCGCCGGAAAGCGGCGCCCTTAGCGGCGAGGGGGCGAATCGTCAAGCAACCTGCCCTATTTCTGGCACTTCGGGCAGAACCAGGTGCTGCGTCCGCTCTGGACGATGCGTTTGATCGTGCCCGTGCACGGCGGGCGGCACGGGTCGCCTTCGCGGTCGTACACGTCGAAGCGGCTGGCGAAATAGCCGAGCTCGCCGTCGGGCCGGGCATAGTCGCGCAAGGAGGAACCGCCGTCGCCGATCGACTGCTCGAGCACCGCGCGGATTGCCGGGACGAGCCGTTCGAGCGCCTGCCGTGAGACTTGGCCGGCGGGCTTGCGCGGGTCGATGCGGGCGCGGAACAGCGCTTCGCACACGTAGATGTTGCCGAGCCCGGCGACGATCCTCTGGTCGAGAAGCATCAGCTTGATCGCCGGCTTGCGGCCCCTGAGCGTGGCGGCGAGGTGCGCAGGGGTCAGATCGGGCCCGAGCGGCTCGGGCCCCATCGCGGCGAACGGCGGCCATTCGTAGAGCGCGGGCGTGTCGATCAGGTCGACGAACCCGAACCGGCGTGGGTCGTGGAGCGCGAAGCGATGGGCGGCAGTGTCGATCACCATGTGGTCGTGCTTCGCCTGGTCCGAAGGATCGATCCGCCAGCGCCCGCTCATGCCGAGGTGGAACACCAGCGTCGTGTCGCGGTCCGTGTGGATCAGGCCGTACTTGGCGCGCCGGCCGAGTCCGGTAACCGTCGCCCCGGTCAGCGACTGGACCAGACCATCCGGAAAGGGGAACCGCATGTCGGGCCGGTTCAGCACGACTCGCTCGATCCGCGCGCCGTCGAGATAGCGGGCGAGGCCGCGCACGGTGGTTTCGACTTCGGGCAGCTCGGGCATCGGGGGGCGTTAGACAAGCGCGCCGCAGGTGACTAGGCCGCCTGCGATGCAAGCCGACCGCCAGCAAGCCCGCGCTTTCGCCCTGCTCGGGCTGGTCATGCTGCTGTGGGCGGGCAATTCCATTGTCGGGCGGGCGGTGCGCGACGACGTCGGGCCGTTCACGCTCGCATTCGTGCGTTGGGCGGGCGCGAGCCTCGTTCTGCTGCCGTTCGCCTTCCCGATTATGCGACGAGAGTGGGCGGCAATCCGGCACGGCTGGAAAGAAATCCTGCTACTCGGCGCGCTCGGCGTCGCGGCGTTCAATGCGCTGCTCTACACTGGGCTCAAGCACACTACTGCGACCAATGCGTTGCTGCTCCAGGCGGCGATCCCGCCGGCGGTGATCCTGTTCGACCGACTGTTCTTCGGCGTCCGCGCCAACTGGCCGCAAGCGCTCGGCATCGTCGCGTCGGCGCTCGGGGTCGTGGCGATCGTGTTCGAGGGCGATCCGGCGGCGGCGCTGCGGTTGCATTTCGGCGCGGGCGACGCGATCGTGCTGGTCTCGATCGTGGTCTGGGCACTCTATACGGTGTGCCTGCGCTTGAGACCAGCGATCTCGCCGGTAAGCTTCGTCGCCACAACCTTCTTCATCGGCGTCGTCGCCATGGCGCCGCTGGCGCTGTGGGAGCGACAGCCCATCGTCTGGAGCGGCGGGCTCGGCGCGGCTTTCCTCTACGTTGCCCTGTTCCCGTCACTGGTCAGCTACTTCATCTACAACTACGCGACCGGGATCGTCGGGCCGGCCCGCGCCGGGCAAGCGATCACGCTGATGCCGCTGTTCGGCGCATTCCTCGCCGCTGGACTGCTCGGCGAGCCGCTGCACGGGTTCCACTTCATCGGGATGGCGCTGATCCTTGCCGGGATCGTCGTCGCCGCGCTGGCGCCGCGGCAGGCGCAGCGCTAGAGGACCGCGCATGAACGAGCCTGTTTCCTTCGGCTATGAGACCGTCGATGCGGAAGAGAAGACCCGCCGCGTCGGCGCGGTTTTCTCGAACGTTGCGGCCAAGTACGACATTATGAACGACGCCATGTCGGGCGGGATGCATCGCTTGTGGAAGGACACGTTCGTCCGCCGAGTGAAGCCCCAGCCGGGCGAGGCGATCCTCGATATGGCGGGCGGGACCGGCGACATCGCTTTCCGTCTGGCCGAGCGTGGCGCCGACGTGACCGTCGCCGACATCAATCAGGAGATGCTCGACGTCGGCCTCGAACGAGCGGTCAGGCGCGGCATCGACACCTTGGTCTGGTCGCGCCAGAACGCCGAGGCGCTTGCCTACCCGGATCGTACATTCGACGCCTACACGATCGCGTTCGGCATCCGCAACGTCACCCACATCGACAAGGCGCTCGCGGACGCGTTCCGGGTGCTCCAGTTCGGCGGCCGGTTCGTCGGCCTCGAGTTCTCGACCACCGACTGGCCGGGGTTCAAGGAAGCCTATGACGCTTATTCGCACAAGTTGGTGCCGCGGCTCGGCAAGGCGATCGCGCACGACGAGGCGAGCTATCGCTACCTGATCGAATCGATCCGCCGCTTCCCGCCGATGCCCGAGTTCGAGCGGATGATCCGCACCGCGGGGTTCGAGCGCACCAAGGTCGAGCCGATCATGGGCGGCCTTGTGGCGATCCATTCAGGGTGGAAGATTTGAGCGAAGCACATCCAGTTCCCCTCCCGCTTGCGGGAGGGGTTAGGGGTGGGCCCGTGTCGCCGCTCCCACCCACCCCCGGCCCCTCCCGCAAGCGGGAGGGGAGCTCGTGACGCGACCGTCGGTCCATATCTGGCGTCTGCTCAAATGGGGGCGAACGCTCGCGCGGCATGGCGCCTTGCGAGGGATCGAAGCCGATCTCAACACCCCGCCGCAAGTGCGCCGGCTGGTCCGCGTCGCGCGCTTCGGCACCGTGCAGCCGCACATTCCCGACTACGCTGCGGCGTTCCAGGCGATCGGGCCGGCCGCGATCAAGCTCGGTCAGACGCTCGCCACCCGGCCCGACCTCGTCGGCGACGAAGCCGCGCACAACTTGCTGAGCTTGCAGGACAGCCTCCCGCCGGTGTCCTTCGAGCAGATTCGCGCGGAAATGGAGCGCAGTTTCGAAGCGCCGCTCGACGCGGTCTTTGCCGAGATCGATCCCGTCCCGGTCGGCTCGGCCTCGATCGCCCAGGTCCACAAGGGCGTGACCAGCGACGGCAAGACGGTCGCGATCAAGGTGCTGCGGCCCGGTATTCGCGAGCGCTTCGCGCGCGACATCGACACCTACGAGTGGGCCGCCGCGCATCTAGAGGCGCTCGGAGGCGAGGCGCGGCGGCTGCGGCCCAGGCTGACCATCGCCAACTTCAAACGCTGGACCAACCGCGAGCTCGACTTGCGGCGCGAGGCGGCTTCGGCCTCCGAGCTCGCCGAGGCGATGAAGGGCTTCGAAGGCTATTGCGTGCCATCGATCGACTGGGACCGCACCAACGGCCGGGTGATGACGATCGAGTGGATCGACGGCATCAAGATCAGCGACGTCGAAGCGTTGAAGGCTGCCGGGCACGATTTGCCGGCGCTCGCCAAGCGCCTGGTCCTGGCATTCCTGACCCAGGCGATCAGTGCCGGGTTCTTCCATGCGGACATGCACCAGGGGAACCTGTTCGTCCGTCCCGACGGCATGATCGTGGCGATCGACTTCGGAATCATGGGTCGGATCGACCGCCGCGCGCGCCAGTGGCTGGCGGAAATTCTCTACGGCCTCACAACCGGCAATTACCGCCGCGTGGCCGAGATCCATTTCGAGGCGCAGTACGTGCCGAGCTACCATTCGGTCGAGGAATTCGCGACTGCCCTGCGCGCAGTGGGCGAGCCGATGCGCGGCAAGCCGGTCAGCGAGCTCTCGGTCGGCATGATGCTCGACGGGCTGTTCGCGATCACTCGCGATTTCGACATGCAGACGCAGCCGCACCTGCTGCTGCTCCAGAAGACCATGGTCATGGTCGAGGGCATCGCCACGATGCTGCATCCCGAGATCAACATGTGGGACGTCTCGGCGCCCTACGTAAAGAGCTGGATCCGTGATGAGCTCGGCCCTGAGGCCGCGTTGGCCGACCGCATCCGCGACGACGTCGGCACGCTGCTGCGCCTGCCCGAGCTGATCCGCCGCATCGAGGAACGTTACCCGCCGCGCGGCGGCGCGCCCGAGCAGCCCCCACTGCCCGAGATCGAGTTGGTTTGGCAACGGCGTCCGAGCCGCTGGCCCGGCTACCTCGCCGCCCTGCTCGCCGGCGGGGCGCTGGTCTGGGCGGGAACCTGGTTCGGTTGGCTCGGCTAAGCAAAAATTTAACCACCGCAGGGCAAGGTCCGTCCCGGTTTGCCTTGGGGGAGCACGATGGCTACCTATCGGAGCTAGGTGATAGGCCGTGGGAGTAGAGCACCTTAACATGGGCGCGGCGCGCATCCTGCTGGTCGTCGGCGGCGGCATCGCCGCCTACAAGTCGTGCGAGCTCGTGCGCCTGATCAGGAAGGGCGGCGGTAACGTTACTTGCGTGCTGACCGAAGGCGGCGCGCAGTTCGTCACGCCGATGAGCCTCGCCGCGTTGTCCGAGAACCCCGTCCACTCTTCGCTGTGGGATTTGAAGGACGAGGCCGAAATCGGCCATATCCAGCTGAGCCGGCAGGCCGACCTGGTGGTCGTCTGCCCGGCGACAGCCGACCTGCTCGCCAAGATGGCCGCCGGCATCGCCGACGACCTCGGCACCACACTGATCCTCGCCACCGATAAGCCGGTGCTCACGGTCCCGGCGATGAACGTCAGGATGTGGCAGCACGCGGCGACCCAGCGGAACATCGAGTGGCTGACCCAGGCCGGCGTCCACGTCATGCAGCCCGATGAAGGCGAGATGGCCTGCGGCGAGTTCGGACCGGGCCGTCTGCCCGAGCCCGAGGCGGTCTGGCTCGAGATTGCCGAGCTGCTCGGGCTCGATCCGGGCGACGCGGGGCAGCGCGAGGTGACGCGGTATCTCGAAGCGCTCGAGCCCGAGGACGAACCCCAGGACGAACTTGGGCCCGAGCCGGAGAAGCAAGGCGGGCTGGCGGGCCTTCTCGCCGCGATCATCCCGCGCTCCACGCCGCGCAAGATCCAGGAGGAGGAAGTCGTCTACGGCGACGAGGACTTTGCCGGTGACGTCTACCCCGAACCCCAGAATGAGCTGGAGCCCACGCCCGAGCTCTCCGGCGGCCCGGTGTTGGCGACGAAGGGATCCGCCAAGGCTGCGCCGCCAACCGACCGCGAGGCGATCAACCACGAAGTCAACCCAAAGCAGGTCGCGCCCGAGCCGGTCGTCGGCGAGCCGGTGTTCGATCCGCTCGCCGGGCAACCCGATTTCGACGCGGACCCCGAGCACCGGCCGCTCTACGGCAAGCACGTGCTGGTCACCGCTGGCCCGACGCACGAGCCGATCGACCCGGTGCGCTACATTGCCAACCGCTCGAGCGGCAAGCAGGGCTACGCAATTGCCGCCGCGGCGGCGGCGGCGGGGGCACGCGTGACGCTTGTCTCGGGCCCGGTTTCGCTGGCAACCCCGCCTGGCGTCGACCGGATCGACGTTGAGAGCGCCGACGAGATGGCCGCCGAGGTGAAGAAGGCGCTGCCGGCCGATGCCGCGGTGATGGTAGCCGCGGTCTCCGACTGGCGGACCAAGGATTTCGCGCCCGAGAAGATCAAGAAGCGCGGCTCAGCGCCGCCGGCGCTGCTGCTGACCGAGAACCCCGACATCCTCGCCACCGTCGCTACCGGAAAGGAGCGGCCGAAGCTGTTGGTCGGATTTGCCGCCGAGACCGAGGATGTGGTTGCCAACGCCACGCGCAAGCGCAAGAGCAAGGGCATCGACTGGATCGTCGCCAACGACGTCTCACCCGCCAACGGCAAGGGCGCGATGGGCGGCGACGAGAATACCGTACATCTCGTCACGGAAGGCAAGACCGAGGACTGGGAGCCGATGACCAAGCAGGCAGTCGCGCACAGGCTGGTCGAGAGGATGGCCGAGGCGCTCAATAACGGGGCGGAAGTCGAGCGGGATGACTGATTCG
>CBHCZH010000158.1:0-7880 GCA_965977975.1 uncultured bacterium
GTGCGCAAGGCGCGGTCGATCACGCCGAGCTCGACGGCCTCTTCCTGGCCGCCGCCCGCGCCGACCCCGACACCGGCTTCCTCCGCGACGAAGGTTTCGGCGCGGCGAATGCGGGCGCGCTGCTCGTCGATCCAGATATTGCGCATCATCGTCATCATCCAACTGTCGAGCCGCGTGCCCGGCTGCCACTGCGCGCGCTTGTCGAGCGCACGCATGACCGTGGCCTGGCACAAGTCGTCGCCATCGGCGGGATTGCGCGCCAGGCCAGCGGCGAACCGCCGCAGCCGCGGCAGCAGCGCCAGAACGCCGTCCTCGAAGCTATCCCCCGCTATGATCGGCCTCTTTCGTGCATTAAACGGACCACCCCGTGCGTTTCATCCATGCTTAAGGTGAAAAATCAGAACTGGCGATAATGCGCGTAGCTCCGATCCTGACGGTCCTTGGCGCCGCACTTCTGTCGCTGCCCGCGGCGGCACAGCTCTCGCTGCCCGGGGTCGGCCTTCCGCCGGTGAGCGTCCCGCCAGTGGGCCTGCCCGAATTGCCGGTCGACAGCGCTGTTTCGGATATCACCGGGCGAGTGGCGGCTACGGCAGAACGACTGCTTGAATTGCGCACCGAGCGGATCGAACGACTGGTCAGACGTAATCGCGAGACGATCGAGCTCGACAGCCGCGGCGCCCCGGCGCGACGGGGCGAACTGCTGTTGCTCGACCCGGCTCCGGCTACACTCGCGGCGGCGCAAGCCGCCGGGTTCGTGGCGGTTGAGCGCGAGGAGCTCGGCAGCCTGGGCCTCGCGGTCGTGCGGCTGACCTTGCCGCGCGGCGTCTCGCTGGCCGAAGGCGAGGCGCTGCTGCGGCGTGTGGCACCGGGAGCCGAGATCGCCCCCGACAGCCTTCATTTCCAGAGCGGCGGCGGCGCGCTTCCCGTGATGCAAGCGGCCAGTGCCGCGGCGACACCGATCAATGCCCCAATCGGCATCATCGACGGGGCCCCGGGCCCGGGCCAGACGGTCGCGGCGATGCGCGGTTTCGCGCGCGGCGCTCCGGTTGCCAGCAATCACGGCAGCGCGGTTGCTTCGTTGCTCGCGAACGCCGGCGCGCGCGACCTGCGCGTAGCCGACATCTACGGCACCGATCCGGCCGGCGGCAACGCGCTGGCGATGGTTCGTGCGCTCGACTGGCTGACCGGCGGGGGCGTGCGAGTAATCTCGATCAGTCTCGGCGGGCCGAACAATGCCGCGGTTGCCCGAGCGATCGCCGCCGCACAGCGCCAGGGCGTGGTGGTGGTCGCCGCGGTCGGCAACGACGGGCCGGCCGCGCCGCCCGCCTATCCCGCCTCCTATCCCGGCGTGCTGGCGGTGACCGGGATTGATGGCCGCGGCCGCGCGTTGATCGAGGCGGGCCGCGCGGCGCACCTGGACTACGCAGCGCCTGGCGCCGACATCGCCGCACGCAGCCGCTCGGGCAAATGGACGAGAGTGCGCGGCACCTCGTACGCGGTGCCGCTCGTCGCCGCTCGCACGGCCGCGGCATTGCAACGAGGCGGCAACTGGCGTGCCGCGCTCGACCGCGAAGCCGAGGACCTGGGCCCGCGCGGAGCCGATCCGCAGTATGGGCGCGGCGTCTTGTGCCGGGGTTGCGCGCGCCGATCCTAAAAAAACGACTGGATGAGGGATTAAGTCGACCTCACCACCCGTTTTCTCCTCGAGCGGGCCCGAAATGCCCGCGTGAAAGCAGAGGAGTATTCTCATGAAACGGATTCTAATTGCCGGAACGGCACTCGCTCTTATCGCTGCGCCCGCGCAGGCCCAGCTGCTCGGTGGCGGCGGAGGCGCGCTCGGCGGCAACCTCGGCGGGGCCATCGGCGGATCGCTCGGCGGCACGCTTGGCGGTACCGGCACCATGGGCTCGACCACCGACAGCATCACTAGCACAACTCGCGGCACGATCGAGGGCACGGGCAACGCACGCGGGTCGGCGCGAGCCGACCGGCGCAGTGGCCGGGTTGACGCCGAAGGCCAAGGCAGCGGCAGCCTGACGGGCGGGCTCACCAGCGGTCTGACCGGACCCACAGGGTCCACCAACGCCAGCGGCCGGGCCAGCGGCTCGGCTTCGGGCGGCGGCTCGGCTTCGGCGCAGCTCATCGGTACCGACGCGGTACGGCAGACCGCCGGCTCGGTGGCCGGGCAGGCGCGCGGCACGGCCCAAGGCGCGGCAGCGCAAGGCCAGGGCGCAGCGCAAGGCCTAGTCGGCACGGCCGGCGCTCTCGCCGGAAGTGTACAGGGCTCGGCGTCGGGTGCTTTGGCCGGCTCGGGTTCGGCCGCTTCCGGCCCGCTGGCCATGGCAGGCAGCCTCGCCGCGCAGGGCCAGGGCGCGTTCGCGATCGAGCGCGGTACGCCGATCTTCGATGCCAGCGGCGACCGGATCGGCAAAGTCCGGCAGGTCGTCGCCGACGCCCGCGGCAACGTCCAGCAACTACTCGTCAATGTCGACGGCGAGACGGCCGCGCTACCCGCGAGCAACTTCCAGGCCAACGGCCGCGGGCTCGTCTCCGTGATGGGCGAAGGTCAGATCGAACGGATCGCAGAGCAGCAGGAAGCGGCCAACGAGGCCGAGTGACGCTGAGCCGAACGCCGGGAGAGGGCGTTTCTCCCCGGCCTCCTTACAGCGCCCGGAAAGGTTCCCCCGCCTTTTCGGGCGCAAGGCCGTTTCAACCGGTCGCTACAGCCCGAACCTAGTCCTGCGCCAGCGCCTTCCGGGAACGCGAGTTCCGCTCCTGCAGGTTCTGCAGGATCGTGATTTCGGTAAGTACTTTGGCGAGGTGATTGGAGTGCCACTGGTCGACGACGCAGCGGACTTGGCCGAAGAACCGTGAAACGTCGTCAAGGACGTAGGAACGGGTGCCCTTCTTGTCGCCTTCGGTAAGCGAGTGCCGCGGCGGGTCGAGCTCGATGTTATGGCCGTGCAGATAGGCGATCAGTTCGTCGATATGCTGCGTCAGCAATATCTTGCGGTGATCGTTGCTCGATGACCGGGCGTGTTGGAGCTCGTCCTTGGCCTTGTCGACCAGGTCATTGATGTACTTGTAGATGTTGTCCATGCTCTCGCGCTTGATTGCGAGCAGCTGATCGATCGCTTCCTTGCCCAGGCGCAATCGCGCGGTCTCGGGATGCTCCGAGCCCTGCAAGTCGAGCGGCCAAGCCGTCGGAGTGTCCTGTTTCACGGCGCCGAGATCTCCCCTCTCCTCGCGAAACCGCCGCATACCGGCGAATCCGTTGCGTTGAGGTTAAGCACGTTGGGTTACCTCGAGCTTTAGCCCAGCCAGAGCCACGCAAGGGTGCCGCCGGCCGCGAGCCAGAGCGCCATAATGAGAGCGGCGCCGACCAGCGAGCGCGGCCGCTCGCGAGCGGCGGCGGCGGCACGGAATTGCGCCAACAAATCGGCCGGGATCAGCCGCACCGCCAGCCAAATGCCCGCCGGCACCAGCAGCAGGTCGTCGAGATAACCGAAGATCGGGATGAAATCCGGAATCAGGTCGATCGGCGAGAGGGCATAAGCTGCCACGGCTCCAGCCGTCAGCTTTGCCGCGAGCGGCGTGCGCGAGTCGCGCGCGGCGATCCAGAGCGCCACTACATCGCGCTTCAGCGCGCGCGCCCAGGATTTCAGCCGCTCGAGACCGCCAGCCATCAGAGGTCGAGCGAGAAGTAATAGGCGTCGAGGCTCATGCCCTTGCGGCGATAGAAGCGGTGCGCGGCCTCGCGCTGAACGCCGGACAGGAGCCGCAAGTGCCGGCACCCCGCTTCCCGGCCGAGCGCGACGATCCAGTCGAAGAACTCACCGCCGTAGCCCCGCGAGCGGCATTGCTCGCCGGTCACGAAATCCTCGATTTCGAGGTAGCGGCCGCCGTGCAGCCATTCGCCGAACCGCAGCCCGGCCACGGCGACGACCGCGCCGTCGATGGTCATGCACGCGAGCTTGAAGTCGCACTCCGCTTGCAGGCGCAGCACTTGCGCAAGATAGGCCTCGGCATCGAGGTGCGGGCGCAGCTGGTGCATGACCGGCCAGGTCGCGGCAATCTCGTCGCGCGTCTCGGCGAAGGCAATGTCCGTGCTCATCTTGGCTAGCCGCTCGGGTGATAGAAGTCGTAAACCGCCTGGGCCACTGCCTCGCTCACGCCCGGCGCGCGCTGCAGGTCTTCGAGCGCGGCGGCGCGCACCTTTCCCGCGGTGCCGAAGTGCAGCAGCAGCGCGCGCTTACGGGCCGGGCCGATGCCGGGGATCTCGTCGAGCGGGCTGGCGGTGATCGCGCGGCTGCGCTTGGCGCGGTGCGCGCCGATCGCGAAGCGATGGACCTCGTCGCGCAGGCGCTGGAGGTAGAACAGCACCGGCGAATTGACCGGCAGCGTCTTCTCGCGCCCGTCGGGGAAGTGGAACACCTCGCGCCCTTCGCGCCCGTGGTGCGGACCCTTGGCGATGCCGATCAGCGGCACGTCCTGGATGCCCAAGTCCTCGAGCGTCTCACGCACGCTCGACAACTGGCCCTTGCCGCCGTCGATCAGCACGAGGTCTGGCCAGGTGTCGCCGTCGCGGTCGGGGTCCTCCTCGATCGCGCGGCCGAAACGTCGACCCATGACCTCGCGCATCATCGCGAAGTCGTCGTTGGTCTGCGCGGTCTTGATGTTGAACTTGCGGTACTGGTTCTTGAGGAACCCCTCGGGCCCGGCCACGACCATCGCGCCGACCGCGTTGGCGCCCTGGACGTGGCTGTTGTCGTAGATCTCGATCCGGCGGGGCTCCTCGGGCAGCTCGAGGAACTCGGTCAGCTCGCGCAAGGTGCGCGCCTGGGTACCAGTCTCGGCGAGGCGGCGGTCGAGCGCTTCGGCGGCATTGCGGCTGGCTTGCTCCATCAGCCGTCGCCGGTCGCCGCGCTGGGGCACGCTGATCTCGACGCGGTGCCCGGCCGCCTCGCACAGCGCCTGCTCGAGCAGCTCGCGCTCGGCAAGCTCGCGGTCGACAAGGATCGTGCGCGGCGGCGGCACTTCCTCGTAGAACTGCGCGAGCACGCGGGCGAACACCTCGTCCTCCTCGACGCCCTGGGTGTGGCTCGGGAAGAACGCGCGGTGGCCCCAGTTCTGCCCGCCGCGGACGAAGAACGCCTGGATCGCGACCTGGCCGCCCTTTGAGGCAAGCGCGAACACGTCGGCGTTGCCGACCCCTTCGGCGTTGATCGCCTGGCTGCCCTGGATGAAGGTCGCCGCGCGCAGCCGGTCGCGCAGGATCGCCGCGGTCTCGTAGTCGAGCGCTTCGGCGGCGCGCGCCATCTGCGCCTCGATCTCCTTCTGAACCGCGCCCGACTTGCCGCCAAGGAAGTCCTTGGCCTGCCTGACGAGCTGCGCGTAACCCGCCTCGTCGATCCTCCCGACACAGGGGGCCGAGCAGCGCTTGATCTGATAAAGCAGACACGGCCGATCGCGCCGTGCGAAGAAGCTGTCGGTGCAGGACCTCAGCAGGAACAGCTTCTGCAGCGCGTTGATCGTGGTGTTGACCGATCCGGCGCTGGCGAACGGGCCGTAATAATCGCCTTTGAACTTCCTCGCGCCGCGATGCTTCATGATCCGCGGAAAATCGTGGCCGGCGCGCAGCAGAATGAACGGGAACGACTTATCGTCGCGCAGCAGCACGTTATACGGCGGGCGGAAGCGCTTGATCAGCTGCGCTTCGAGCAGCAGCGCCTCCGCTTCGGAGTTGGTGGTGACGATCTCCATGCCGCGCGTCTGCGCGACCATACGCTGCAGCCTGCCCGACAGATTGGCGACCTGGCAGTAGTTCGCGACACGGTTCTTCAGCGCACGCGCCTTCCCGACGTAGAGCACGTCACCGCGCGCATCGAGCATGCGGTAGACTCCGGGTTTCGGCTTAAGCGTGCGCACGACCTCGCGGATCGCGGCGACTCCCGCCGCGATGTCAGGCTGCGCACCAGAGCCGCGCACGGTGTAAGCCGCGCGCTCCTCGTGGAAACGCTCGGCGCCTTTCGGGTGCGGCGGGGATCCGGCGGGCGTGCGGGCCATGTTGCGCGAGATAGGAAAGTATCCTGCGGTCGTCATCCCGGCGCGAGCCGGGATGACGAGCTAATTTTCGACACGCGGCAAACGGTTAATTTGAGACCGCTCGGCCTCTCAATTCGCGCGCTCGTTCCGGCGCTGCGAGAACAACTCTTTGATAGCGCTAACAATTGCCCAAAGATCGCAGAAGAAGGCGAAATTCCGGACCGGCGAGTCTTCGTGCCGTAATGAACCTGGCGCACGAGTCGCCTTGGTGAATCAAGGTTAATCCACTAGATATCCACAGTGGAAGACACGGGCGATTCGCCATCCAAGATGGGGGGTGGGGCTGATGACGCTGGACGGCGTGGAAACTAGCGTTTTCTTTGCCAATGAGGACGCCACAGGGGGTGAGCGGCCGCGCGACGAGCATCCGTCGGTCGTCATGCGCGACTTGGCTACGCGCCGTCGACCGCACGGACACGTGATTACTTTCGCAAACGAAAAGGGAGGCGTGGGCAAGTCCACGCTGGCGTTTCATTGCGCGATTGCCCTGGCCCACCTCGGCACGCGCGTGCTGGTGGTTGATTGCGACCGGCGCCAACAGTCGCTCAACCGCTTGCTCGAAGCTCGCGATGCTACCGCGCGGACGCTGCGGATCGACCTGCCGCAGCCTAAGCATGTGGTGCTCGACAAGCAGAGCGGCGCGTTGCTGACGCAAGACATCGAGCGCATGGGCCGCGATTGCGATTTCGTGCTGATCGATCTCGCCGGGCATGACTCGCCGACTGCGCGACGAGCCATCGCAATGGCCAACACACTAGTGACTCCGGTCAACTGCTCTCCAACCGATCTCGACGCGCTCGGCTGGATCAATCCGGTTAGCCGCCGGTTCCGCCAGGCAGGACCGTTCGCCGAAGTCGTCGCCGCGCTTCGCCAGGAACGGCTCGAGCGCGGCGAGCCCTCGTTCGACTGGGTCGTGGCCAAAAACCGGGTCCGCAACTGTGAGCGCCGTATGATCGCGACAGTCGACCAGAACCTCGCCACCATGGCGCGCCACATCGGCTTTCGCACGATCGCTGGATTGAGCGAAAGCGTCAGCTATCGGGAGTTGCTGGCGTTCGGGATGACCCAGTTCGATCTCCGGCTGTTGCCCGACGCTGGTACGCCGCGCTCGACTCACTTGCGCGAATTGCGCCAACTTGTCGACGGACTGCGCTTGCCGCGGCCGGACCACCCGGTTCGGTCCGTGCGTCGCCCCAAGGGGGAAGCGCCGGTGCTCGCGAGGGTCGCCGAGAATTACCGCCGCGCGCTATACGGAGCGACTCCGGCTCACGAGCCGACGTCGACAGCAACCTAGGGTTCAGGTCTAACCGCCGCCGCCCGAAACGCGGGCTCCGCCCTCGCCACCGCCCGGACCGAACACTTTGCGCAGTTCGATCTCGAAGAACCGCCCGACCGGGTCGATCAGGAATGGCTGATAGCGCAGCGGCACCATGCCGGTGTCGTCGGTAACTCGCTGGCGCGCATCGAAGACGTTGTTTACGGCGAATGTGATACGCGTGTTCTTCAGGAACGGCACCTTCTCAATCAGCCCGGTGCGCTGGTTCAGGTCGGCGAAAACGCGCAGGTTGAACGTTGCAAGATCGTCGAAGAACAGGTCGGTGCTGCCCGGCAGGCCACTCCCGTCGATCCGCGAACTGCCGATGTAGCGCGCGTTGATCTGAGTGCCGAAGCCCGCGTAGAATAGGCCGCCGTTGACTTGGACCGTGTGGCGCGGCTGCGTGCCGGCGAGCGCTCCGCCGTCTAGAAGGTCGAGCAGCGGACCGCCTGGGGCGATA
>CBHCZH010000159.1:0-7876 GCA_965977975.1 uncultured bacterium
ATCGCGGAATACACTACTATCGACTTCGCGAATGTGGCAAATTATTCGGCACCGGAATATCCTTCATAAATCGACGATACGGTAGCAGCGATGTAAAACAGCCCCGAATCCAACGCAGTCAACGATCTAGTGGCAAAGCTCGGGCGGGTGCTGTTCTACGATCTGCGACTGAGCACCAACGACCACGCCTCGTGCGCGTCGTGCCACCGGCAGGCGCTGGGCTTCACCGATTCGATGCGCTTCAGTAACGGGATCATCGGCGCCGCCACCACCGATGCCCACGCGATGCGGCTCGCCAACTTGCGCTACTGGCAGCCCGGCACCGCCTTCTGGGACCGGCGCGCAGCCAGCGTCGAGGCTCAGGCGAGCCAGCCGTTCCACAGCCTGGTCGAGATGGGCTGGGGCGGAGCCGCAGGCAGCTTCGGCGACCTCATCCGCAAGATGGAGGCTATCGGCTACTATCCCGAACTGTTCGATTGGGCGTTCGGCAGTCCCGCGATCACCGAGCCGCGCATCCAGCAGGCGCTCGCCCAGTTCGTGCGCGCGATGATCTCCAGCTCGAGCAAGTGGGACATCGGCTACGCGCAGGTCTTCTCGCCCACTGCGCCGAACCGCGCGCTGGATGTCGACCTGCCGAACTTCACAAGGCAAGAAAACCGCGGCCGTCACCTGTTCATGACGCGGGTCGGACAAGGAGGCGCAGGCTGCTCCTCGTGCCACATTCCCCCGACTTTCGCCCTTGCCGCGGACGCACGCAGTAACGGCCTCGACGCCGGCGAGACACGGCTATTCAAGGCGCCCTCGCTGCGCAACGTCGGACTGACCGGGCCTTACATGCACGACGGGCGCTTCGCGACTCTGGAGGAGGTGGTGGACTTCTACGACCATGGCATCCAGGACGGCCCGGCGCTCGATCCCCGCTTGCGGCAGGACGGTCGGCCTCAGCACCTGAACCTCAGCGGGGACGATCGCGCGGCGCTCGTGGCCTTCCTGATGACGCTAACCGATGCAGCTCTTACGACGGACGCGCGCTTCAGCGATCCGTTTCGCCGGCGACATGCCAGGAAACCTCACGGCGGTGGATAACATCTTTTCAATCCAGTCGAACTACTCGGCTCATCATCATGAATCCGCGGTACGCCATTATCATCGCCGTGCTTGTCGCTGCAGCCGTTGCCACCGGCGCGATTCTCACACGAATGCCCGCGTTCGTTGCGGAGCAGCGCGGGCCGGTTTCCCGCGACGCGTTGGGGTTGGCATTGCAGACTGAACGGATCGAACGCGAGCGCAGCAGGGCGCAATATGCGGAGTTGGACAGGAAGCACGAGCGGCAGCGGTATGAGGAAAATGCTGCGGCTCGTCGCGCTGCCGAAATCGAACGGGAGCGGCAGATATGGTTACCCGAAATCGTCACGCCTTGCGGCCGAAATCGATCGGACACGCGGCCCGCCATCTGCGTCGAGCGCAGCGGGCCTGAAAGGCGGCCGCTCGGCACGTCAGTCACGCTGAGGCTAAAGTGGCGTAATCTCCCGGAAGGCGCCTATATCCGGTTGTGGGTCCGAAATGGCGCAGCGGCCGGGGAGCGGTGGCAGTACGCGGGTCCGAACGGCGCAATCGTGCCCGATTTTGCCGCGTCGGCACCATCAGGCACGACGGTGCTGCAGTGGGACGGAAAAAGCACTTGGTGCGCCCCTGCGGATTTGCCCATGCTGTGCGACAATGGCGAGATCGGTACATATGTCGTTCGCGCTGCGATATTGACAGGCACTGACCCGTTCTGGCCCAGCTGGCCCGCTCGGAATCCGAAACCCGTACAGTGGCTTGCCGTGAGCGAAACTGCACCGATCGCGTTCAGCGGAAATCCGCGCATCTTCGATAATGTGCCGAACGTGGTATTCGGTCCGGTGAACGGGCCGCTACGTTCGCTCGTGCCCGAAAGCTACCTGATACAATCGTCGCGCCAAGATCCACCAGCAAGGCTAGGTGCATGGCGCTCCGGCTGGACGAGCTGGTGCCGAACGATCATCCTGGCCGAGCCATATTCCGGCACGCCGGAACTCTGCTTTCCGAACAGTCGCCTCGATCAGTATGGCCTGAAACTGCGACCATGGGATATTTTTGCGCAGGGAAGTATCGGCATAGCCCCCGGTGTAATGCCGCCCGGCGAAGCGCGCGAACGAGCGCAGATCGCAGCATTTCGCCGCGTGGCAGATGCTGCGCTCTACATTACTCATACCCAAGCCGAAAAAGCGGCACCGGAAGGCAGCCATCCCAACACCAGGGATGCCGACATGCAGCGGCGCAACCGGGCCGTGACCTACACAAGCCAAGAGCAAGTCTATGCCTACTTCCACCGGGATGGCGAGAGACCCTACTGGATCATAACTCTCGGCCAGTCGATCAAGACTCTGAACTACGAGGAATACATCACCCGACCCGAAACCCTCACTTATCGCGTGGATACTGATGGGCGGACGTGCCTTTTGAAGGTGGGCCGGGGCGAAGTATCCGATCACACTTGTCCCGACTAGCGCGGAGCGGTCGGCGCCAACATTCGACAGCGTCGCGGGCGAACTCGTCCGACCGAGGCACCGATTCTAGCTCGCACGCACGGCGAACAGGATCGCGTTGCCGATTGCGAACACCCCGCCGTCGGCACCAATCAGCGTCGGCGTATACGCCTGGCCGAGGCCATTCGTCAGCCGCAGGTTCTGCGACAGCGTGTTGGTCGCGAGGTTCCAGCGGTAGAGAATGCCGTCCTCGTTGTTGGCAAGAACCGACTGGCGCTGCGGATCGACCGCCATGGTGTTGATGCACCACTCGGTACGCCCGGTCGTGTTGCCGTCCTGCGTCGGGCTTAGGGCCGTGATCACTTCGCGCATCACCTGCACGCTCGGGACGACCGGATCGGCCTGGCTCGCGCGCGGGTCGAGCACCGCCATCCGGTTGAGCCCGTCGCCGGTACCTACCCCCCGGTAGTTGTTGTATTTCTGCGCAAGCAGGTAAGTCGAGGGCCCGGCGTAGGACGGCACCATCGTCGCGGGAACAATGCTCGGCGACACGTCCCAGCCGAAGCTGCCCGGCACGCCAGCCGAGTTGAGCTGCGCATCGAACTGCAGAAGCCACCCGCGTGCGTTGTGCGTCGGGAACTGCGCTTCGAGCACACCGTAGAACACGCGGCCGTCCGGGCCGACGACCGGCGCGGAAGTGGCATCGTCGCTGATCCGCGCCGGGGCATTCAGATTCGGGTCCGTCAACGCGACCCGGGCGCGCACCGCGAGCGTCGTGCTGTCGAGCGCGAGCAGGAAGCCCCGCTGCGTCACGCCGGGCGTCACGGCTGTGTTGACCGCGATGTAGACCGTGGTGCCGTCGTTCGAGAGCGCGGGCGCGCAATTCATCG
This sequence comes from uncultured bacterium, assembly GCA_965977975.1. Taxonomy (GTDB): domain Bacteria; phylum Pseudomonadota; class Alphaproteobacteria; order Sphingomonadales; family Sphingomonadaceae; genus Croceibacterium_A. Next base: position 3,401 of record CBHCZH010000159.1, read on the forward strand.
CCGGTTTCTGGATCGCGGCATCGGCAGCCGCCGCGGCGGCGCTGACCCAGATGCCCGTGCCGTCGGGCGCGATGCGCGCGATGCCGCTCACGAGGTTCGCCGGGTTCGCCCCGGTGACATGGAAGCCGAAGAACACGTTGCCCTGCGCATCGCTGGTCAACGGCGTGTTGATGAACACGGTCGTGTCGAACGCTGCGGGATTGGCGTTGTAGGCCGCGGCGCCGTAGAACACGTGCGTGGCGAACGCGCCCGCCGCCGAAACCGCGTCGGGCCTTACCAGCAGCTTGCCCCCGGAACCCGGCGCATAGAGCCGGCCCTGCGGCGCGAGCAGCACGTTGTACGGCGGAATCCAGTTACGCGGCGGAAGAATGTAGTCGGTGGTCGCCGACCACACGAGCGCGCCGGTCGCGCCGTTGCGGGCTTCGACCCGGTAAGCGCCGGTGGCGGTCGTCTTGACCGGGAACACCACCGTGTTGTTCGTCGTCACCACCGGCGAGCCGTAATGCGTGAGCAGCGCCCCGCTCGCGGTGTACTGCGGCGCGAGGTCGACGGCGGACGACCAGGCGATTTGCGTGAGGTTCTGCGAGGCGATCTCGCTTACCGCAGTGTGCTGCGCGTCGCGACCGTAGCCGAACCACGCCGGGCCGTTCACCGGCGGGGGCGTCGGAGTCGGGGCCGGCGTCGGGGTGGGAGATGGTGTCGGCGTTCCGCCCCCGCCCCCGCCGCCGCTGCAAGCGACGACCACGGCGGTCGACGACAGCATCGCCAGCGTGGCACGGCGCGAGGTGACAAACGGCGGATTTTCGGAAACGCTCATGCGGCAGATCCTCCCGGCCCGCAACATATCGCCTCGGACAAGGAAGCCAACAATTTCCGATAGTTCAGGCTGCGCTCGGTTTGGGCGGGTCGACCAGGCGGATGTGGAGCTCGCGCAGCTGCTTGAGGCTGACCGCGCTCGGCGCGTTCATCAGCAGGTCCTCCGCCTTCTGGTTGAGCGGAAAGACGGTGACCTCGCGGATGTTAGGCTCGTCGGCGAGCAGCATGACGATCCGGTCGACCCCCGGCGCGGCGCCGCCATGCGGGGGTGCGCCGTACTTGAAAGCGTTGATCATCCCCGAGAAACTCGAGTCGACCTCTTCTTGCGTATATCCGGCAATCGCGAACGCCTTGTACATGATGTCCGGGCGGTGATTCCGGATCGCGCCCGAGCACAGCTCGATGCCGTTGCAGACGATATCGTACTGCCAGGCGAGGATGGTCAGCGGATCCTGGCTCTCGAGCGCTTCGAGCTCGCCCTGCGGCATCGAGAACGGGTTGTGGCTGAAATCGATCTTATCGAGGTCTTCGTCATACTCGAACATCGGGTAGTCGACGACCCAGCAGAACCGGTACGCGTCCTCGAGCAATTCGAGCTGCTCGCCAACGCGCGTTCGGGCGAGACCGGCGAGGCGCGCCGCTTCGGCTTCCTTCCCCGCGGCGAAGAACAGGCCATCGTCCGGTCCGAGACCGAGCTCGGCGTAAAGGGCCTGCATGCCCTCCTCGCCATGGTTCTTGGCGATCGGACCGCCGAACTCACCGCCCTTGCAGGTGACATAGCCGAGCCCCGCAAAGCCCTCGCCACGCGCCCAGTCGTTCATGTCGTCGAAGAACTTGCGGCTCTTGTCCGCGGTCCCTGGCGCAGGAATCGCACGAACGACGCCGCCAGAACCGGCGATCTTCTCGAACAGGCCGAAGCCCGACTTCGTGAAGTGGCCGGTGACGCCGGCAATGCGCAACGGGTTACGCAAGTCGGGCTTGTCGGAGCCGAACTCGAGCATGGCCTGCTTATATGGGATGCGAGGCCATTCACCGGTTTTCGTCACCGCGCGGCCCTTGGCGAATTCCTCGAACACGCCGCCGAGCACGGGCTCGATCGCCTGGAACACGTCTTCCTGGGTCACGAAGCTCATCTCGAAGTCGAGCTGGTAGAACTCGCCCGGCGAACGGTCGGCACGGGCGTCCTCGTCGCGAAAGCACGGCGCGATCTGGAAGTAGCGGTCGAAACCCGCGACCATCAGCAGCTGCTTGAACATCTGCGGCGCCTGCGGGAGCGCGTAGAACTTGCCCGGATGGACCCGGCTCGGGACGAGGTAGTCGCGCGCGCCCTCGGGGCTCGAGGCGGTCAGAATCGGCGTCTGGAACTCCGTGAAACCCTGTTCGGTCATGCGCCGCCGCAGGCTGGCGATGACCCGGCTGCGGAGCATCATGTTGGCGTGAACGCTCTCGCGCCGCAGATCGAGGAAGCGGTACTTGAGGCGGATGTCCTCGGGGTATTCCTGTTCGCCCGCCACCGGCATCGGCAGCTCGTCGGCGCGGCTCTGCACAGTAACCTCGCGCGCATAGACCTCGACCTCGCCCGTAGGCAGATTCGGATTGGCAGTCCCTTCGGCACGCGTCTTAACGACGCCGTCGATGGTCACGACACTCTCGAGCCGCAACGCCTCGAGCACCGGCAAAGCGGGCGAATCCGCATCGCATACGATCTGTGTCAGCCCATAGTGATCGCGCAAGTCGACGAACAACACACCGCCATGATCGCGCTTGCGGTGCACCCAGCCCGACAGGCGGACGGTCTGCTCGCCATGCTCAAGCCGCAACGCGGCGCAGTTGTGGGTACGGTAGGCGTGCATCGGAGACTCTTTCCGTTTCGCGGGTTATGACGCTAGGGAGCCGGCGCTAACAGGGAATGGGACCGCCCCTGTCAAGCCGCCCGCTCGGCGATCACGATGCGCCCTATAGAAAAGTACCGATGAAAATACACCCGCTGATCACGACCACCGAGGAGCTGACCGATCTCTGCGAGAGGCTGGCGAAATCGGAGTTCGTCGCGGTCGACACCGAGTTCATGCGCGAGAACACCTATTACCCGCTCCTCTGCCTGGTGCAGCTGGGGAACGAGGAGGAGGCCGCCGCGATCGATCCGCTCGCCGACGGCATCGACCTCACCCCGATGCTCGAGCTGTTCTGCAACAACGAGGACGTGCTTAAGGTCTTCCACGCCGGCGGGCAGGACGTCGAAATCATCTACAACCTCACCGGCAAGACCCCACACCCGATCTTCGACACCCAGGTGGCGATGATGGCGATCAGCCAGTCGGAGCAGATCGGCTATGCCAACCTGGTCGAATCGTGGCTAGGCAAGACGATCGACAAGGGCGCGCGCTTCACCGACTGGAGCCGCCGCCCCCTGACGGAGCGGCAGATCGAGTACGCGATCGGCGACGTCACCTATCTCGCCAAGATCTTCCCGCGCATGCTCAAGAAGCTGATCAAATCGGGCCGCGGCGTGTGGCTGAACGCCGAGATGGAGAAGCTCGCGGACCCGGCGAACTATGCCAACGATCTCGAGATTGCCTGGCACCGCATCCGCGCGCCGAGCCGCAATCCGCAGGTCCTCGGCCGACTCAAGGCGCTCGCCGCCTGGCGCGAAACCGAAGCTCAGGCCAAGGACATCCCGCGCGGCCGGATCATGCGCGACGAGACGCTCGCGGACATCGCCAGCCATCCGCCGCACAAGCAGGAGGACCTCGCCAAGGTGCGCGGCCTCAGCCAGGCGTGGAAGGACAACGACATCGGCAAGCGGCTGATGCGCGTGCTCACCAGCGCCGAGCCGCTCCCCGACGACGAGCTGCCCGACAAGCCGAAGCGTGGCGCCCCGCTCGGCAAGGAAGGCGCGCTCGTGGCCGACCTGCTCAAGCTGCTGCTCAAGATCCGCACCCGCGAGATCGACGTCGCCGCGCGGCTGCTGACCCGTTCGGAAGAGCTCGAGGCGCTCGCCGCCGGTGTGCGCAAGCTGCCGGTGCTCGAAGGCTGGCGCTACGAGGTGTTCGGCCGCGACGCGCTCGAGCTCGTCGAAGGCCGGCTCGGCTTCGGTGTCGAGAACGGCAGGCTCAAGATGACCCGGATCGTCGATGAGCCGGAACAGCAGGCGGCGGAGTGAGCACCTACCTCCCCACCATCAAGCAGCTGCAGTATCTTGTGGCGCTCCACGAACACGGCCACTTTGGCCGCGCGGCAGAGGCGACGTTCGTCTCGCAATCGACGCTCTCAGCGGGCATTCGCGAGCTCGAATCGCTGCTCGGCGTGACGCTGGTCGAGCGCAGCCGGCGGGTGGTCCGGTTCACGCCGCTCGGCAATGCCGTGGTCGCCAAGGCGCATCGCCTGCTGCGCGAGGCCGAAGAGCTATCCGATCTCGTCCAGGCTTCGGGCAAGCCCCTTGCGGGCGAATTGCGGATGAGCGTCATCCCGACGATCGCCCCGTTCCTGCTGCCTCGCATTTTACCGCGCCTCAGGAAGGAACGCCCGCAGCTCAGGCTCTACTTGCGCGAGGAAACCAGCGGCGATGCTGTCGAATCGCTCCACCACGGCCGCGCGGATTGCGTGCTGCTCGCCCTGCCGTACGCCACCGGCAAAGGCCGAGCAGAAGGCCACGCTCGA
>CBHCZH010000160.1:0-7862 GCA_965977975.1 uncultured bacterium
TGGCCCCCTCCGTCAGCCGCATGGCGGCTGCCACCTCCCTCGTAAACGGGGGAGGATCAAAGCCAAGGCGCAATGTGAATGTCGATGCGCCCTAGTGCCGCTTGAAGTACTGGACCTCGCGTTCATGCTTTTCCGCGGCTTCACGGCTGCCGAACGTGCCGAGGTTGCGGCGCTTGCCGGTCTTGGGGTCCTTCTTGCGCGAGTAGAGGCGGTATTCGCCCGACGCGAGCTTGCGGATCATGGCTTCGCCTCCGCCGGCTCGCGGCCGAACGCCTTGAGCAGCTCGTCCTTGGCACCCTCGAGCACCTGGCGCTGGTCCTTGTCGAGGTCCTTGCCCGCGCGATTGATGTAGAAGGTCAGCATCGACATCGCCGAACGGTACGGATCCGCCTTGCGGCGCTCGCTCCTTTCGGCGGAGCGCTTCAGCGAGCGTGCGACCGCGGCCGGATCGTCCTTGGTGAACACGCCTTCTTCGAGATCGAGCGCGTTCGAATGCTCGGTCACGTCCTGCGACCACTTGCGCTTGGCCATGGCTCGAATTCCGGTGCTTTTCGAAAGCAACGGCCGGGCAGGCCGCAGCGTTCCAGGTGCGCCGAAGGGCCGGGTAAACCCCCGAGCGCGGCATGATGATCCGTCCCCGGGTTAGTTGCGGCTGAAATCCTTCGACAGTTTCGTTGGTTCGCGCCCTTGCCTTCGCGCGGAGGCGAGGGCACACGCGCCGCTCTACCCCGGTGCAAAGCAAGAAGTGTCCGCGAATGCTCGATGAAGTCCCCGCCTGGCTCGGCAAAGTGCTGCGCAATGCGCGCGCAGGCCACGGCAAGCTGGCGGTCGCGCGGCTCGGGGGTGCGGACCTGCTCCATCGCGACGGCTTCGAGCTGCGTTCGGCCGCGTTCGAGGACGGTGAAGCGCTCGATCCGAGCTTCACCGCCGACGAAGAGGACGCGGTCGCCCCGCCGCTCGAATGGAGTGCGCCGCCCGCCGGCGCGCAGGAGCTCGCGCTGGTGGTCGAGGACCCCGATGCGCCGACACCCGAGCCGTTCTGCCATTGGCTGGTCTGGGGTCTCGCTCCGCAACGCGGCAAGCTGCTGGAGGGCGAGGCGCCGCCGCGCGTCGGCAAGAACTCCTTCGGCAACTCCGAATGGCTGCTGCCCGACCCGCCGACCGGCCACGGGCCGCACGACTACGTATTCCAGCTGTTTGCACTCGACCGTTCGTTGGCGCTCATGCCCGGCGCCACCCGCGGCGACTTGATCGAGGCAATGCAAGGGCATGTGATCGCTGCTGCGGTCTTGACCGCGACCTATGTCCGCAGCGATGAAGACGATCTAGAGTGGGGAGACGACGACGGGGGGTGATCTTCGGCGTCAAATCAACAGAGGAAAGGATTGAAGTATGGCCGCCAAGAACAATGCGCTGAATAAGCCGGTAACGCTGTCGCCGGCGCTCGAAGGCGTCGTCGGCAAGGGCCCGATGACCCGCGCGCAGGTCACCTCCAAGGTGTGGGATCACATCAAGGCCAACGGCCTGCAGGACAAGACCGACAAGCGCATGATCAACCCCGACGCCAAGCTCGGCGAGGTGATCGGCAAGGACCAGATCTCGATGTTCAAGATGACCGCGGCGGTCTCCAAGCATCTGAGCTGAGCGCGGGCGGCCGCGCCGCCTGGTTCACGAATACGAACTTTTCACGCTGCGGAACAGAACCCCTGTTCCGCAGCGTTTTCGTGTGGCATCAGCGAAAGGCATCGTACCGCGGGCGCGACAGGCTCCCTCGGAGAGGAAAGGGTCCTTTCATGGCTACCATCGTCGGCGGGATCGCCACGTCGCACACTCCCACCATCGCCTTCGCCAAGGACGCGAACAAGATGGACGACCCGGTGTGGAAGCCGATCTTCGAAGGCTACGAGCCGGTCCAGGCCTGGCTGCGCGAGAAGAAGCCCGACGTGCTTGTCTACATCTACAACGACCACATGACCGCGTTCTTCGACCATTACAGCCACTTCGCGCTCGGCGTCGGCGAGAGCTTCGGCCCGGCCGACGAAGGCGGCGGCCCGCGCGATCTGCCGCGCATCGAGGGCGATCCGAAGTTCGCCCAGCATATCGCCATGGCGATGGTCGCCGACGAGTTCGATCTTTCCTATTTCCAGGGCAAGGATCTCGACCACGGGGCGTTCTCGCCGCTTTCGGTCCTGCTCGATCACGACAAGGACGGCTGGGCTGCCAGGCTCATCCCGATCGCCTGCGGGGTGCTCACCGTGCCGAGCCCGTCGCCGAAGCGCTTCTGGAAGTTCGGCAAGGCGCTGCGCCGCGCGATCCAGTCCTACCCGGAGGACACCAAGGTGGCGATCGTCGGCACCGGCGGCCTCAGCCATCAAGTCCACGGCGAGCGCGCGGGGTTCAACAACACCGAGTGGGACATGGAATTCATGGACCGGCTCGAGCAGGACCCCGAAAGCCTGCTCGATATCCCCGTCACCCGGCTCGCCGAGCTCGGTGGCTGGGAAGGGGCCGAAGTGGTGATGTGGATGATGATGCGCGGCGCGCTCGCGACCGAGGTCGAGGTCACCCACAAGACCTATTTCCTCCCCTCGATGACGCCGATTGCCAGCATGATCTTCGAAGAAGTGCGCGACGAGGCGCCGGCCGAGACCGACGAGCAGCTGCGCGCGCGGATGATGCGCGACTGGAACGGGTCCGAGGACATCGGCGGGACTTATCCGTTCACCATCGAGCGTTCGGTCAAAGGCTTCCGGATCAATCACTTCCTCCACTCACTGACCGATCCGGACGTGCGCAAGGCGTTCAAGGAGAACGAAGAGGCCACGCTCGCCGCGGCCGATCTCAGCGACGAGGAGCGCGACCTGATCCGCCGCCGCGACTGGATCGGGATGATCCACTACGGCGTGATCTTCTTCATGCTCGAGAAGCTCGGCGCGGTCACCGGCGTGCCCAATCCGGCGATCTACGCCGCGTTCAAGGGCATGAGCCTCGAAGACTTCCAGAAGACCCGCAACGCCGCGATCACTTACGGGGTGGCGGGCAAGGAGAAGTAGGACAACAAGGCGGTCGCGTCCCTCGCTTCGTCATCCCCGCGAAAGCGGGGACCCGGGCAGTGGCCGCTGCGCGACCGCTTCTGTTCGGTGGGTTCCCGCTTTCGCGGGAATGACGAAGTAGAGCGACATTGCTGCGTTGAGGGCTAGCCCCTCATTCGCTCACGCGCCTCGTGCGCGGCGATATGGAAGCGGTAGACTTCGGCGTCGAACGGAGCGTCGACCTCATCGTCCCATTCCTCGATGTTCTCGTGGAAGGCCTTCACCCCGTCGAGCATCTCGGGCGAAGCGACCGCCAGGAACGGCCGGATCATCTCGTTCCATTCGTCGAGGAAAGCCTGCGCCCGCGGGCTGGCCGGATCGAGCGGCAACGCAGCCTTGATCCGGGCGCTCAGATCCTTCCACCTGGCGTTGTGCGCATCGTGGTCGAACCCGTCCGGCAAAGCCGCGACCGATTGGTCGAAGGCCTGCTTCTGGTCCGTGCTCATGTAGCGCGACATCAGCTCGTTCATCTTGTCCTGCGGCATGATCGTTTCTCCTTGCCGGATCAGCGAGCAGAACGTCGCGACATCGATGGGCTCGCTGCGATCGATGCGGGACAGGATGGATTGGAGCAGCGCCCGGGCGCCGGCAATGTCGCGCTCGCGGTCGGCCAGGATCTCGATCTGCGCCGCGACGAGCGCGCGCAAGTCGAGGCGGCGCCCGGCGGTCATTGTCTGGATTTGCGCCAACGTCAGCCCGGCCCGCTTCATCGCCACGATCTGGTGCAGCCGCTCGAGCTCAACGGGGCCGTAATGCCGCCGCCCGGAGGCGGTTCGCAGCGGCGTGACCAATCCGCGCGCCTCGTAAAATCGGAGCGCGCGCGACGTGAGGCCGGTCAACCGGGCGACTTCGGCAATGTCGAGCGAATCATGCATGGCCCCTTATGCCAGTTGACGCGACGTCAACTTCAAGGGGCAAAATGTCGCCAGAATGGTCGAGCTAATCTTCCCCCGGCCGCCATCCGTCCGGGGCCAGCGTGAAGCCGGCGAACTCGAAACCGGGCACGACCACGCAGGAAACCAGCGTGAAGCCGCGCTTGCCCGGCAGCGGCGCGGCGGCTTGCCATTCTCCTGGCTGGACCAGGTATTGCGGGTTGTCGCCGGCGAGCACGTCGGGACCGAGCCGGATGTCGCCGACGGGTCCCCGCTCGTCGGCCGAAAGCGACAGCATCAGCGGGTCGCCCGCGTTCCACAGCCACAGCTCGGCGGCGTCGACCTTGTGCCAGTGCGAGCGTTGGTGCGCCTCAAGCAGGAACAGGATTGCGGTCGCGGGCGAACGCTCGTCCTTCGCCGCAGGTGCGCGCCACGTCTCGCGGTACCAGCCGCCTTCCGGATGCGGCACCAGCCGCAACGCTTCTATGAGCGCCTTGGCGGCCCTCACTCGCGCTCCGCCTCGGCGCCGGCGATTTCGACCACCTCGACCCCCTTCCAGAATGCGATGCGGTCGCGAATCTGCTCTGCCTCCGGCTTGGGATCAGGGTAGTACCAGGCAGCGTCTTCGTTGCGCTCCCCATCGAGGTCGAGCGTATAGTAATGCGCGGTGCCCTTCCAGGGGCACTCGCTCGTGGTGCTGCTCTTCTCCAGCACCGAGGGATCCACGTCCTCGCGCGGAAAATAGTGGTTGCCTTCCACCACCACCGTGCGGTCACTATGCGCGATGACCTGGTCGTTCCAGATTGCCTCGACTGCCATGCGAAGCTCCTTATGCGCCTTTCGCGGAGAGAATCGCGCGTCGCGGGTTTCGGTTCCTCCAGATGAAAGGGCGGCAAAATGATCCGAACAGGCATCGGCGGCTGGGTTTACCCGGACTGGCGCAAGGGGCGGTTCTATCCCGAAGGGCTGGCGCAGAAGCGCGAGCTCGAATGGGCCAGCCGCCAGCTCGGCGCGATCGAGATCAACGGCACCTATCACAGCCTGCAGAAGCCCGAGAGCTTCCGCAAATGGCGCGAGCAGACGCCCGACGGATTCGTGTTCGCGGTCAAGGGCTCGTCCTATGTCACCAATCGCAAAGTGCTGGCAACGGCCGGCGAATCCCTGGCGAAGTTCTTCGGGCAGGGCCTGGAAGAGCTCGGCGATCGGCTGGGCCCAATCCTCTGGCAGTTGATGGGCACCAAGAAGTTCGATGCCGGGGACATCGCCGCGTTCTTCGATCTGCTGCCGCGCGAGCATAAGGGACTGTCGCTGCGCCACGCGCTCGAGATCGGTCACGAGAGCTTTGCCTGCGCCGAATTCGTCGAGCTCGCCCGCAAGGCTGGCATCGCGATCGTGTGGTGCGAGCAGGAAAGCCGTGTGCGCATCGCCGACCGCACCGCCGATTTCGCCTATTTGCGCTGCAAGAACCTCACGTCGGACCAGCCGACCGGCTATCCGCCCGACGGCATCGAGCGGATCGCGGCGATGTGCCGGGCCTGGGAGGCGGGCGAAGCGCCCGAGGGCCTGCCTTACGCCGGCGATCCCGCCGCCAGCCGCGGGCGGGCGGGTGACGTCTTCGCCTTCATGATCAACGGCGCCAAGGAGCGCGCTCCGGCAGCGGCGATGGCGCTTGCCAACGCCATTGTCCGCTAAAGATGGATTGTGTTGAAAAAGTCGACGCGCCTAATTTGATTGCCCGTCGTCGCAGCTTTGGAATCGGGGCGACTGCGCCTCTGAATCAATCATGCGATTGAGCCGCAATCAGCGCATTAAAGTTTCTCGCCCTCCGCGACGGGCGCCTTTTTCAACACTATCGATGGAAAGCAGACACAGGCGAGATGAAGCTCACCGACAATGACCCCCATTACGCCTTCGCGGCGTCAACCGCGCGGGAAACGCACATCGAAGTTCGCGGGGTAGGTCAGCCGCCAGGTCGGGGGGCCCGGCCTATTGGACTACAACCCCTTGGCGGCTCAGCACGTTAGGATCGCTTGCCAGGCTGTGCAGATAGGCCCGGCGCTGCTGCGAACCCCGCGGGAGCTTGCCCAGCCTTGCCCGCTGCTCGCCGGTCAGGGTGAACTCCGTGTAGCCCAGCCCCGTCAGGCACCCATCGAGCACTTGGAGCATCATACCCTTGATCTCGTAGAAGCTCTGATCCACCCGGTAGACATCGCGCAGCCAATTCATGTCGGGTCCTACCCCCGATATCTCCCCCACGGCATTGGGCGGCAAGCGGCCGACCTGGCCATAGGCGCTTTCCAGCGCGCCCGAAGCCCTGATGAGCTGCTTCGTGGCCGGGTGCTCGGCAACGTCGAGGCTCAGCGCCGCATTGGCGCAAATGTTCGCATCGACCTGATAATCGTAAAGGCTGACCCCGGGTTTGCCCCAGCTAGTTTCAATGTCGCGGCTGGCCGCACCAGCGCTTGGCGCAGAGGCGATCGCCACGGCTGCAGCACAAATGGAAAAGACGCGCATGTCGCACCTCCCTGTTGCTCCGACCCGACTTCGACATGATCTGCAATGCATGATAAACGCCGTCTGAACAAAACGCGTGTTTCATTGTGGAACGTCACGGGCCGGCTTGGCGGCTGCGAAGTCAATGCCTGCTTTGGTCGAAAGCAGGCACACGCCGAAAGGCGGGTGAAGCAAAAAGTGCTGTGACTCCGGAGTTTCTTATTAGCGGCGCTCAGAGAACGCGCCCCGGCGGCGGCCAGGCTCTTGCAGCGCTCAGGCCGCTTCGGCCTGGAACGGCAGCACGGTCCACAGCCCGTGCGCGTCCCAGCGCAGGCGGCCGAGGGGCCTTTCGTCCTCGTAAAGCTCGACCTCGCGCTCGCTCAGCGAGCGTTGCACCAGCGACATCGCGCGCAGGGCATTGGGCGCCTCGAGCTCGATCCGTTGTGCCGAACCTTTCGTATCGTCGGCCAGCACCAGGCGGTACCTGTGCTTTGACTGACCACCCTTCGACTTCATCTGCTTCCTCCGTCCAGGGCGCGGTATCCGCGCCCCGACCTCGATCGGTTCCCTGTGGGATCGCCGTTTCGATGATTCGTGCCAGTTTAACGCGACGCGGAAGCCGGCAATTGGTCAAAACCGACAGGGTACCTTGAACCGGAAGGACGCTCGCCCCCCGCTCGCCTTTTACAAGAACAGGACCATCGGGAGATCGGCCTCGTACGTCCCATCGGCAAGCCGGAAGCGTCGTTCGAAGCGGCCTTCCTGGCGGAAGCCGAGACGTTCGTAGAGCCGGATCGCGTGAGTGAGGCCCTCCCTGACCACCAGCTCGATCCGCTCGACTTGCGGAGTTATCGACCGGGCGCTTGTCAGGAGTTGCGCGAACAAGCCTTGTCCTACACGACGGCCCTGGAATTCGGGGTCGACTGCGACCGTCAAATCCCAGAGCACGTGCTGGAATTGCACGGAGGGCATGCGGCTCGCCTTTATGATGCCGATCAGCCGGTTGGCTTCCCAGGCCCCAATCGCGACGCCGCCCGCCAGAGCTCCCGAGAGCGCCTCTTCCATCCACGGGAGGTCCATCTCGTCGGGCAACCGGCCAAGCCCGCCTTCCGCGCGCCGCATCACGGCGAGCGCACTGGGTGCGTCGGCCAGGCTCAACGGGTGGAAAGAGTAATCGGCCATGCGTGCTCGCCTGTTGTAACCCGCAACTTCAGCGGAGATCACTTAGCCGATAACCAGGCGGTTCGTCGCCGCAATGCGCGATCTGGGTCAGGCCGCTTGCGACCCATTACCGGACCTTCAACGAGCTCCGCTCCCGCGCCTTACGGACAACCTGCCAGGGGTGACGGCGAGCGTCTAACCCCCGCGCCCCGTCGCCCCCGCTTCCGGAAGCAAGGCGGCGGCG
>CBHCZH010000161.1:0-7645 GCA_965977975.1 uncultured bacterium
TAGAGCATCTCGTTTACACCGAGAGGGTCGGCGGTTCGAGCCCGTCACCGCCCACGCGAGCTGACGGGGAGAGGGCGATGACGAGTCGGCATCGTCGGTTGCCGGCGCTGGCGCTGGCAGCGGTCCTGCTGGCGACCTCGGTCGCGCCCTGTCTCGCCAGCGACTTGCCAACCGCGACGCCGGCCGAAGCGGGCTTGGCGAGCGAGCGGCTCGATCGGCTGGATGCCTTCATCGAAGGGGAGATTGCCGAAGGCCGTATCCCGGGCGCGGTAGTGCTGATCGCCCGGCGTGGCCGCGTCGTTCACCACGAAGCCTATGGCCTGGCCGATCGCGACACCCGGCGGCCGATGCGCCGCGACGACGCCTTCCGCATCTATTCGATGACGAAGCCCGTTGTCAGCGTCGCCTTGCTGACCCTGTACGAGGAGGGGAAGTTCCAGCTCGACGACCCGCTCGAGCTTTACATCCCCGCGTTCAATGGCCTGAAGGTGTTCGCCGGCATCGACGCCCGAGGCGACTTGATCCTCGAGGAGCCGCGGCGGAAGCCCACGATCCATGACGCGTTCCGCCATACGCTAGGCGTAAGCGCCGGGGGCGGCCCGACGCCGGTCGATCGGCTTTATCGCGAGAAAGGGATCACGGTTGGCGAGGTCGATTCGCTTGTCCATCAAATGGAGTTGCTCGGCGAAGTGCCGCTTCTCTACCAGCCGGGCGAGCGCTGGCTCTACGGCTTCGGCCACGACGTCCAGGCCCGCTTGGTCGAGCATTTCTCCGGGATGCCGCTCGACCGTTTTCTGCAAGAGCGCCTGTTTAGCCCGCTCGCGATGGCCGACAGCGGCTACGCGGTCGGCCGCGACATGCCCGGACGGGCTGTGACGCTTCACGATGTGCCCGAAACCCCGCCGGCGAATCTGGCGATCGACATGCGCGTTTCGACGTACGACAGCTTCGCCGAGAAGCCGATGGGCACGCTCGGCCTGTGGTCGACCGCGGCCGACTACGCACGTTTCGCGCAGATGCTGCTCAACAAGGGTGAGCTCGATGGAACTCGCATCCTTGGGGAAAAGACCGTCGAGCTGATGACCCGCAATCATCTCCCGCCCGCGATCGGGACTCACGCTCCGGGCCTCGGCTACGGTCTCGGCGTCTCCGTGGTGCTCGATCCCGCCGCCGTGGGCAACCTCGCCTCGCCGGGCGCGTTCGGCTGGACCGGCGCGGCGACGACGCGCTTTATCGTGGATCCCGAAGAAGACCTCGTTGCCGTCCTGATGACGCAGAAATGGCCGTACGACGCTCGCTTGCTCGAGGAATTCGAGACGCTCGTCTACCAGGCCATCGTGGACTGAACGACCGTCGCGCGGGACTTGAACATCGCCGTTGCCGGCTGCGGCATTGCGGGGCTGGCCGCGGCGCTGCTGCTCGACCGCTACGGGCATACCGTCACTCTGTACGAACGGTTCGAGGAACCGCGTCCGATCGGTTCGGGGCTGATGATCCAGCCGACCGGGTTAGCCGTGCTGGCCGAGTTGGGCCTTGCCGAGGATGTGCTAGCCCATGCCGCGCCAATTGTGCGCATCCACGGCCGCAACACCCACGGCGAGACGGTGCTCGATGCACGCTACGGCGATCTCGCCGCGCAGGGGGTGTGCGGACTGGGTATCCATCGCGGCAGCTTGTTCGGATCGCTTTACGACGCGGTCTGCGCCGCCGGAATAACCATCCGCACCGGGAGCGAAGTTGCAGACAGCGAGTTGGCGAAGGGCGGGCGGCGGCTGCTTTTCGTGCAATCCGATCCCTCGCCCGCGTACGATCTCGTCGTCGACGCGCTTGGCGTAGCCTCGCCGCTGGCACGGGCCGGCAACGGTTGGCTGCCCTATGGCGCGCTGTGGACCACACTGGAGTGGCCCGACGGCGGCCCGTTCCGCGCCGACTGGCTCGAACAACGCTACGAACGCGCGCGGCGCATGGCCGGCGTGTTGCCGACCGGCCGGCGGCGCGGCACCGGTCGCAATGAGCTGGCGCTGTTCTGGTCGTTGCGGGCGGATCGGCTCGACCATTGGCGCGACCGCGGTCTGGCGGCTTGGAAGCGCGAGTTCGAAGCCTTGTGGCCCGATTGCGCGGGGTTGCTCAGGGAGATCGACGATACCGCGCAGCTGACTTTCGCCCGCTACGCGCATCGCACGCAGCCCCGGCCACTGGCCAAGCGGCTGATTCACATCGGCGATGCCTGGCATGCAGCGAGCCCTCAGCTCGGCCAGGGCGCCAACATGGCGCTGCTCGATGCCTGGGCGCTCGCCAGGGCATTGAATGAGGGCGGCTCGCTCGAGGCGCGCCTCGCCACCGCCGTCGCGCTGCGCCGCTCGCACGTCCGGCTCTACCAGTGGCTCACCGCCCTTTTCACGCCGGCCTACCAGAGCGACTCGGTTTGGCCGGCACTGATCCGCGACCTGATCCTGGCTCCGCTTTCGCGCGTCCCGCCCGGACCGCGCGTCCAAACGAACATGGTCTCGGGGCTTACCGGAGGGCCGCTGGGCCGCCTCGGCCTCGCGCTGCCTGCTTACGCGAGCGAGATGGTCGCCTTGCCGCGATAACCGCGCGTCGGATCGCCAGTCATCGCGACAACTTGGCCGGCCGCATCGGTATCGCCGAACACGAAATCGCGTGCCAGCGGCAGGCGCTCGAGGTTGCTCAGGCTTTCGCCGTACCGCGCGTCGTCGCGGTAGATCGCGCGACACTCCGTATCGGGAAAGGCGAGCTGCGAGACGAGCAGCGGCCGCTCGCCGCCGAGCGCCGACGCGGTGCTTTCGAACACCTCGAAATGACAATGCGGGTAGCGCCCACCGTAACAGCCGGGCACGATCGCGATGAAGCGCACACGGCCCTCGTCGTCGGCCGCCTGCAGCCCGCGCAAGTAATTGGTGTTCGGCAGATTGTAGAGCGAGTAGGCGCCGGCGGCGTCGTTCTGCCACAGATAGACGGCGTGACCGGCGAGCGCACTGCAGCCGCCGTCCGCATCGACCACGGTCAGCTCCAGCACGAGCGGCGCGCCGTCGGCGTGGCCTTGCATCCCCGCGAAGCTTGGCCGGATATCGCGCCGGACGATGCCCTCCATGCCGAGCGCATTGATCGGGCGCGGGCGGCCGTTGCTGCCGTCGGCGGGGAAAGGACCTTTGATCTCGCTCGGCATTTCCGCACATGCCTGCGCGCTGGCCTGGGCTCCCGCGCGGCTGCCGCAAGCCGCCAGCACCGCCCCACTCAGCCCGAGCGCGATCCCGCCGAGCATCCGCCGCCGGTCGAGCTCGAGCTGGCTGATCATGTGGCGTTCGCCTCCGCGATCATCTCGCGCGCCTCGGCGCTCGACCAGTCGAATCCGCCGGCGACGCGCCACAATTCCTTGCCCTGGGCGTCGTAAAGCACCGTCAGCGGCAGGCCAGCGCTGCCGCCGTACTGAACGGCCAGCTCGCTCTTCGGGTCCATCCACTGGGGAAGGTTGGCGAACTTGTGCTCGGCGAAGAACGGCACGACTTTCTCGGCGCCCTGCAGGTCTTCGCTCACCGTCAACACCGTGACGCTGCCGCCGAGCTCGCCGGCGAGCTCGTCGAGCAACGGCATTTCGGTCACGCACGGCACGCACCAGGTGGCCCACAGGTTGACGAGCACCGGCTTGCCCGAAAGGTTGGCGAGCGAAAGCGTGGCGCCTTCGGGATCGGTCAGCGCGACCGCAGGGATTGCCTCGCCGGCAAAGCTGCGGTCGACCTTGCCCGTCAGCGTTTCGCCGCTTTCCGCGGCCGCGCCTTCCGGTTGCGCCGTTTCCGCGCTTTCCCTATCGCAGCCCGCCAGAACGAGGGCGAACGCGATTGTGAGCGAGAACGGGGAAAATCGGGGCATGTCGGGCTCCAATCGGATGTGGGGCGGGCGCTTCGCCGAAGGGCCCGGCGCGATCATGCGCGAGATTAACGCTTCGATCCCGTTCGACAAGGCGCTCTGGCGGCAGGACATCGCCGCGAGCAAGGCGCACGTGGCCATGCTCGGCGCGTGCGGCATCGTTTCGAGCGAGGACGCGAAGTCGATCGAGCACGGCCTCGATCAAGTCGCCGCCGAGTTCGAGCGTGACGGTGTGCCTGAGGACTGGGCGCTCGAGGACATCCACATGACCGCCGAGAGCCGCCTTGCCGAGCTGATCGGCCCGGCGGCCGGGCGGCTTCACACAGCGCGCAGCCGCAACGATCAGGTCGCGACCGACTTCCGGCTCTGGGTGCGCGACGCGATCGACCAAGCCGAGGTCGGACTCGAAGCGCTGCAAAAGGCGTTGGTCGCGCGCGCCGACGAGCATGCGACAAGCATCATGCCGGGATTCACCCACCTGCAGACCGCGCAGCCGGTCACGCTCGGTCATCACCTGATGGCCTATCACGAGATGACGGCGCGCGATCGCTCGCGGTTTGCGGACGCGCGCAAGCGGCTCAACCGCTGCCCGCTCGGCAGCGCCGCGCTCGCCGGCACGGGCTTTCCGATCGACCGGGAGATGACCGCGCAAGCGCTCGGTTTCGACGCGCCGACCGCGAACAGCCTCGACGCGGTGTCCGACCGCGACTTCGCGCTCGATTACCTGATGGCAGCCGCCCAGTGCGCGCTGCACCTGTCTCGGCTGGCCGAGGAATTCGTGATCTGGGCGAGCCAGCCGTTCGGCTTCGTCCGCCTGCCGGACGCGCTCAGCACCGGCAGCTCGATCATGCCGCAGAAGAAGAACCCCGACGCCGCCGAGCTGGTGCGCGGACATGCCGGGCGCATCGTCGGCTGCGCGGTGTCGCTGATGGTGACGATGAAGGGCCTTCCGCTCGCCTATTCGAAGGACATGCA
Organism: uncultured bacterium; assembly: GCA_965977975.1. Classification (GTDB taxonomy): domain Bacteria; phylum Pseudomonadota; class Alphaproteobacteria; order Sphingomonadales; family Sphingomonadaceae; genus Croceibacterium_A. The sequence goes on from CBHCZH010000161.1 coordinate 4,861, forward strand.
GGACGACAAGCCGCCGGTGTTCGAGGCTGCCGGGCTGCTCGGCCTGTCGATCGCGGCGATGACCGGGATGGTCGAGGCGTCCGAGTTCCGTGTCGACCGCATGCGCCAGGCAGCCGAGCTCGGCTATGCCACCGCCACCGATCTCGCCGACTGGCTGGTGCGCGAGGCGGGCGTGCCGTTCCGCGAGGCGCATCATATCACTGGTGCCGCGGTCAAGCTGGCGGAAGACAAGGGCGTCGCGCTCGACGCGCTCTCGCTCTCGGAGCTCCAGGCGATCGATGCGCGGATCGGCGAGGGAGTGTTCGCTGCCCTGTCGGTCGAGGCCTCGGTCGCGGCACGCAAGAGCCACGGCGGGACCGCACCCGCCGAAGTGCGCAAGCGTATCGCTCAAGCGCGCGAAGAGCTAGGTATGGATCGATGACTCGCGTCCTTTCCCTCGCGCTGCTCGCTCTCACCCTTGCCGCGTGCGGCAGCCAGAAAGATCTCGAGCCCGTCGCGGGCGCTTCGCTGCCTCCTGCGCCTTACGGCCGCGCCGATCCGCCGACCGCGACCGAGCTGCTCGTGCTCGATCCGCAGGCTGCGCCCGAGCGCAACGTCGAGCTGCGTCGCGAGAGCGAAGAGCGCGAGGACGATCCCTTCGATTTACCGCCCGAAGGCTGAGCGCAAACAGGACTTATGGACCATTTCCATCTTCGCAACGGCGAGCTCTACGCCGAGGACGTACCGCTCGCGCGCATCGCCAAGGAGGTCGGCACTCCCGTCTACGTCTATTCGCGCGCTACGCTCGAACGACACGCCCGGGTGTTCCGCGAGGCGCTCGCCGGCGTCGGGCCCGCGCTTTTCGCCTTCGCGGTGAAAGCCAATCCGAACCTGGCCGTGCTGCGGGTGATGCAGCGCGAGGGGTTCGGCGCGGACGTGGTCTCGGGCGGCGAGCTGGCGCGGGCACTGACGGCGGGCATGGCGGCCGAAGACATCGTATTCTCGGGCGTTGGCAAGCAGGATTGGGAGCTGGTTCGCGCGCTCGATGCGGAGATCGGTCAATTCAACCTCGAGTCCGAGGAAGAGGGCGCCGAGCTGTCGGCGATCGCCGCGGCGCGCGGGTTGCGCGCGCGCTGCGCGCTGCGGGTCAATCCCGACATCGATGCCGGGACGCACGACAAGATCTCGACCGGCAAGGCCGACAACAAGTTCGGCGTGCCGATCGGCCGGGCGCCCGAAATATTCGCCCGGCTCGCGGCGATGCCGGGCCTTGAGATGCGCGGCCTCGCGGTCCACATCGGCAGCCAGCTCTCGGAACTGCGCCCGCTCGAATTGGCATTCGAGAAGCTCGGCGCGCTGCTCGGCAATCTGCGCAGCGCGGGCCAGCTAGTGACACACGTCGACCTCGGCGGCGGTCTCGGTGTGCCGTACAAGGCGGCCGAGGTGATGCCGAGCCCGGCCGAATATGGGGCCATGGTGGCGCGAGTGACCAAAGGCTGGAACGTCACGCTGACGTTCGAACCCGGCCGGGTGATCGCGGGCAATGCCGGCGTCTTGTTGACCCGGGTGATCCGAGTGAAGAAGGGTGTCAACGATCCATTCGTGATCGTCGACGCGGCGATGAACGACCTCGCGCGCCCGGCGCTGTACGGCGCGTGGCACGATTTCGAAGCGGTCCGGCCCTCGAACCGGCGGATGAGCGCGAACATCGTCGGGCCGATCTGCGAGACTGGCGACACCTTCGCGATGGGCCGCGACATCGAGGGCGTCGAGGCCGGCGACCTTGCGGTGTTCCGCACCGCGGGCGCCTACGGCGCGACAATGGCCTCGAGCTACAACAGCCGCGGCTTCGTTGCCGAGGTAATGGTCGACGGCGACAAGTTCGCCGTCGTCGCCGACCGCATCCTTCCCGAAGAGATTACCGCGGCCGAGCGGGTCCCCGACTGGCTATGAAGTCTCTGCCGCTCTTCCACCAGGTCGCCGGCCAGCCGGTGATCGTGCTGGGGGAGGGGGCGGCGGCCGACGCGAAACGGCGGCTGGTCGGGCGCGCCGGCGGCATCGCGGTCGGCGACGACGACAGGGACGCGCGTCTCGCTTTCGTCGCGCTCGACCAGCCCGAAGCGGCGGCGGCACGCCTCAAGGCGCGGGGCGTGCTGGTCAACGTCGCCGATCGCCCCGACTTGTGCGACTTCACCGTGCCGAGCGTGCTCGATCGCGATCCTGTGCTGGTCGCGATCGGTACCGGAGGAGCGTCGGCCGGGCTCGCCAAGCAGCTGCGGTTGAGGCTCGAAGCGCTGTTGCCTCCGAAGCTTGGCGGACTGGCCGAGGCGCTTCACGCCGCGCGTACGACATTGCGCGAGCGTTGGTCCGATGCTGCCGACCGGCGTCGCGTGCTCGACGCGGCGCTGGAGGAGGGCGGGCCACTCGATCCGCTCGACGACCGAAGCGCGGGCCGGGTCGAGACCTGGTTGCGGGATCCGGCGGCAGCTTCACCGCGCGAACCGATCACTCTGTCCATCGCCGGTTCGGATCCTGATGATCTCACCCTGCGCCAGGCACGCCTGCTCGGCAGCGCCGACTGCATCTTGGTCGAACCGGGCATCACCCCGGCGATCCTCGATCGCGCGCGCGCCGATGCGACACGGCTGCCGTTCCCGCATGAAGGACCGCTGCCCGAGGGCCTGGTGCTGATTCTCCGGCGGGCCGGAGCTTAGACCCTGTAACAGGGTCTAGGGCGTATCGACATTCAACACTACGGGCGGAGTGATTGCCTCTTCCCCCTTGATGGGGGAAGGATACGCAGGCT
>CBHCZH010000162.1:0-7591 GCA_965977975.1 uncultured bacterium
CGACGGCACCGCCTCGCCTCTGTTGGAAGAGACACCCGGGCTGCAAGTGCGTCAGCCCACCTGGTCGCCGGACGGCCGGCTGGCAGTGTGGACAGAGCTCGAACCAGCGGCGATGACCGTTTCGATCATCTCGCTCCACTACCAGCTAGACGGCGAGCGGATGGACCCGCTGCGCATCTTCGAGGCGACCGGCGCGTTCATCGGGATCATCGGCGCAGGCCTGATCGTGTTCAGCAAGGGGGAGGTCAAGAACCTGACCACCGCCGCGCATCTTTGGCTGACCGCGGTGATCGGCATCGCGTGCGGGGCCGGGCAGTGGCCGCTGGTCGCGATCGGCGCGGCGATCTCGCTGGTCATGCTGACCCTGCTCGGCCTCGTCGAGAAGCGCTTCTTCCCCGAGCGCGAGACCGAGACGCCGGAATGACCCCCGATCCGCTCGCCGAATACAACCGCAAGCGGGACTTCGCGGAAACGCCCGAGCCGGCGGGCAAGCGCGCGAGCAGCAAGGCGGGGAACAGGTTCATCGTCCAGAAACACGATGCGAGCCGGTTGCACTGGGACTTCCGGCTCGAGGCCGACGGCGTGCTGAAGAGCTGGGCAGTGACCAAGGGCCCTTCGCCCGATCCCGAGATCAAGCGGCTGGCGGTAAGGACCGAGGACCACCCGATGGCCTATGCCGACTTCGAGGGGACCATCCCCGCGGGCGAGTACGGCGGCGGCACCGTCATGCTGTGGGACCGCGGCACCTGGCAGCCGATCGAAGGCAAGAGCTGGAAGGATATCGAGCGCGGACACCTGCACTTCACGCTCGACGGCGAGCGGATGAAAGGCGAGTGGCTGCTGATCCGACTCAAGGGCAAGCCCGGCGAGAAGCGCGAGAACTGGCTGCTGAGGAAGCTCGACGACGAACACGCCGAGGAAGGCGACCCGCTGGTCGAGCATTGCCTGACTTCGGTGCTGACAGGGCGCTCGATGGCCGAGATCGCCGGCGACAAGAAGGGCGAGTACTCGCTGAAGGGCAAGCGCGGCGACAGGTTCACCGAAGTCATGGCCACGGCCGCTAGGCGCAACAAGGCGCTGGGCCGGAAGGCCAATCCCAAGGCCCGTGGGCCAGGCAAGCCGCCGAAATTCCGCGCCCCGCAGCTTGCGACGCTGGTCGAGGCAGTGCCGGCCGGGAACGGCTGGCTGCACGAGATCAAGTTCGACGGCTATCGCGCGATGATCGCCTGCGCGGGGGACCAGGTGAAGGTCTATACGCGCAAGGGGCTCGACTGGACCGACAAGTTCGTGCCGCTCGCAGAGCGCTTTAGGGCGCTCGACCTGCCGCCGTGCCTGATCGATGGCGAGATCGTCGCCTACGACGCCAAGGGCAACCCGAGCTTCTCGGCGCTGCAGACGGTGCTCAAGCGCGGACACGGATCGCAGAAGGACAGCGACAAGCTGTCGTTCCATGCCTTCGACCTGGTCGAGCTCGACGGCAAGGACCTGGCGGGCCTGCCCAACGTCGAGCGCAAGGAACGGCTCGAGGCCCTGCTCGCCGGTGCCGAACCGCCGATCCACTTCGCCGACCACGTGATCGGCGCGGGCGAGAAGCTCTACACGGCGATGTGCAAGGCCGGGCAGGAAGGGATCATCTCGAAGACGATCGACGGCAGGTATGCGTCAAGGCGCACGCGCAACTGGGTCAAGGTCAAGTGCACCCTGCGGCAGGAATTCGTGGTGATCGGCTGGAAGAAGTCGAGCGCCAAGGGGCGGCCGTTCTCCTCGCTGCTGCTCGCGCAGCACGAAAGCAGGAAGCTCGTTTACAAGGGCAACGTCGGCACCGGCTTCACCATGGATACGCTGGCCGAGCTGGCGGCGAAGATGAAGAAGCTGGAGCGCGCCGAACCGCCCGCCGAAGTACCGCGCGAGGACCGCCGCGGCGTGACCTGGCTCAAGCCCGAGCTGGTCGCCGAGATCGCGTTCAGCGAGTTCACGCACGAGGGGACCGCCCGGCACGCCAGCTACCTCGGCCTGCGCGAGGATAAGAAAGCGAGAGACGTCGTGCCCGAGATGCCCGCCGACGCGCCCGAGCCGGAAGAGGTCAAGATCTCCAATCGCGACCGGGTGATCTATCCCGAAAGCGGCCAGACCAAGGGCCAGCTTGGGGACTACTATTCGGCCGTCGCGCCGCTGATGCTGCCGTGGGCGGGGGGCCGCCCGATCAGCCTGGTGCGCTGTCCCCAGGGGCGCGGCAAGAAGTGTTTCTTCCAAAAGCACGACACCGGATCGTTCGGCCCGCACGTCCACCACGTCCCGATCACCGAGAAGGACGGCCATGTCGAGGAATACATCTATGTCGATGACGCCGCGGGCCTGCTTGCCTGCGTGCAGATGGGCACGATCGAGTTCCACGGCTGGGGCAGCAAGGCGAGCGAGGTCGAGGCGCCGGACCGGATGGTATTCGACCTCGACCCCGACGAGGGATTGGATTTCGCCGATGTCCGAAGCGCGGCCAAAGACATCCACGATCGCTTGTCGGACATCGGCCTCGCCAGCTTCGCGATGCTGACCGGCGGCAAGGGCGTGCATGTGGTGGTGCCGCTGAGCACCGGTCACTCATGGGACGCGCACAAAGACTTCTCCAAGCGCTTCGCCGAAGCGCTCGCGATGGCCGAGCCCGAGCGCTTCACCGCCAACATGAGCAAGGCGAAACGCAAGGGCCGCATCTTCCTCGATTACCTGCGCAACCAGCGCGGCAGCACTGCGATCCTGCCCTACGCGGCACGGGCCCGAGAGGGAGCGCCTGTCGCCGTCCCGATCGCGTGGGGCGAGCTCAAGGACATGGAGAACGCCCATCCATACTCGATCGACGACACCAAGCGCCTGATCGACCGCGCTGCGAGCAAGAGCCTGGCGGGGTGGGGGTTCGCGGAGCAGGACTTGCCGGATTTGTAAGGCAACACGCAGGCCGGGATGCTTTCGCGCGCGCGTCAGTCTAATCAACGGATCGAATCCGGCGCTTTGGACGAGCCCATGAGACTTGCCATCTTGGTCACCGCAGCGCTCACCGGCTGTCAGTTTGCACCCACCGAGGCCGACAAGCAGCAGCTCAGGGATTGGTGGTCGCTGTACCGGACCCAGTCCGCCGCTTGTGACGGGGGGTATTCCGCGATGGCCGAGGCCTTCGAAATGGAGATGGCAGCTGAAGCCCGTGCCTTGGCGGTAAGTACGGCCGCGAAATGCGACGAGGGCGCGGGCATGCTGGCCAGTTTCGGCGAGCTGCCGGGAACCGGCTCGGCTGAAGGCAACAGCTCGAAGGACCACGAGTGCAGTCTCGCATTGGCCGAGCGCGCAAATGCGGCGCGCAAAGCCAAGCTCTTGATCGAAGGCGACACCCGCGCCTCGCTACGGCTGGAGATAGTCGAGCTGACCAAGAACGCGGGGGGCCACTCCGGAAGGTGCAGGGCCGATACGGCGGCTCGCGCTGAGAGCCTCGACATTCCGGAATCCGAGCTGGAAGGGCTCGAGCAGTTGACACTTCCCGTCGACGGCAGCGGGTCCGCCGCGCGGCCCTTGCCCGACTTGTGAAGACCTCGTAGACTTCGGCCCGGATGATCGACCGCAAACTCGCGGCCTGGGGGGAAGCCGGGTTGATCGACGCCGAGACCGCGGCGGCAATCCGTGCGTACGAGGCGAGCCATTCGCGCCCGCTCGCGCTGTGGGCGGTGATCGGGATCGGTGCTCTTGCGATCGGCCTGGGCGTGATCTCGGTCGTTGCGGCGAATTGGGAGGACGTGCCGGGTACGGTGCGCCTCGCCATCCATCTCGCGCTGATGGTCGGGCTTGGCGGCTGGCTCGCGTGGCGCGGGGAGTCACTGGAGCGCACCCAGCCCTGGGTCTTCGAGGCGGCGCTGTTCGTGCTCGGCGTTCTCGGCCTCGCCTTCTTCGGCCACCTCGGACAGGTTTACCAGACGAGCTCGCCGCTGTGGCAACCGGTTGCGACCTGGCTCGCCCTGTTTGCCCCGCTCTTCCTGCTGCGCGGGCAGAGCTGGCTAACCGCGCTGCTGCTCACGGGCGCGCTGGTCGTGGTGTGCTGGGACTACGCGGGCGGGCGTTACGGCCTGTACGATCCGCGCGACGAGGTGCCTTATCTGACGGTTGCCCTCGTCACCGCGCTTCCTGTCGCACTCGCGCCGCTCGGCGCCTGGATGCGCGAGCGCAGCTCCCGCCGCGCATTCTGGAAGCGCCTCGAGCAACTCGCGCTCGTCTATGCGGTGGGCGGAGCTTCGCTCACCTGCATCGCGGCCGGGATCGACGAGTTCGACGACGAGGTCCTGTCGTTCGCGAGCCAGACGGTCCGGGCGCTCGTGGCATTGGCGGCGGCCGGTCTCGTGGCGGTCGCTCGCCGCACTCGCTCGGGCGAGGCGAGCGCGGCCGTCCTTGCGGGCGCCGGGATTGCGAGCTTCATCGCGGCACCAATCTCCGGCAGCGACTTGCTAGGCGGCCTGCTGTTCATGGCGTTTTGGGTCGGTGTGGCAGCGGCCGCGCTCCACGCGTCCTGGCGCGGAGTGTTCCAGCTTGCTGTGGCCGTCATCGCGCTGCGACTCATCATACTGAGCTTCGAACTGGCGAGCGACCTGCTCACCAGCGGCTTCGGGCTGATCCTGGCGGGCCTGCTGATCCTCGGTGTCGCCTGGATCGCGGTACGCGTGTCGCGCAAGTTCGCTCCGCCGCGCCAGCCGGAAGACGCCGCATGATCCGCGCCGCGCGCCTTGCCGCCTTCGCGCTGCCGCTTGCCGGACTAGCGGCGCTGTGGGGGTGGAGCGATTATCTCAGCCGCCAGGGGACGGATTGGCTGGTGCCGATCGCCGGCTACGACCCGCGCGACCTGCTGCGCGGCCATTATGTGCAGTTCTCCTACGATTGGCCGGGGCTGGCGAGCCAGACAATCGACGGTAGCGGGCCGGCCGAGCTTTGCCTGCACGGCGCCGCGCCCCGATTGGAGCGGGTGACGCTCCCGACGCCCGACGCGCCGTGCGCGCATCTTGCGCGGGCGGCGGACGCGAACAGCGGCTATCCGATGGCACTGCAAATGGGGCGCGTCTACATCGCGCAGACGCGCAGCGCGGAGCTGACCCGCAAGCTGACCGACCCCGATTTGCGCGGCTTTGTCGTGCTGCGCCAGCGCAAGGACGGCACGGTTACCCCTCGCGAACTGCGCTTTCGCCAACTGACCGGCGCAGAACGGCAGGCGCGTGAAGACGCGAGAACCGCGCCGCAACTCAACATCGAAGCGCCCTAAGGCAAAGATCGGCCCATTTTCACGGCAGGCTGACATCTTGCTGACATTCGGGTTTAGCATCGGTTCGTGGGGCTGCTATTCGATGCGGCCAGGGAGACACCGCATGATCGCCGACCGCCGCCAGTTTCTTCGGGCCACCGGCACGGCTTTCGCCGCGCTCGCCGCCAGCGGCTGTGTGCGTGGAGAGCTCGCGACAACGGGCGGAGCCGCCGACTACGGCCCGCTGGTGCCCGATCCGAACGGGCTTATCGATCTGCCGGCGGGGTTTTCCTACCGGATCCTCTCGAGCCTCGGCGACGCGATGAGCGACGGCGGGACGGTGCCCGATCAGGCCGACGGGATGGGTTGCTTCGACCTCGGTAACGGCAAGATCGCGCTGGTGCGCAACCACGAGCTGTCGGCCAACCAGGATTCGGGCGGCGCCAGCGGCGCGGCTTACGACACCGTGGCGCGCAGCCTGGTGCCGCTGCCGGGCGGGACGACCACGATCGTACTCGATGCGCGCACGCTCGAGGTCGAGCGGCAGTTCCGCTCGCTCTCGGGCACGATCCGCAATTGCGCGGGCGGAATTACCCCGTGGGGCAGCTGGCTTTCGTGCGAGGAGAACGTCCAGAAGCCCGACGGACGGATCAACAAGGAGCACGGCTATGTGTTCGAAGTGCCGGCGAGCGCGACCGGCCCGGTCGATCCGGTGCCGCTGAAAGCGATGGGGCGCTTCAATCACGAGGCCGCCTGCGTCGATCCGGTGACGGGGGCGGTCTACATGACCGAAGACCGCGACGACGGGCTGCTCTATCGCTTCATCCCCAATGCAAACGGCAGGCTTGCCGAAGGGGGAAGATTGCAGGCCCTGGCGATTCCTGATCAGCCCGACGTGCGTAACTGGAACGGCACAGCATTCCAGCCGCGGAGCTGGCTCGACTTGACTTGGGTCGACCTGGACAATCCCGAGGCTCCCGACGACGATTTGAGAAAGCGCGGCGCTGCGGCGGGTGCGACCCTTTTTGCGCGCGGCGAGGGAATCTGGATGGGCGAGGGTGAGCTTTACTTTGCTTGCACCAGCGGCGGTGCGGCGAAGCTTGGACAAATCTTCAGGCTCAGACCCTACGCCGGGTACCTCGGCGATAAGCTGCAGCTGTTCTTCGAGAGCACCAGCCCCGAACAGTACAACTTCGGCGACAATCTCACCATCGCGCCGAACGGCCACCTGGTGGTGTGCGAGGATCAGTACGTCGACAACGCACAGAACCACATCCGCGGCATTACACCTGACGGAGTGGCTTATCCGCTGGCGCTGTCGCGGGTCGATACCGAGTGGGCTGGCGCGTGTTTCTCGCCCGATGGGAGGACGCTGTTCGTCAACCTGTACCGGCCGGCGAAGACGGTGGCGATCACGGGGCCGTGGTTAGGGTGAGTGGGCCCCCCTCCCGCAAGCGGGAGGGGAACTACAATTCGCGCACCGCTCTCAGCGCCCGCTCCGCCCACTCGGGCCGGCAGATCAGCACGTCGGGCAGGTAGCTGTCCTTCTGGTTGTAGACCAGCGCGCTGCCGTCGATGCGCGAGCAGTGCAGGCCGTGCGCGCGGGCGACGGCGACGGGGGCGCAGTTGTCCCATTCGAACTGGCCACCCGAGTGGAGGTAGATCTCGGCCTGGCCGAGCACCACGGCCATCGCCTTGGCGCCGGCCGAGCCCATCGGCACCAGCTCGCAGCCCAGCTTCTCGGCGACGCCAAGCGCTTCCGCGGCCGGGCGGGTGCGGCTGACGAGCATGCGCGGCGCGCCCTGGTGCGCGCCGGGTGGCACTGCTTTGTCCGAACGCAGCACCAGGTCGAGCCCTGGCAGTGCAACGGCGCCGACTTGAGCTACTCCATCGACCGCGAGGCCGACGTGGACCGCCCAGTCGGGCCGCTCCTCGCCGTATTCGCGCGTTCCGTCGAGCGGATCGATGATCCAGACGCGCTCTTTGAACAGGCGCTCGAGCGTGTCGCGGCTTTCCTCCGACAGCACGCCGTCATCGGGCCGCTCGGCGGCCAGACGGTCCATCAGGTAGCGGTTGGCCAGCCGGTCACCCGCTTCGCCGAGCGCCTTGCCTTCGAGCCCGCCCTTGGTCCGCAGATCGAGCAGGATGCGGCCGGCTTCCTTCGCCAGCTCCGCCGCGAGCCCGGCGTCCGAGAGTTCTGGGGTCACAGGTCGGGCATCCATTGGCCGAGCAGGCGATGGACGATCTGCTCGGCCGCGTCCTCGGGGCTGATAGCGGTGGTGTCGATACGGATTTCCGGATTTTCGGGCTGCTCGTAGGGGCTGTCGA
>CBHCZH010000163.1:0-7574 GCA_965977975.1 uncultured bacterium
CCTCGAAGGCCGCTTCTTGTGGGGCGACCAGGATCTGTACGAGCAGGCCAGCCAGCGGTTCTGGAAGGATGTGGTGCCGGGCTCGGAAGCGCAGTTCGTCTCCGAGAAGCTGGCCGAGCGGAACGCGCGCCACAGGCGGATGGGGGACAGTCGCTACGTTGTCGAGCCCAACGTCAAGGACGGCAAGGGCGGCCTGCGCGACCTCCAAACGCTGTACTGGATCGGCAAGTACATCCACCGCGTGCGCGAGCCCGCCGAGCTCGCCGACGTCGGCCTGTTCACCCCCAAGGAATATCGCAGCTTCCGCCGCGCCGAAGGGTTCCTGCTGGCAGTGCGCTGCCACCTGCACACGATCACAAAGCGCGCCGAGGACCGGCTGACTTTCGACCTCCAGCGCGAAGTGGCCCGGCGGATGGCATTCGCCGAGCGGCCGGGCAAGAGTGCGGTCGAGCGGTTCATGCAGTACTATTTCCTGCAGGCGCAGACCGTTGGAAACCTGACCGGCGTGTTCCTGGCGCACATCGACGAGGAGATGGCGCTCAAGAGCCGTCGGCCGCGCGGGCTGCTGGCCAATTTCCGCGCCCGGCCACGGATGTTCCGCGGCTACAAGATCACCGGCGGGCGGCTCTGCACCCCCAGCGACGACTGGTTCCGGCAGGATCCGGTGCGGCTGATCGAGGTGTTCCAGATCGCCGAGGAAGAAGGGCTCGAGATCCATCCCGAGACGATGCGCATGGCGCGCCGCGACGCCGAGCTGATCAAGGACGAGGTGCGCCGCGATCCGCAGGCCAACACGCTCTTCATGAAAGTGCTGACCGGCCGGCGCGATCCGGAAACCGTACTCCGGTGGATGAACGAGGCTGGAGTGTTCGGCCGCTTCGTGCCCGACTTCGGCAAGGTCAACGCGCAGATGCAGTTCGACATGTACCACCACTACACGGTCGACGAGCACACCATCCGCGCGATCGGCCTGCTCGCGCAGATCGAGCGCGGCGAGCTGAAGGACGACCATCCGCTGGCGAGCGAGCTGATCCCGCGGATCGCCAGCCGCAACGTGCTCTATGTCGCTACGCTGCTGCACGACATCGCCAAGGGCCGCGGCGGCGACCACTCGGTGCTCGGCGCCGAGGTGGCGATGAAGCTGTGCCCGCGGCTCGGCATGAGCGAAGACGAGACCGAGCTGACCGCCTGGCTGGTGCGCTGGCATCTGCTGATGAGCTCGACCGCCTTCAAGCGCGACCTCTCGGACCCCAAGACGATCACCGACTTCGTCGAGCAGGTGCAGACGCTGGAACGCTTGCGCCAGCTGACTCTGCTGACCATCGTCGACATCCGAGCGGTCGGGCCGGGCATCTGGAACAGCTGGAAGCGCCAGCTGATCGCCGAGCTCTACGACCTTTCGGAAGAACGCATGCGGCTCGGTCACAAGCGCCACGGCCGCAAGGAGCGAATCGAGGCAAAGAAGGCTGCGGTCGCCGAGCTGCTGGGGACCGATGCGCATTACCTCGAGGAAGTCGGCGACCGGTTCGACGACGCCTACTGGATCGCCGAGCCCGAGGACGTGATAGCGCTCAACGTGCCGATCTATGCGCAGGCCAAGCGGCACGATCACAAGCTCACGATCCACGCGCGGTACTATCCGGCCCGTGGGGCGACGCTGGTGACGGTGATCGGCGACGACCACCCCGGCCTGTTCTACCGTATCGCCGGAGCGATCAGCCTTGCCGGAGCCAACATCATCGACGCGCGCATCCACACCACGCGCGCGGGCAAGGCGGTCGACAATTTCCTGGTCCAGGACCCTCTCGGCAAGCCGTTCCGCGAGGACGAGCAGCTCGCACGGCTGCAGAAATCGATCGAGGATTCGCTCGCCGGCAAGATCGAGCTCGTGCCGCAGCTCGCCAAGCGTCCGCTCGCGCGACCGCGCGCGGAAAGCTTCGAGGTGCGGCCTTCGGTGATGTACGACAACAAGGCCTCGGGCCGCTTCACGGTGATCGAGGTCACCGCGCGCGATCGCCCGGCGCTGCTCAACAAGCTCGCCCGCGCGCTGTTCGAGTGCCGCCTCATGGTGAACTCGGCGCACATCACGCACTACGGCGAGCGCGCGGTCGACACCTTCTATGTGACGGACCTGCTTGGCGGAAAGGTGACCAGCGCGGAACGCCTGAAAGCGGTCGAAACCTCGCTGCTCCGTGCCGCCGCCGAGCCGGCCCAAGCCGCGGCGGCGTAAGGCGATGAAGGGGGAAGACAATCCGCTGCTCGCTTACGGCGAATGGCTGGCGGAAATGCCGGTTGCCTGGCCGGATGAAGCTTTCAAGGCGGCGCTGAACGCCTTCGTCGATACGATCGGTGTGTCGATCCCCGGAGCAGCCGAGCCGGTCACGCGCAAGGTTTTCGCGACCGTGCGGCGTTGGGGCGATGGGCCGTGCACGGTGATCGGCGGGGACGTTCGCCTCGCCGCGCCGTGGGCCGCCCTGACGGGCGGCACCGCCGCGCACGCGCTCGATTTCGACGACAACTTCGATCCGGCGAAAGCCCATGCAAGCGCGGTGCTGGTCCCCGCGATCCTCGCTCTCGCAGAGCAGGAAGGCTCCTCCGGCCGCGCCTGCCTCGACGCGTTCATCGCCGGCCTGCAGATCATGGGCCGCGTCGGCCAGGGCGTGAACCCGGCTCACCGCAACCGCGGCTGGCATGCGACCGCCACGGTCGGCGCGACCGGCGCAGCGGCGGCCTGCGCGCGCCTGCTTCGCCTTCCGGCGCGGGAGTCTGCCCACGCGCTTTCTATCGCCACCAGCATGGCCGGCGGCTTCATGAGCCAGTTCGGCACTTCGGTGAAGCCGGTTCATGCGGGGCTCGCCGCCAAGGCTGGGGTCATGGCCGCGAGCCTGTCGCGCGAAGGGATCGACGCCGGACTCCACACGCTCGACGGCCCGACCGGGATGAACCGCCTGATGGTCGGGCCCGACCTCGAGGAGTTGCGCGCTAACCTCGCCCATATCGAACACGGCCAGACGCTGCGCTTCGAGACGCAGAGCGTCGGCGAGCCGCTGCTGATCCTCTCGAGCGGGCTCAAGGTGAAGCGCTTCCCCAATTGCGGCAGCGCGCATCGGGCCATGGATGGCCTGCTCGCGCTGATCGAGCGGCACGGGTTCGGAGCCGAGGATATCGTCGAGGTCCGCGTCTCGGCTCCCGCGAGCCATCTCGCCAACCTGATGTACGAGGATCCGCGAAACGCCGCGCAGGCCAAGTTCTCGCTCGAGTACGCACTCGCCACGATTGCCCTGCGAGGCCGGTGCGCGCTCGCCGACTTCGAGGAGGAAGCGGTCATGACGCCCGAGATCCGCGCATTTTACCGGCGCGTGGTCCGGGTCGCCGTGGACAAGAGCGAAGGCGAGTTCCCGACTCGGGTCGAAGTCGCGCTCCAAGACGGCTCGATTCGTCGCATCGATGTCGAAATGCCCATCGGCAGCCTTGCGGCGCCGCTTTCCGAACGGCAATACGGCATGAAGTTCGACGAGTGCGCCGAGCGATTCATTCCGCCTGGGGAGCTGGCGGACTTGAAGGGGGAATTGGGAAAGTTGCCGGACCTTCCGTCCATCGCCCCGGTCATGGACCGGCTGGCGCGTTCGTGGGCGCGCTTGGGGACACCCCATGGCTGACACGCGCTATACCGCGCTGGTGCTCGCCGCTACTCGTGGTGGAGCGCGCGACCCGCTGGCGCAGGAAGGGGGCGTATCGCACAAGGCGTTCATCGACCTTGCCGGCAAGCCCATGCTGCGCCGCGTCGTCGAAGGGGTGATCGACAGCGGCCGCGTCGGCCGGGTGATCGTCTCGATCGAGCGGGAAGCGATGGAGGAGGCCACGCAAGTGCTGGCTGGCCTCGATGCGCACGTGCCGATCGTCTATACTCCGTCGCGCGAAAGCATCGGCGTCAGCGTGGCGGCGATCGAACAGAGCTTTCCCGACGCCTTGCCGATGATCATCACCACCGGCGACAACGGTCTCCACACCGGCGAGATCGTCAAGTCGTTCTGCGACCAGCTCGATCACGTCGCCGCCGACGGTGCGCTCGGCCTTACCGACGCGCGCCACGTGCTCGAGAAATACCCCGAGGGCGCGCGCGCCTTCCACCGCTTCCGCGACGGCCAGTTCTCAAGCTGCAACCTCTACGCCTTCGTCACGCCCAAGGCGTTCAAGGGCGCGGCGATCTTCAACGGCGGCGGCCAGTTCGGCAAGAAGCCCAAGCGGCTGATCGGCGCGTTCGGACTGGCGGCGTTCCTGGTCTACAAATCGCGGCTGGTGAAAGTGCGCTCGTTCATCCGCTTCCTCTCGCACGCCATTGGGGTAAGGACCGTACCGGTGTTCCTGCCGTTCGCCGAAGGCCCGATCGACATCGATCGAATGAGCGACTGGCAGCTTGCCGAGCGGATCATCCGCGAACGCGAAGGTATCGCTGCCTAGACCGCGGTTAGGCGGGCGGAACCCTCCCCCACCCCGTGTCATTCTACCGGTGTGTCCCGCGCGCCAATACAGGATGACCCACCATGGCACTCACCCTTCGCAGCCCCGCGTTCGGCAACGACGAGCGGATCCCCGATCGTCACGCACGCGGTTCGGACAACCTCTCTCCGGCGCTCGAATGGAGCGATGCGCCCGAAGGCACGCGCAGCTTCGTCCTGGTCGTCGAAGATCCGGACGCGCCGCGCGGGATGTTCCGCCACTGGGCGGTGCACGACATCGAGCCCGACCGCACCCGTCTCGCCGAAGGCGCCGGTGCGCGCGACAGCGGCCTGAAGCAAGGCGCCAACGATTTCGGTGAGACCGGCTACGACGGCCCGCAGCCGCCCGCCGGCGACGCGCCGCACCATTATCATTTCCGCCTGGCGGCGCTCGACACCGACCATCTCGACGTCGGACCGCGGCAACGCGCCGAAGCGGTATGGGAAGCGGCACAGGATCACATCATCGAAGAAACCGAGCTGGTCGGGATCTACCAGCAGTGAGCCAGCCGGGCGGGCGCTTCCGAGCGAGCCGCACCGAATTCGTCCGCCGCGTGCTGATCGCCGGCCTGATCCTCGTTCTCGCGCTCGTCGTCTGGAAGCTGCTCGACCTCCTGCTCCTGCTGTTCGGGGCGGTCTTGATCGGAGTCCTGCTGCGCGCTCTTGCCGATGCGCTTTCGGCAGGCACGCGCCTGCCGCCGCAATGGAGCCTGCTGCTCGCCGTGGCCGGCCTCGCGGGGGTCTTCGTTGTGGTCGGCTGGCTGTTCGGCGCCGAAGTCGGAGCGCAGATGGAGGGGTTGTCGGTTCGCATATCCGAAGCCTGGCGCCCGCTGGAGGCCAGGCTGATGGCCACCGAGGCAGGGGAGCAAGCGCTGCGCTCGATCCGGGCAGCGATCCTCGGGCCGACCGGCGCCGGCTACGTGGCGCGGGTGGCGCTGCTGCTGACCAACGGGATCGGCGGCCTGATTCTGGTCGTAGTCGGCGGCATTTACCTCGCCGCCCAGCCCGGCCTGTACCGCCGCGGCGTGCTGCTGCTGGTGCCGACGGGATATCGCTCCGCGGCCGACGAGACGCTAGCGGTGACGGCCGGTGCCCTGCGCCACTGGCTGCTCGGCCAGCTCGCGATCATGGCGGTGGTCGGCACCCTCACCGGCCTCGGGGCCTGGCTGATCGGGCTGCCGTCGGCGCTGGCGCTGGGAATCATCGCCGCGGTTCTCGAGTTCATCCCGTTCCTCGGCCCGATCCTGACGGCAGTACCGGCGCTGCTGCTCGCGCTGTCGGTCGGTTCGGAAGCGGTGTTGTGGACGTCGGCGATGCTGCTGGCGGTCCAACAGCTCGAAGGGCAGGTGCTGACCCCGCTCATCCAGCGCAAGGCGGTCACGCTGCCCCCGGTCGTGACGCTGTTCGCGCTGATCGGCATGGGGATGCTGTTCGGCCCGCTCGGCCTGCTGCTTTCCGCGCCGCTTACCGTGGTTGCCTATGTCATGGTCGGCGAGCTCTATGTCCGCCGCACGCTCGGTGGCGACATCGGTCCCTTGCACGAGCTGGCGGGGCCGCCTCACGATTCCAACTAGAGACCGCGCTCTCCGAACAACGCGCTTCCCACGCGGACGTGCGTGGCGCCGAGCATGATCGCAGTCTCGAAGTCGCCGCTCATGCCCATCGATCGGCCGGCAAGGCCATGGTCGCGGGCGAGCTTGTCGAGAAGCGCGAAGAACGGCGCGGGCTCGATATCGAACGGAGGAACGCACATCAGGCCGGCGATCGGAATGCCGGCGGTGCGCGCCTCGGCGAGCAGGGCCGGCAGGTCCGCTATCGCCACACCGCCTTTCTGCGCCTCGGCGCCGATGTTGATCTGGACGAAGCACGGCACTTGGCGGCCCGCCCTGTCCATCGCCTTCGCCAGCGCAGCGACAAGGCTCGGGCGGTCAAGCGAATGGATCGCGTCGAACAGCGCGACGGCTTCGTCGGCCTTGTTCGATTGGAGCTGGCCCACGAGGTGCAGTTCGACGCGAGGATAGCGCTCGCGCAGCGCGGGCCACTTGGCCTGCGCTTCCTGCACGCGGTTCTCGCCGAACACGCGCTGACCCGCGTCGATCACGGGCGCGATCGCTTCGGCCGGATGGGTCTTGCTGACCGCGACCAGAGTCACCTCGCTCCGCTCGCGCCGGGCGACCCGGCAAGCCTGCGCGATGCGTTCCTCGACCGTCGCAAGCAGAGTGGCTGCGCTTTCCATCGCCCGCGCTATAGCGGGACGATGCGCGCGCGCCAGACCTGTACCGAGCCCGGACGAAGGACCCTGCCCGACCTGTGGCTGCTCTCCGACGAGCGCAACGATGCAGTGCTGGAAGATGCGCTGCGAAGGCTGCCGCGCGGCTCGGGCTTCGTCTACCGCCATTACCATCTTGTGGCGGAAAGACGGCGCGAGCGGTTCGACGAGCTCGCATTCACGGCGCGCCAGTTTGATCACATGGTGATCCTGTCGTCCGATTGCTGGAGCGATGCGGATGAGTGGGGCGGCGATGGCCTTTATGGAGCATATGACGCGATCTCAGGCGTTCCTCCGCCTGACCTGATGTGGCTGGCCACCGCGCATGGCGCCGAGGGAATCGCCATCGCCAATCGATACGGAGCCGATGGCATATTTCTCTCTCCCGTATTCCCGACGCGATCGCATCCGGGAGCCAAGGCGCTTGGCAGGGAGGAGTTTCGAAGACTTGCCGCCAAAAGTGATGCGCCTGTGATCGCCCTGGGAGGTATGAACGCCAAGCGGGCGGCAGAGCTCGGTTGGCCGCGATGGGCGGCGATCGACGGGCTCTCGTGAGAACAAAAAGCGATTCTTGACGGCGAGTCCGCCGAGGAGGATTATGCTCCGCGAAGGGACGCAAGGGGAACGGCGATGGCTTCACGCGCGATGACGAGAGCGCAGCCGGCGGACTGGCGCGCGGCGTTCCGCCGCTCGCTGACGCGCGCGGGGCAGCTCGCGGGTGCGGGCTTGCTCGGCGTGGGCACGATCTTCCTTACCCTCGCGCTCGTCTCCTACACTCAGACGGATCCCTCGGCTTCGACTGCGGC
>CBHCZH010000164.1:0-7559 GCA_965977975.1 uncultured bacterium
GGATCGCCAGCGCCAGCCCGCCGAACCCGGCCCCGATCACGCAGGCGCGCTTGCCTTCTGTGCCCATGATCGGGAGCCTTAGGGTCGGGACTCCGAAGCGGCAAGCAGGCGCCGCTTTGAGCGCGAGCGGGGGTGTGGTAGCCTCCGCACCGCATAGGTGTGGAGAGGGTCATGCGCACCATCCTGCTTGCCGCCGGCGCCGCGCTGGCGGCTCTGTCAGCCACCGCTTCGGCGCAAGGAGATGCGCCCGCCGCGGCCGGCCCCGCCTGCTACATCGAGGTCCGCCAGCTTATGGCCGAGCCGCCGACGGGCACCGGCGATCTCGCCGCGGCGATCCGCGCGCTCGAGGCCGCGCTTCGTCCGCAGGCTGTGGAGATCAACGGCCTCAAGGCGCAACTCGCCCGGCTCGAGCAGCGACAGGTCGAGGGAGCGCCTTCGACGAGCATCGAAGCGGCTTTCGAAGTCGAGGACAGCGCGCCGCGGCCGGCCCCGCCTGACGCCGACGATCGGACGGCCGAGGAAATCCGCCGCGTGCGGGCCGAGGTCGAGGCCAAGCAGGCCAAGCTCAAGCTCGACTACGCTGCGCAGCAGGCGGCGCTGATCGGCCCGGTCCAGACCCGCATCAGCCGCGGCGCGCAGGCCTTCGCGGCGACCAGCGGCTGCGCCGAGCTCAAGATGGCCCGCGCCCCCGACCTCGCCGCCCTCACCGCCGCCGGCGCGCGCAACGTGACCGGCGAATTCGTGGCGTGGTATCTGGCCAACCCCCCGGCCTAAATCACGAACTCGAACCGCCGCTTGTCAATCGCGCTCGCAGCAGCGACAAGCGAGCCATGGGGGGAAATCAGCTCGTTCCACATCGCAGGGCCCTGCTCGCGACACTGGCGCTGGTCGCGCTTGCGGTGGCGATCCTGTTCGCGATGGACCGGCCGCCGATCTGCACGTGCGGCGAGGTCAAGCTGTGGCACGGCGTCGTGCAGTCGAACGGGAACAGCCAGCACCTGACCGACTGGTACTCGCCCAGCCACTTCACGCACGGCCTGATCATGTACTTCTTCGCCTGGCTGCTGTGGCGCAAATGGCACCTGTTCGGCGGCAAGCCGGCGCGCTGGGCGCTGCCGATCGCGGTCGTGGTCGAGGCGGCGTGGGAGATCATGGAAAACACGCCGATGGTGATCGACCGCTATCGCGCGGTCACCGTCAGCTGGGGCTACAGCGGCGACAGCATCATCAACTCGGCCGCCGACATCGGCTGGATGATCGCAGGTTTCCTCATCGCCACGCGCCTGCCCGCCTGGGCCAGCGTGGCGCTGGCCGCGGCGTTCGAGCTGCTGACGCTGTGGATCATCCGCGACAACCTGACGCTGAACGTGATCATGCTGTTCTGGCCGGTCGAAGCGATCCGGCAGTGGCAGGGGATGGGGTAGGCGGCGTCCGCTCACCCCAGAGCCTGCGAGCCGGCTACGTCAAAGGTGCCGGGTTTCCCCCGGTTCGGTCCACCACGCGTTGTCGCGCCCGTTCGCGTACTTCACCGGCAGCTCGGCGAGGACCTCGTCGGGCACTCCGTCGAGCGAGGCGATCTTGATCGAAACGTAGTCGCCGCCGATCTGCTCGACATGTCCGCGCTCGTAGGAGCGCACGCCGCAGCGGCTGCAGAACAGGTGATGGCCGCTCATCGATCCGAACTGGTAGTCGCTGAGCATATCCTCGCCGCTCAGGAGCCGGAAGTCGTCCGGCTTGATCAGCACGTTCCAGTTGCGGGTCTTGGTGCAGATCGAGCAGTTGCACTTGCCCGTGCCCGCTTCGAGATCGATGTCCGCCTCGAAACGCACCGCCCCGCAATGGCAACTCCCGTTATAGGTCTTCTTCATTCTGGTAGCTCCTGATGAGGACTGCGCTCTAGCGCATCGCTGTTGCCACCATGCTGTCAACATGCGAGCGTTAGATTCGCTTCATGCGTCGCGCCGATCGCCTTTTCCAGATCATCCAGATCCTGCGCCGATCGACCGGGCCGGTGACCGCGGCCGCGCTGGCCGCCGAGCTCGAGACCTCGAAACGCTCGGTCTATCGCGACATCGCCGCGCTCATCGGGCAACGCGTGCCGATCCGCGGCGAGGCCGGGTTCGGATACGTTCTCGAGGGCGGCTTCGATCTGCCGCCGTTGATGCTGACGACGGAGGAAGTGGAGGCGGCCGTGCTCGGCGCACAATGGGTCGCCGGGCATGCCGATCCGGCGCTCGCCCATGCCGCGCGCGATCTCATCGCCAAGATCGCGGCATCGGTGCCGGACAGCCTGCGCACGCTGATCCATGACGCGGCCGCGCGAACGCCGCCCGCGTGGAAGATGCCCGCGGACGGGCTCGACGTTGCGCTCGCCCGTGCCTGGGCCCGCAAGGGTCACAAGATCGCGCTCGTCTATCGTGACAGGAACGGCGCGGTGTCCGAGCGGGTCGTCTGGCCCGTGGCGATCGCCTACTTCGATGCCGCACGGGTGCTCGTGGCCTGGTGCGAACGGCGGGAAGGCTTCCGCGACTTCCGCATCGATCGCGTCGTCGAGGCGGACTTTCTCGACGACCGGTTTCCGTGCCGCCCATCCGACCTTCGGCGCAGATGGCTGGCTTCGTTCATCCCCGCTTAGCTGGGTCTCAGCGTCTTCTCGCGCTGCGGATAGACGTCGTAAGTCCTGCCGTTGACCGTAATGGTCTCGCCCTTGAAGGCGAGCGTAGCGGCATCGCGCGCGCGATGTCCGGTGATCACCACCCGGTCGCCTGCCTTGGCCGCGCCCGGCCCGAAGCCCGAGCCTTGCGCCACGATCGGGGGCGACAGGTCGACTTCCCAGGTGCCGGCGTCGTTGCGCACCTGCAAGTGCATGTGCGGGTTGCCGAAGCTGATCGAGCGAATCGTGCCGGTCAGCCGGCTCTCCTCCGTCTGCGTCCAGCCCCAGCCGTGGTGCGCGGCCGCGGCGGCCGGCAGGGCGAGGGCGATCGCGATGGCAAGCGAATGTACGGCGGTTTTGGTCACGGCGGGTCTCCTGTTCCGCATACGTGGGCCCCGTCCGGCGGCTGTGGCTGTGCCGCTCCCCGCGGCGCTCATATCACGCCGCCGGCCGCCTGTCGTCGCCTTGCCGTTGCCTCGCGAAAAGCCTACTCTTTGCAAGAGAGGAAAGTCGCGATGGCCGAGTCATCCCAGATCTCCGCCTGGATCGCGCTGTTCTTCGGTCTCTACCTGTTCGCCGCTGGTACGGGCGAGCTGCGCAGTCCCAACACCTGGTGGGCGATGCTCAAGGAGTTCGAGCGCAGCCCTGGCCTGCGTTTCCTGACCGGCGTCGCCGCGCTCGCGCTCGGGGCGACGATCTACCTGGTCAACCCATGGCGGCCCGGCGACTGGCTGTCGGTCGGGGTCAGCGTGCTCGGCGGTCTCGGCGTCGCCAAGGGCATTCTGGTCCTCGCTTCGGGCGATCGCTACTTGCGCCTGGCACGCGCCGTTCTCGGCCGCGTGGGCCGCGCCTGGGCCGGCTTGGCCGCGCTGGCGGGGCTCGCCCTGATGCTCGTCGCGATGTTTCGGCTGCAGGCGTTCTGATCGCCGGCGGTCAGCTGCCCGGCGCATCCTGCCGCGTCGCGTATCATCGTGCGTCGAGCGCGACCACGAACAGCACCAGCCCCGCCGCCGAGGCCAGCGTGCGGACGTGGTTCCATCGCGTCCAGATCGACAGGTAGACGGCCCAGGTGCCCGCATCGCTTGCCGCCATCAGACGGTTGTTGAGGGGGACGTTGCGGGCCATTGTCACTCCGAACATGCCGAGGACATAGATCGCTGCGCCCGCAAGCATGGGCGCCGCGCCCGGCTCGCCCCACGAAAGCAGCGCGATCGCTCCAAGCCCCAGGCTCGTCAGCGTGCTGCCGAGGTAGATCGGCATGAACGCCGAGCGAAGGATCACGCGGTTGATCGCGTTCATCGCCGCGATCCCGGCAGCGCGATCGATCTCGCCGAGCGCGCGCATGATGAAGGCGGAGAACGCGAAGTAAAGCCCCGCCATCACCGCGCAGCCGAGCGCGGAAAGCCACAGCAGCAAGGTAACGGCGGGCTCGATCATTGCGTCATCCGCACTGCCAGGTGCCCATCAGGTTCGCGTCTTCCGCGCTGACATGCCTTACGTCGCCAAGCGGCCGAAGGGGCCGGGCGGATCGTCCGTGCGCAGCCAACCGGTGATCGCGAAGCGCCGTCCCCCCGCGAAAGGGGTGACCATCTCCACGCTGTGGTCGTGCGGCACGCTGAAGATGTTGAGCGCGTTGAAGATCGGCCGCCAGGCCAGCTCGATGTCGTGCCGGTCGTTGAAGAACTGCAGATAACCGCCCCAGTCGCGTTCCCACAGCCTGGTGAAGTTGAGCACGTAGGCGGCGGCGCGTCGATTGTTGTGCGGTTCGAGATCCGAGTGGGACTTCAGGAAATGACCGCGAGCGTAAAGCGTCGCCTGCGCGTCGGCCCAGCGAACGTCCGGCCGCCCGGTGAGCGAGCGGAGGAAGCCCAGGGTCGCGGGGCTGTTGAGCCACTCGTAGAACCGCAGGATCGGGACGGTGGAGCCCGTGTTGAAGTACTGCGTGGTGATCGGGTAGATGTGGTACAAGAACTGGAACTTCGTCTTGGCCCGTTCGATGACTCCGCCGGCCAGCTGGTGGAGCTGCTCGGCGGGTAGCCGGGCCAGCTGTTCGTTCGAGAGCTCCTCGACCCTGTCGCCGTTATTGAAGACCAGACCCCACGGCGTGTGGTTGGCGAGCTGGTCGTAGGTCCACTCCGCATCTTCGACGGCGAGGAAGTCGCGAATCTGCGAGCGACCGCGCTCGCGCTTGAATTGCCGGGCGAGCTTGCCGGCATCGAGGGCGGGGTTGATCCGGATCGTTCGCTGCGCGGTTTCGGAGACGGGCATCGGGGCTGCCTATACGGCGGGTGCGCCGGGCTGTCACGCTGGGGGCCGCGCGAAGGAAACCGGTTCTCTCCTTGCGCGGGTGACCCTAGCTCGCGGCGAGGTGGGTTCGGAACCAGTCGGCCAGTTCGTCTTCGGTCAGCTCCCCTGCGGCGAGGGCGAGGATGGCGACGACCAGCTCGGCGTCGGTCGCTTCGAGCTCATAGCCGGTCAGAACCAGGAATGTTTCGCTCACGACCGCCGCAGTGCGCTTGTTGCCGTCGACGAACGGATGATTGCGGGCGACGCCGAAGGCAAAGGCGGCGGCCAGCGCGGCGACATCGGGCTGGCCATATAAGGCGAGGTTGCGCGGACGCGCCATGGCGCTTTCGAGGGCGCCCGCATCGCGCACTCCCTCGGCTCCGCCGTGCTCGGCCAGCTGCTCGACATGCGCCGCCAGCGCCACCTCGGTGGCGATCCAGACCCAGTCTTCCGCCATCACCCTCGTCCGCTCGCGGGAGGATTCGCGAGACTTGGTGCCCAGTGCCAAGCTGCGGACGGGTAGGCATCGGGGACGCGCACAGGCCCACCCCCGGCCCCTCCCGCTTGCGGGAGGGGAGCGGCCTGCGTCATTTCGCGAGCTCGCGCAGCGCTCGCTTGCGCCGCGCCATGACCTCGCGGGCCGCCGCCATTTGCGCCTCAAAGTCGGGCTCGGCAGCCGACAGCTCGATGCCGCGCGGTGTGGTGACAACCGAAAGCATCCCGCCGACCTCGGTATTGAGATGCGCGAGCAGCTCCTTCGGCAGGACGATCCCCGCGGAATTGCCGATGCGAGTGATCTTGAGCGGTTTGTTCATACGAGAGTTATAACATCATGGATGAGGAGCGCAAGCACGCCCCTTACTTCGCCAGGAAGCTGACCGCCTCGATCTTGTTGCCGTCGGGATCGCGGACGAAGGCGGCGTAATAGTTGGCATCGTACTCGGGGCGCGGGCCCGGCGGCCCGGCGTCGCTGCCGCCGTTCGCCAGCGCGACGCGGTAGAACTCGTCGACTTGCGCGCGACTGCCGGCGGCAAAGGCGATGTGCACGCCGTTTCCGACGCTGGCCGGCTCGCCGTCGCTTGGGCGCTCGAGGCTGAACACCGTCATCGCCACGCCGTAGTCGATCGACCCGTCGCGCTCGTCGAGCTTGCGGATGCCGAGCGCGGCGAGAACTGGATCGTAGAACGCCGCGGCGCGTGCGGCGTCGTTGGTGCCGAGGGAGACATGGCTGAGCATGGGTTGTGGAACGCGCGAGGCCGTGCAGAGGTTGCAGCCGGTGCTGCGAGAGGAGCCGCGCCATGGGCCGCGACCGCATCATGGGATGGACGATCGACCGCGCCGATCGCGAGCGCCTGCTGCGCCGGTTCGCCCCGCGCTACCCGCAGGTGGTTGCCGACCACGTGACTTTCGGCAAGGTCAGCGAGGCGCCAGCTATGCCGGCGCACGACCACGCCCGCGTGGTCGGCCGCGCCGACGACGGCCAAGGCGTGGAGGCGCTGGTCGTGGCGCTCGGCGGCGAGACCCGTCGCTGGGACGGCAGCCGCTATCACATCACCTGGTCGCTGGCTGACGGACGCAAGCCGGTGGAGAGCAACGCGGTGATAGCGCAGCACGGCTGGGAGGGAATCGCCGACGGGCCGGAGTTGCGGTTGAAGCCGGGAGAGTGGGGCTGAAGCCGGCGCCCCGCTGCGCATGCCGCTCGAAGCCTATCGCGGCGATTCCGGTACCGCCACGCCGCTCAGTCGATGATTTCGGGGCCGCCTTCCACTGCCATCCGTGCGAGCGAGGCCTTCATCTCCGCTAGCAGCTCGGGCGGATGCGGCTCCCATTGCTCGACCTCGCCGACGATGCGCAGCGGCTCGCGCGAGCGGTAGGATTGGGTCGGGTTGCCCGGAAAGCGCTTGTCGGTGAGGTTGGGGTCGTCGACGAACTCACCCGTCGGCTCGACGATATAGATGCGCTCGCGACCCTCGCCCTTGGCCAGCTCGCAGCCCCAGACAGCCGCGTCGAGCGTGCCCGAGAAGTAGATCCACGACAGCTGCCGGTCGGCGAAATTGGAAGTGAAGCCGGGGGCGAGCAGGTCGCCCACCGACAAGTCGGCGCGGGTGCCGTGGTAGAAGGGGCCGGTGGCATCGACGGCGTAAGTCATTCCCTACGGATAGCGGCCTGCTCGGGCGGGGGGAAAGAGCTTCCCTAATTTGTACGACAATATAGATCGGCCGAGACGATTTCGAGACTCGGCGCCTCCGCAGAGAGGACGCGAGCGACACTGGAGGGGAAGATGGCGTTTTACAAGCGAGTGACTCGCCGCGTGCTGTTGTCGAGCTTCGTTGCTCTGGCTGTGGTCTCATGCGGCGGCGGGGGCAGCGGCGGCGGGTCGCCCACGCCTACTCCCACACCGGCGCCCGCGCCTACGCCCGCACCTGCTCCTGCGCTGGCGGCGGTCACGACGGCGGACCTGGGCACCGGCTGGAACCTCGGCAACTCGCTCGATGCGTTCAACGCGAACGGCATACCCCACAGCACATCGCAGGAAACCTTCTGGGGGAACCCGCCGGTCAACCAGCAGGTGTTCAACGCCGTGGCTGCCGCCGGATTCAAGAGCGTCCGCATCCCAGTG
>CBHCZH010000165.1:0-7447 GCA_965977975.1 uncultured bacterium
TCCTTCCCCGAAAGGTAATGCGGGCGATCGCGACGCATCCCAATGTCGGTGGGATGGTGCTCGTCTCGCTCGGCTGCGAGAGCTTCGATCGCGAGGGGCTCAGCCAGGCGGTTGCCGCCAGCGGCAGACCGGTCGAGCTGCTGGTGATCCAGCAGGACGGCGGCACCGCCGCTACGATCGAGCGCGGCCTTGCCGCAGTCGAGCGGGTTCGCGCGGCCGCCGCGCAAACGCCGCGTGCGCCCCTGCAAGTCGACGAACTGGTGATCGGCACCATTTGCGGCGGCTCCGACGGGACGAGCGGGATATCCGCCAATCCCGCTGTCGGCCGCGCTTTCGACCGGCTGGTTGCGGAGGGCGCGACCTGCATCTTCGAAGAAACCGGCGAATTGATCGGATGCGAAAAGATCATGGCCGAGCGCGCGATCACGCCCGAGCTCGGGCGCGAGCTGGAGGCCTGCGTCGAGAAGGCGGAACGATACTACACGACGATGGGCTTCGGCAGCTTCGCTCCGGGCAATGCCGAAGGCGGGCTGACGACGCTCGAGGAGAAGTCGATGGGCGCCTATTCCAAGTCCGGCGCCTCCCCGATCAGCGGTATCGTCAAGCCGGGCGACGTGCCACCGACGGGCGGACTCTACCTGCTCGATGTCGTGCCCGACGGAGAGCCGCGCTTCGGTTTCCCCAACATCTCCGACAACGCCGAAATTGTCGAGCTGATCGCCTGCGGCGCGCACGTGACGCTGTTCACCACCGGCCGCGGCTCGGTGGTGGGCTCGGCAATCTCCCCGGTGATCAAGGTCTGCGCGAATCCCGAGACCGCGCGCCGTCTCGCCGCCGACATGGACATCAATGCCGGCCGCATCCTCGACGGCGAAGCGACGCTCGACGAGGTCGGCGAGGAGATCTACCGCAGCGTCCTCGGCACGGCCGCAGGCGAGCGGACGGTTTCCGAAGCTCTCGGGCACCGCGAATTCATCCTCACCTACAAGGCGTTCGAGCCGATCGGACCTGCCTGTCTGCCGGCGAGCGGGGTACCCACAGCATGAGCCGGCGTCTGGAAGGCAAGGTTGCCCTGGTCACCGCGGCGGGACAGGGTATCGGACGCGCGTCGGCGGAAATGTTCGCCGCCGAGGGCGCCACTGTCCATGCGGTGGACATCGACGAGGCGGCGCTGACAGAGCTCTCCGGCTGCCACGCGCATCGTGCGGACCTGACCGATCCCGAGGCGATCTCCGCGCTCCCGGCCAGCGTCGGTCCGATCGACATCCTGTTCAACTGCGCCGGCTTCGTCCATTCGGGAACCATCCTCGAGTGCGAGGAGAAGGACTGGGCCTTCTCCAACACGCTCAACGTAACCGCGATGTACCGGATGATCCGCGCCTTCCTGCCGGCGATGCTCGAGCGGGAACGCGGCGCGATCGTCAACATGTCCTCGATCGCCAGCTCGGTCAAAGGCATCCCCAACCGCTTCGCCTACGCCACGACCAAGGCAGCAGTGATCGGTCTTACCAAGTCGGTTGCGGCCGACTTCGTGGGCCGCGGAATCCGCTGCAATGCGATCTGCCCGGGGACTGTGGACACGCCGTCGCTGCAGCAGCGACTGCGCGACACCGGCGAGTACGAAGCCGCGCACCGCGCCTTCATCGCGCGCCAGCCGATGGGCCGGTTGGGCCGGGCCGAGGAGATCGCCGCGCTGGCGCTTTACCTGGCCAGCGACGAGTCTGCATTTACCACCGGTACCATCCACATCGTCGACGGCGGCTGGATCAATTGAGGAGAACTAAGTGAAGCTGGTTCGTTACGGCCCCCGCGGCCAGGAGAAGCCGGGCATGCTCGACGCGGCCGGAAGGCTGCGCGACCTTTCGGCCCAAGTGGCCGACATCGCGGGGCCCGCGCTTTCGCCGGAAGGCCTCGCGGCCTTGCGCGCCCTCGAGCCAGAGACCCTGCCGCGGGTCGAGGGCGAGCCGCGGCTCGGCCCGTGCGTCGGCGCGGTCGGCAAGTTCCTCTGCATCGGCCTCAACTATGCCGATCATGCCGCTGAGTCCGGCCTGACCGTACCGCCCGAGCCGGTCGTGTTCAGCAAGGCGACGAGCGCGATCTGCGGCCCCGACGACGACGTGATGATCCCGCGCGGTTCGACCAAGACAGACTGGGAAGTAGAGCTGGGGATCGTGATCGGTTCGCACACCAAGTACGTCTCGGAGGAGGATGCGCCGCAGCACATCGCGGGCTATTGCGTGATCAACGACGTGTCCGAACGCGAATACCAGCTCGAGCGGCACGGCACCTGGGACAAGGGCAAGGGCTGCGACACTTTCGGTCCGATCGGTCCTTGGCTGGTCACCGCTGACGACGTCGCCGATCCGGGCAACCTCCCGATGTGGCTGGAGGTGAACGGCAAGCGCTTCCAGCACGGCTCGACCGCGACGATGGTCTACCGGCCGGCGTTCCTGGTCAGCTACCTGAGCAATTTCATGAGCCTTCAGCCGGGCGACGTGATCTCGACCGGCACTCCGCCGGGCGTGGGGATGGGTCAGAACCCGCCGGTCTTCCTCCAGCCCGGGGACCGGATGGAACTCGGCATCGAAGGCCTCGGCGTGCAGCGCCAGCGCGTGATCGTGGACAACACGCCATGACGCGCCACGTGCTGATCCTTGACCTGAAGGACGACCCCGAGCTGATCGCCGCGTACGAAGCGTACCATGCGCCCGGCGCGGTGCCCGGGCCGATCGTGCGCAGCATCCGCGAGAGCGGCATCGAGGAGATGGAAATCTTCCGCTGCGGCAACCGCCTGGTGATGCTGATGGAAACCGCGGCCAGCTACGATCCAGAAGCCAAGGCCGCCGCCGACGCGGCCGATCCCGAGGTCATCGCCTGGGAGACGCTGATGGACCGGTTTCAGGAGCGCCTTCCGTGGGCTCCGCCTGCCACGAAATGGATCGAAGCGGAACGCATCTTCGCGCTTTCCGACCAACCCGACGCCGTCATTTGAGAAGGGAAATCATGCTCAACCGCTTCGCCATCCTTTCCGTCGTTCCTGCAACGGTCCTCGCTGCATCTCCCGCGGTTGCGGCGCCCGAACTCGGCCCATTGTTCGGCGACCACGCGGTGCTTCAGCGCGAGCGTCCGATTTCGATCTGGGGCAAGGCCGATCCCGGTGAGGCGGTGTCGGTGACGCTCGGAGACGCGAAGGCCTCGGCCCGGGCTGATCAGTCCGGCGACTGGCGTGTCGAGTTGCCGGCGATGAAGGCGGGCGGTCCTTACCGGCTCGCGGTGACCGGGGCCGATGGCACCGCCACCGCCGATGACATCCTGATCGGCGACGTCTGGCTCTGCTCCGGTCAGTCGAACATGGAGCTGGCGGTCTCGCATTCGCTCGGCGCCGACGGGGCCGGGTCTCCCCCCGATCCGAAGCTGCGCCTGTTCACGATCCCGCGCGAAGCCGCGGAAGCGCCCAAGGCCGAGCTGGCGGGCGGCCCGTGGCAGATCGCGGAGCCCGACTCGGTCCGTGCCTTCTCGGCCGCCTGTTACTTCATGATCCGCGACCTGCGCGCCAGCGAGGGCGTGCCGATTGGCGCCATCCACGCTTCGTGGGGCGGAACGCAAGTGCGCGCGTGGACCGACCCCGCCTCCGTCGTCGCGCTCGGCGACGAGGACGCGAGGCTGTTCGCCCTTCACCACCAGGATCCCGCCACCTCGAGCGCCCGGCTCGGCGAATCGTGGCAGCAGTGGTGGCGCGACAAGAGCGGGGATGCTCCCGGAACCGAGCCGTGGAATCGCGGCGAGGGCCTCGAATGGAAGCCCGTGCCGGCGATGGCCAATTGGGAGACCTGGGGCGGGCCGCTCGCCGCGTTCGACGGCATGGTCTGGTTCCGCAAGGAGGTTACCTTGAGCGCGGAGGAGGCAGCCCGAGGGGCGACGCTCGAGCTGACCGCGATCGACGACCAGGACCAAACCTGGGTCAACGGCCATCTGCTTGGCGGCCGGGCGATGTGGGACGCCCAGCGCCGTTACGCCGTCCCGCCCGGCGTGCTGCGCGCCGGGCGCAACACGATCGCCGTCAACGTCTACGATACCGGCGGGGGCGGCGGCATCTCCGGCCCGGCCGAGCGGGTCCGGCTGGCCTTTGCCGACGGCAGCTCGAAAGCGCTCGGCACGGGCTGGGAGTATTCGGTGGTCGCGCCCGATCCGGGCCAGCCGCCGCGCGCGGTGTGGGATTTCCCGCTCGGTTTCACCTGGATCCACAACGCGATGATCGCGCCGCTGCGCGACTACGGCCTCGCCGGAGTGGCCTGGTACCAGGGCGAGGCCGACGTCGGCATGCGCGGGAGTTACGCCGACCGGCTCGCCTCGATGATGCGCGGCTGGCGCGGCCAGTTCCGCAATCCCGAGCTGCCGTTCCTGGTCATCAGCCTGGCGAACTTCGGCGCCTCCCAGAGGGCGCCGGCGGAAAGCAACTGGGCCGCCTTGCGCGATCAGCAGCGGATTGCCGTGGCCCGCGATCCCAACGCGGCGCTGGTGGTGGCGATGGACCTCGGCGAGCGTACCGACATCCACCCGGCGAACAAGCTCGACCTCGGCCATCGCTTGGCCAGGGCGGCGCGCAAGCTTGTTTACGGCGCGAACGATCCCGTCGGCCCCGAAGCCGTCCGGGCGCGGCGGGCCGACGAGGGCGTGCTGGTCGAGTTCGCTGGAGTCACCGGCAAGCTGCACAGCTGGAGCGCCAGCCGCGTCACCTCGATCGAGCTTTGCGCCGAAACTCAGGCGAGCTGCCGCTACGCCGACGCCGTGGTCGACGGGCAAACCTTGCGCGTCACCTCCGACGGCAGCCCGGCCACACGCGTCCGCTACGGCTGGTCCGATGCGCCGGTCACCAACCTCTACGACGAGGCGCCGCTACCGGTCGGCCCGTTCGAGCTAGCGATCGAGCCATAACGGCGGCGCCCGTCTTACTCTCGTCGCGGCGCGATTTCCTCGCGGGCGTCAGCGCCGTGGCGCTCGTGGCGCCGATGCCCTGGGGCCGCGCGCTCGCGGCTGGGCGGACTTCGGCCGCACCGGTCGAGGCAAAGTTCGTGACATTGACGCCATCGCTGTTCACGGACGCGATGGCGGCCAACCGGCGCTACCTGCTTTCGCTCGATCCCGAACGGCTGCTGCACAACTTCTACGTCTCCGCCGGGCTTGTGCCGAAGGGGCCGCGATACGCCGGATGGGAATCGCTGGGCATCGCCGGCCACACGCTCGGTCACTGGCTCTCGGCGGTATCGCTGTTCATCGCTAACGGTGGCGACGGCGAGCTCGCCGGGCGTCTCGATCATGCCCTGGCCGAAATGGCGGGCATCCAGGCTGCGCACGGCGACGGCTACGTGGGCGGCACGACCGTTTGGCGCGACGGCGCCGACGTGGACGGCAAGATAGTGTTCGAGGAAGTGCGCCGCGGCGAGATCCGCTCTGGCAGTGCGGATCTCAACGGCGGTTGGGCCCCTATCTATGCCTGGCACAAGGTCCAGGCCGGCGTGCTCGATGCCCATCGCCTCGCCGGTAACCCGCGCGCGCTGCCGATCGCGTTGGGCATGGCGGATTACCTGGGCACGATCGTCGAGCAATTGAGCGACGAGCAGGTCCAGCGCGTGCTCAACGCCGAGCACGGCGGCATCAACGAGTCCTTCGCCGAGACTTATGCGCTGACCGGCAACCGGCGCTGGCTGGCGATCGCCGAGAAGCTGCGGCACGACGCGGTGATCGACCCACTAGCCCGCCAGGAGGACCGCCTCGGGGGACTCCACGCCAACACGCAGATCCCCAAGCTGATCGGGCACGCCCGGCTGCACGAGCTGACCGGCCACGCCGGGCATGCGGCTGCGGCGCGCTTCTTCCACTCCACGGTCGTCGATCGGCACAGCTACGTGATCGGCGGCAACTCGGAGCGCGAGCATTTCGGCGAGCCGGGGCAGCTTCAGGGGACGCTGACCACCGCCACCTGCGAATCCTGCAACAGCTACAACATGCTGAAGCTCACCCGGCACTTGTTCGGCTGGGACCCGCGGGCGGAGCTGTTCGACTATTACGAGCGGGTCCAGCTCAACCATATGCTCGCGCACCAGCGGCCCGACGACGGGCGCTTCGTCTATTTCATGCCGCTCGCTCCGGGTGCGGAGCGGATCTATTCGGAGCCCGAGAACAGTTTCTGGTGCTGCGTCGGCACGGGCATGGAGAGCCACGCCAAGCACGCGGACTCGATCTACTGGCACGACGACGCGGCGCTTTACGTCAACCTCTATATCCCTTCGAAGCTTGACTGGCCGGCGCGCGGGCTGGGGCTGACGCTCGATACCGCCTATCCGATGGAGGGCGCCGTCCGGCTGACGGTTGACGAGGCGCCGCGCCGTTCGGCAACGCTGGCGCTGCGCATCCCGGCGTGGGCCAAGGGAGCCGCGCTCGCCGTCAACGGAACTCCTGCGCCGCTCGAGCTCGAGCAGGGCTATGCGCGCATCACCCGCCGCTGGCGCCCTCGCGACCGGGTCGAGCTGACGCTGCCGATGACGCTCCGCGCCGAACCATTGCTAGGCGATCCGCAAACGGTAGCCTTCCTCAGCGGCCCGCTGGTGCTCGCCGCCGACATGGGTCCCGTCGGCGACCGTGGCGAGGAAGCGACGCCGGCGTTCGTCGCCGAGGAGGCGGCGAAGGCCCTTCGCGGTGTCGAGGGCGAGCCGCATCGCTACCGCCTCGCGACGGCGCTGGGCGGCAAGCTCGACCTCAAGCCCTATTTCCCGCTCTACGACCGGCGCACTGCGGTCTATTTCCGCGGCTTCACGCCCGCGCAATGGGTGGCATCGAAAGACGCGTTCCTCGCCGAGGAGGCCGCGCGGGTCGATCTGATCCGGCGCACGGTCGATGTCTTCCACATCGGGGAGCCTCAGCCCGAGCGGGACTACGGTTTGGAAGCGACGGGCGGGTACGTGGGGCTGTTTTACGGCCGGCACAACCGCTCGCTGCCGCAAGGCGAGACCATGCGCTTTGGCATGGCTCGGCGGCCGGGCCCGTCCGTGTTGCAGGTAACGTACTACGGCCTGGACGTGGACCGGAGCTCCGAGATCTGGGTCGATGGAGAGCGGATCGCGATCGAGCAACGACCCGGGCCGGCCCGCCCGGAGTGGGTGGAAGTCGATTATCCGCTGCCGGCCACGTCCGCCGGCAAATCCGTGATCGAGTTCAGAGCGATCGCGGGCACCGCCGTCGTCTATGGCGTGCGGATCGTCCAGCTACCCGAAGCCTAGAGTCTGTCCTGATCGGGTTGAATCTCCGCTCCCCGGCGGGGAGGGGTCGGGGGTGGGGAGCGAGGCCGTCAGGCCTCGCGTCGACGATAGCTTGGATTACCCCACCCCACCCACCCCCCCACGGGGGGGGGGGTTTGCGGGTTAATATTTAAAGGGAACAAGCAAGGGGG
>CBHCZH010000166.1:0-7340 GCA_965977975.1 uncultured bacterium
TGGAAATGGTCTTCCAGTTGGTCAGCATGCCGCCGAGCCAGCGGTGGTTGACGAAGTGCTGGCCGCACGCCCGCGCGGCCTGGGCGATCGGCTCCTGCGCCTGGCGCTTGGTGCCCACGAACAGCACCTTGCCGCCGGCGCGCACGGTCGCCGCGACGAAGTCGAGCGCGCGTGCGAACAGCGGCACGGACTGCGACAGGTCGATGATGTGGACGCCGTTGCGCGAGCCGAAGATGTACGGCTTCATGCGCGGGTTCCAGCGGTGGGTCTGGTGGCCGAAGTGAGCGCCGGCCTCGATCAATTGCTGCATGGTGACGGTGGGTACCGCCATAGGTAATTCCTTTCCGGTTAGTCCTCTGGAAGGCGGGGGAACCAGCCGCGGAGCTCCCGCAGCGGCACCGGTGTAAAGTGCCTTCCATGTGAATTTGCCGGACTTTCCCGAGACAGGAGCGGCCGGCGGAGGCGCGCTTAGCGGGGTGCGGCCGAAAAATCCACCCTCAAGTTTGCACGAATCTCGGCCTTTGGCGCGGAACGGGCTTGACAAGGGTGGAACAAATAGGGAACACATAATCCAAGGTGGAACACGGCGTGTGTTACGCGGTTTTTACGAGGGCAAGTTATGCTCACTGTCGCACTGTCCCTGTTGTTCGGGCTCGTCGCGTTTGCGGCGTTCGTTCAGATTTGCGTTTCCGTCAGCGCGGGAATGAAACATGGGCGCGCGATTCTTGCCGAGCTTGCGACCCAAAAGCCCGTCAGGGCGCGGCTGCTTCGGCCCGATGGTCCGGCATGGCGGCCAGCGTTCGCTCCCGCCTCACTTTCGCATAGCGCATGAAGCTGTAGGGCATCAGCGCCAGATAGCCTATCGAGATCGCGACCAGCGTCCACCACGGTTCGGTCAGCAGCGCCGCGAAGGTCAACCCCGCGAACCCGATCGCCATAAGCCGAATGCTGCGCTTGGGCCGGATCAGCGTCCAGCTCAGGGTGGCGAGGTTCGAGATCAACAGCCCGGCGATAATCGTCACCCAAACCGCCACCAGCACCGGCTCGCGAAACACCGCCTCGCCGCTGGCAATCCACAGATACATCGGCAGGAACGCCAGCCCCGCCCCGACCGGAGCTGGTACCCCAGTCAGGAACCCTACCGACTTGTGCGGCTGGTCCTCGACGTCGATCCGCGCGTTGAACCGCGCCAGGCGCAGCGCCATGCAGATCGCAAAGGCGAGCGCCGCGAACCAGCCGAACCGCGGCAGGTCCTGCAGCGACCACAGGAACAGCACCAACGCCGGCGCCATCCCGAAGCTGAGCGAATCGGCGAGGCTGTCGAGTTCGGCCCCAAAACGTGACTGCGCCTTCAGCAGCCGGGCGATGCGCCCGTCGATGCCGTCGAGCACGCCGGCGAGGATGATCGCGAAAAGCGCCTGCTCCCAATCCCCGACGATGGCGAAGCGGATCCCGGTCAGGCCCGAGCACAACGCGGCAGCGGTGATCGCGTTCGGCACCAGGGCGCGCAGAGCGAGCCCGCGTCCTGGAACGGCAGCCCCTTCATCCGCCTCGTTCTCGCTCGCCTTCGGACCGAGCCACGCCGGTCCTGGCGCCAATGGCAGCTCGTCGTCGGGGCTCACTGGCTGACACCCTCGATAAGCTGCTGGTGACCGAGCGCGGCAAGCACCGTTTCGCCGGCGATCACCGTTTGCCCAAGCAATACTTTCGCATCGGTGCCTTGCGGCAGATAGACGTCGACCCGGCTGCCAAAGCGGATCAGGCCGATCCGTTGGCCCGCCGCGACGATGTCGCCGGGCTTGACGAACGGCACGATCCGCCGGGCCACCAGCCCGGCGATCTGGGTGCAACCGATCGGTCGCCCGTCGGGCCGTTCGATCAGAATATGCTGGCGCTCGTTCTCCTCGCTCGCTTTGTCGAGGTCGGCGTTGAGGAATTTGCCGGGGATATAGACTACGCGCCGCACCGTCCCGCCGACCGGAGCGCGGTTGATGTGCACGTCGAACACCGACATGAAAATCGAGATCCGGGTCAGCGGCTCCGAACCCAGCCCCGGATGCCCCGCCCCGTCTGGTCCTTGCAGCTCGAGCGGTGGCGCAACCTGGCAGATCAGCGAGACGAGCCCATCGGCAGGGGCAAGAATCAGGTCGTCTGCCTGGGGCACTACCCGTTCGGGATCGCGAAAGAACGCGAACACGCCGGCAGACAGCAGCAACAGCGGCCAGCCGATGATTTCCCAGTCGAGCAGCAGGAGGACAGCAAGCGATATGCCGGCCGCTATCAGGCCGAACTTGCGTCCCTCGGGATGGATGGGAGGCCAATTCCACTCGGCTTCGCCGCGGCCCCGGTTGTCACGCAATTCTCCGGCCATCCGCTTCCTCTAGGGAACAGCCCCATCGCCGACAAGGAAAAGACGGCGCCTGCGACACGGTAGGTCGGCGTTAACCATTCTTCCGTATCGCCGAACCGCACGAGGCGGAGGCGGCAAGTGTCGGCGAACGGCAGAAATATCGGCATGTGGCCGCGGGTTCACAGCCTCGTCCTGGCCGACATCCCGATTTACCTCGTCGCGGCCGCGCTGCTCGCGTTCTGCTTGGCGGTCTTCGCGGCTTACGACATCGGCATCGGCCCTCAGTCCATCGTTGCCAACGCGCGCGTCTATGTGCTGGCCGGATTGTCCATGGCCGTGGTCGACGTAGTCTGGTTGTTGCGGCGCCACCGTCCCGCTTCCCCTGTCGCTCTCCTGCTTGCAACCTGGCGGCGGCGCATCACCGATCCCGTCGTGCTCTCCCGCCTGCCGCTGCTGGGGATCGCCGTCGTCTTCATGCCATTCTTCTCGAAGATGAAGTCGATGATTCCGCTGTTCAACCAGTTCGAATGGGATGCGACCTTCATCGCTTGGGACCGCGCGCTGTTCCTTGGCCACGACGCTTGGGAGGCGCTTCAGCCCATCCTCGGATACCCGCTCGTCACTGCGGCGATGGCCGCGCTTTACCACGCATGGCTCCTCCTCGTTTACATGGGCACGCTGTTCTTCGTGTTTCACCCAACGGCGGCTGCGGTGGCGCGACAGTACTTCCTCGGCTTCATTCTGATCTGGACGGTGATCGGCGGGGCTTTGGCCACGGCACTGGCTTCAGTCGGCCCCTGCTTCGTGGGCCCGCTCTTCGGCGACACTACGTTCCACGCACAAATGGCCTATCTGCGCGCCGCCAACGAGCAAGTGCCGGTGCTTACTCTCAACGTCCAGGACTTGCTGCTGGCCTGGCACCTCGAAGCAAATCGCGACCTCGGCAGCGGGATAACCGCGATGCCATCGATGCATGTGGCGATGGCCTTCCTGTTCTGGCTCGGCATCCGCCAGGTCTCGCGCGCCGCCGGATGGGCGTTCTTCGGCTTCTTCGTCGCGATCTGGCTCGGCTCGGTGCATCTGGCCTACCACTACGCGGTCGACGGCCTGGTCAGCGTGATCGCCACAGCGGCGATCTGGCAGGCAAGCGGAATGCTCCTGCGCGCGTGGGATCGAGCCGCGGAGCGCTGGCTGCCCGCGATGGGCGGACCAGCGATCGCCTAACGGGACCAGCTCTGGTGGACAGGGGTGGATTCGAACCACCGTACGCTTGCGCGGGCAGATTTACAGTCTGCTGCCTTTAACCACTCGGCCACCTGTCCACCGGAGAGCCGGGTGCGGGAAACCCGCGTTTTGAGTGGGACCTTTGAGGGTCCCCCGGCCGAGACGCCGCCACATGGCGATGCGGCGCTTGCCTGTCAATGGCGCCGCTGGCAGGGACCGCCCATGGCCAAGAAAACTGATCGCCGGAACCTGCGCGGCCGCGCCGGGCGCATGGAAGGCGGCCGCGGTTCCGGCCGCGGCGCGCACGGCCAGGTTCGCCTGTGGGGCCGCCACGCGGTCGAGGCCGCGCTGAAGAACCCCGCCCGCCGTCACCGCAAGCTGTGGGCCACGCGCGAGGGGCTGACCTCGCTCGATGGTGAGCTCCCGCCCGATTTTCCGCTCGAATTCGCCGAGGTCGCCGACCTCGCCAGGCTAGTGGCCCGCGACGCCCCCCACCAGGGGCTGGTCCTCGAATGCGAGCCGCTCGAGGACCGCTTCCTTGATGAAGTCCTTGGCGGCGATCCGCGCCGGCCCCTCGTCGTGCTCGACCAGGTAACCGACCCGCATAACGTCGGCGCTATCCTGCGATCGGCGGCGGCATTTGATGCCGCCGCGCTCGTCACGCAGGACCGCCACGCCCCGCCCGAAGGCGGCGTGCTGGCCAAGTCCGCGTCGGGCGCGCTCGAGATCGTGCCGTGGGTGCGCGTGGTCAATCTGGCCCGCGCGCTCGAGGAGATTGCCGACGCCGGCTATTGGCGTATCGGAATGGCGGGCGAAGCCGAAGCCGCGCTTGCAGAGGCGTTGCCCGCCGGGCCGATCGCCGTGGTGCTCGGCGCCGAGGGGGAAGGGATGCGGTACAACATCGCCGCGCATTGCGACAGCCTGGCGCGTCTGCCGATCAGCGATGCTATGGAAAGCCTCAACGTTTCGAACGCTGCCGCAATCGCTCTCTATGCGGTGGCGACTCGAAGCTAGGGGCTTACGAGAGGGGGGGACCGTTCAATGATACCGATTTCACGCTGGAAAGCGGCTGCGGCCGCCGTGTTCGCCGCCGCAGCAGGGCTCGCCTTGACCGCCTGCATCGTCACCCCGGGCAAGTTCGAGGCGACGCTCGACTTGCGGCGCGATGGCTCCTTCACCTTCAGCTACGACGGCGAGATCTATCTCATTGCCCTGAGCAAGCTCGCCGAAATGTCAGGCCGGCATGATCAATTGTTCACCGAAACGCCGTGCTACGACGACGAGACCTTCGAGGAGCGGCCCTGCACAGAGGACGAGCTCGCGGAACAGCGCGAGTCCTGGGAACAGCAGGCCGAATCGCGCCGCCAGCAGGCCGAGCGCGAAGCCGAGCAGATGAAGCATGTCCTCGGCGGCATCGACCCCGGCGATCCCGCCGCCGCCGAGGAGCTCGCCGCGCGGCTCCGCCGGCAGGAAGGCTGGAAGCGCGTCGAGTATCGCGGCGACGGAATGTTCGACGTCGAGTTTTCACTCGCGAGCCGCTTCGGCCACGATTTCGCGTTCCCGACGCTCGAGCGCTTTCCGATGCAGAACACCTTCGTCGTCGCCAACATGCGGCAGGGGAACAGCGTGCGGATCGAAGCGCCGGGCTTCGTGCAGGGCAGCGCCAACCCGTTCCAGAGCATGATGGCCGGCTTTGGGGCGCCCAACCCGGTATCCCCCGTCGCCGACGACCGCGAGGCGCCTCCTCAGATGCCGGAGATGGACGGCACCTTCCGCATCGTCACCGACGGCCGTGTCCTCGCCAACAACACCGACGAAGGGCCGATCGCGGGCGCAGGCGGCCAAGTGCTCGAATGGAAAGTCAACCGCCGAACCCAGGCCGCGCCGATGGCCCTGATCCAGCTCGGAAGCTAGAGTCTGTCCGGTTTAGGTTGAAGCAAAGTCTCCCTCCCCCTCGAGGGGGAGGGAGGTTCAATCTAATTGAGACAGGGCTAAGCCGCCGGCCCAAGCAAAAGGGCCGCTCCGCCGGTGCGGAAGCGGCCCTTTTCAAGACCGGCACGAGGCCGGCGTGACTTAATGAGTCAGTTGCACGAGTCCTTGAGGCCCTTGCCGGCCTTGAACTTTGGCTGGGTCGAAGCCTTGATCGTCATCGGCTCGCCCGTGCGCGGGTTGCGCCCGGTCGATGCCTTGCGCTTGGCGACGGAGAAGGTGCCGAACCCGACCAGGCGCACTTCGTCTCCCTTCGACAGCGCTCCGGTGATGGTGTCGAACACGCCCTCGACCGCCTTGGTCGCGTCGCTGCGCGAAAGACCGCTCGTTTCCGCGACGGCACCGATCAGTTCGTTCTTGTTCATGTCAGGATGAACCCCCTCAATTGTGTTGTTTGGATCAGGATTTGAATCGCCTCGCGACGGGCCGGGAATTGAACGAGTTTTGCCCTCGCTGTCAAAGGCAAACCCGCCGGATGACGCGCATTTGTGGGATTTTTCGGGCCTTTCGCGCCGAACGGGTCGCTTGCGTGACGAGCACCGTTGAACAGGGCCGGCGCCATGGCGTCAAACCCCGCCGAGTCGCTGCGATGCAGCAGAATGAGAGAGCTAGCGACTCAATGAGCGACGGGCGAAGACGGGGTACCCGGCGCAGGCGGAGTGGGCTGACTGGCGAGGTCGTCCGCTTCGGTCCATTCGATCGCTTCGGGCAAAGCCGAGAGGGCGTGGCGCAGCACATCGTCGACATGCGCCACGGGCACGATCTCGAGACCTTCCTTCACATTGGCCGGAATCTCGGCGAGGTCCTTTTCGTTCTCCTCCGGGATCAGCACTTTCTTGATCCCGCCGCGCAGCGCCGCGAGCAGCTTTTCCTTGAGTCCACCAATCGGCAGCACGCGGCCGCGCAACGTGACCTCCCCGGTCATCGCCACTTCGGAGCGCACCGGGATCCCGGTCAGCGTCGAGACGATCGAGGTGACCATGCCGATGCCGGCGCTCGGCCCGTCCTTGGGCACCGCCCCTTCGGGCAAATGGATGTGGACGTTCTTGCGCTGAAAGATCGACGGCTTGATGCCGTACGCCGGCGCCCGCGCCTTGACGAAGCTGAACGCGGCGGCGACGCTTTCGGTCATCACCTCGCCGAGCTTGCCCGTGGTGCGGATCTCGCCCTTGCCCGGCGTGGTCACGCTTTCGATCGTGAGCAGCTCGCCCCCGACTTCCGTCCAGGCGAGGCCTGTCACCGCGCCGACCTGGTCTTCCTCGTCCGACTTGCCGTGGCGGAACTTACGCACCCCGGCAAAGTCGCCGAGGTTCTCGGGCGAGATGACCACACTCTCGGCCTTCTTCTCGAGAATCTGGCGCAGGCTCTTGCGCGCCAGCCTGGCGATCTCGCGCTCGAGCGTACGGACGCCCGCCTCGCGGGTGTAGTAGCGGATCAGGTCGCGCAAACCGGCCTCGGTCAGCTCGAACTCACCCGGCTTGAGGCCGTGCGCTTCGATCTGCTTGGCGATCAGGTGGCGCTGGGCGATCTCGACCTTCTCGTCCTCGGTGTAGCCCTCGAGACGAATGATCTCCATGCGGTCGAGCAGCGGCTGCGGCAGGTTGAGGGAGTTCGCGGTGCACACGAACATCACGTCCGACAGGTCGATGTCGAGCTCGAGGTAGTGGTCCTGGAACTTGTGGTTCTGCTCGGGGTCGAGCACTTCGAGCAGCGCCGAGGCTGGATCGCCGCGGAAGTCCTGGCCGAGCTTGTCGATCTCGTCGAGCAGGAACAGCGG
>CBHCZH010000167.1:0-7340 GCA_965977975.1 uncultured bacterium
CAGCCCGTGGATCGGGCCGAAATGCGCGGCGGCGGCGTTGAGGGCGGTGTCGAGCTCGGATTTCACGCCGACATCGGCGGCGAAGCCGGCGGCATGCTCGCCGATCCCCGCGATGGCCTCGTCGAGCAGCTCCTTGCGCCGCGCGATAAGCGAGACTCGCGCCCCCCGGCTGGCGAGCAATTGCGCGGTGACGAGGCCGATCCCGCTCGACCCGCCGGTGACCGCGATGTGCTGGCCGTGGAAGTCCATCAGCGATCCTCTTGCTGGATGAAGCCGGCCCAGGCCGACGCGCCCGGATAATCGCTCGTTTCGGGCGACCATTGCCGTTCCATCAGCGCCCGCGCTTCGGACTCAGGCATCCCGCACGATTCCCTGTGATACCGGTAGAAGAACGCCGAGACGCGCCAGTTCATGATGCAGTGGACGTGGACTGGACCCTGCGCTGTTTCCAGCGCTTCCACGAACGCCTCGTAGTGGGCCTCTTCGGGCGCGGCGAACGGGACCGGAACGTGTGTGTAGCCGATCCCCAGCGCGGCGAACGCGTCTTCGGCATCGGGCAGCGCTTCGGGATGATCGGCCATCGCCAGGTTGATGACGTGGCGGACGCCGATCTCGGCGAGCCGGGCGGGGTCGTGCTCCTGCAAGCGGCCCGAAGTCGTCACTCGCTCCGACAGTCGCTGCCAGGCGCGGATGTCGTCGGGGTCGCTCACGCCAGCCCCAGCACCCGCGCGGCGTTGTCCTTCAGGATGCCCGGCATGACCTCCTCGCGGAAGCCGACTTCCTGCGCGGCGGCGATCCATTTGTCGGGGTGGATCAGCGGGAAGTCGCTGCCGAACAGCATCTTATGCTTGAGCTGAGTGTTCGCGTACTGGATCACCTGCTTGGGGAAATACTTCGGACTCCAGCCCGAAAGGTCGATGAACACGTTGTCCTTGTGCAGCGCCATGGACAGGCTCTGGTCGACCCACGGCCAGCTCGGATGCGCGAGGATGATCTTCATGTCCGGGAAATCGACCGCGACGTCGTCAATCAGCATCGGCTCGCCGTACTTGAGCCGCATGCCGCCGCCGCCGCGCATGCCGGTGCCCATACCCGAATGGCCGGTGTGGAAGATCGCCGGCAGCTTGTACTCGTTTATGACCTCGTAGATCGGGTAAGCCATCCGGTCGGCCGGGTGCGCGTTCTGCGCGATGCCGTGGAACTTGAAGCCCTTGACGCCATGGTTCTCGACGAGGTCGCGCGCTTCGCGCGCGCCGTACTTGCCCTTGTGCGGGTCGATGCTGGCGAAGGCGATGCAGATGTCGTCGTTCTTCTGCGCCTGCTCGGCGACCTCGTAGTTCGAAACCCGCTTCGCTCCCATTGCGCTTTCGCAATCGACCGTGAAGAGAACGAGCGCGATCTGCGCCTCGCGGTAAAGCTCGATGATCTCGGGCATCTTCGGCCGTTCGCGCGGCGCCTTGAAGTAGGCGCTGGCGGCGTCGAAGAACTCGGCCATGACCGAGTCCTCCGGATCATGACATGAGACTTCCGCGTGGACGTGGACGTCGATGGCGCGGATCTTGGAGATGTCTATCGGCAACTCATAATCCTCTGTTCGCCGGGCACCGGGTCAACCGCACTGCCAGAACATCACTACATTAGGCAGGCCGTTGTCTCTTCGGGTGAAGAGATAGGCAATACCACCGTCTCCAAAGTTTGGGCCTTGAGCCCAATGTGTGCGCCCTTCGTAGGCTTCCGGATCAGGCTGGATCCACGGAACCGCCGTCGTCGGCGGACGGAGAAAACTGTAGGTGCTGTCGAGTTGGCCAAGGAAACGCCAATCTGGCTTCGGGGCTTCGTCCGCGCCTTGAATCCAGCTCGGGACGCCGCCCAGTCTGGTTGACATAGTTGCCTTGCGGATCGTTTCCTCACCTAGCTGCAACAACTCTGCGTCCGAGTAGAACTGGTCGGCCTCGTCGTCCGTGAGGCCATCTTCCCGTTCAAGCCAACCTGAAACCAACGCGCAATTCTCGACCGACGGCTCATCGGCCGGATATGATGGCGCCACGGCAGAAAGCATTTCCGGCTCGATGACCAGACAGGCGTTCGCTCCGGAGAAGGCCTCCCAAGTCGCGCACATTCCGGGGTCATGATTGCACTGGAAGACGAAGAGAATCCGGCCTGCGCGACCCAAGTCCAGCCTCTCGCCGTCGTGCTGGAACTGGGCGAGTAGTGACTGAGAGCGGCCGCAATCCTTGCAAACAGGCCAATCGGAATCGGGCAGGCCAATCGGAAGCCCACCAAGCTTCTCCATGGACCTATGCGGCGCTTGGTCCGTGTCTGGCACGAGATCAGGAATGAAATACCGCAATCGGCCATCCTCATGCCTTCTCCCCCTTGATGGGGGAGGGATACGGAGACTTGCGAGCTTGCTCGCTAGTCGCAGTTGGGTGGGGGTGTTCGCGCGACTGGACGCCGTGCGTGCGGCGCGCCCACCCCCATCCAAGCTTCGCTAGCCCGCTCCGCGAGCAAGCTACGCTATCCTTCCCCCATCAAGGGGGAAGGTTCTTTCTCTTACAGCTTCATCAACACCGACTTGGTTTCGAGGTAAGCCTCGAGCCCCAGCCGGCCCTGCTCGTGGCCGATGCCGCTTTCCTTGTAGCCGCCGAACGGCAGCGCCGGATCGATCATCGCGTGGCAGTTGACCCACACAGTGCCGGCCTTGAGCTGGCTGGCGATGCGGTGCGCGGCACTGACGTCCTTGGTCCACACGCCGGCGGCGAGGCCGTACTGCGTGTCGTTGGCTTCCTTGACCACCTCGTCGAGGTCCTCGAACCGCTGTGCCACCACCACCGGGCCGAAGATCTCCTCGCGCACCACGCTCATCTGCGGATTGACGTCGGTCAGGATCGTCGGGCTGACGTAGTAGCCGCCCTCGTTCGAAGGCACGTCGCCGCCCATCAGCACCGAGGCGCCGTCGCGCTTGCCGGCCTCGATGTAGCCGAGCACGCGCTCGTGCTGCTCCTTGCTGACCAGCGGGCCCATGTGCGCGGCCGGATCGAGCGAGGGGCGCGGAGCCCAGAAGTCGGCGGTCGCGGCCATGCCCTCGACGACTTTGTCGAACACGCTCTTGTGCGCATAGAGCCGGCTGCCGGCGACGCAGACCTGGCCCGAGTTGAAGAAGATCGCGCCGGCCACGCCCGGCGCGGTCTCGGCCACGTCGACGTCGGGCATCACCACCACCGGGCTCTTGCCGCCGAGCTCGAGCGTGACGTGCTTGAGCGTCTCGGTGGCGTTGCGGTTGATCAGCTTGCCGATCTCGGTCGAGCCGGTGAAGGCGACCTTGTCGACGTCGGGGTGCTTGACCATGCGGTCGCCGGCGGTGTGGCCATAGCCGGTGACGATGTTGACCACGCCCGCGGGCACGCCGGCCTCGTGGATCAGGTCGGCCAGACGCAGCGCGGTCAGGCTGGTCTGCTCGGCGGGCTTGAGCACGGTGGTGCAACCGGCCGCGAGCGCCGGGGCGATCTTGAGGCAGGCCATCAGCAGCGGGAAGTTCCACGGCACGATCTGTGCGCAGACGCCCACCGGCTCCTTCAAGGTATAAGCGAACAGCATGCCGCCGGGCATCGAGTAAGGCGCCTGCGTCTCGCCGCCGATCTTGCCGGCCCAACCGGCCATGTAGCGGAAATGCGAGGCGGCGCCGGGGACGTCGACCACGCTGGCCATGCCCTTGGGCTTGCCCACGTCGATCGCTTCGAGC
This sequence comes from uncultured bacterium, assembly GCA_965977975.1. Taxonomy (GTDB): domain Bacteria; phylum Pseudomonadota; class Alphaproteobacteria; order Sphingomonadales; family Sphingomonadaceae; genus Croceibacterium_A. The sequence continues at coordinate 3,743 of CBHCZH010000167.1, forward strand.
TCGGCCAGTTCCTCGGCATGCGCGTCGATCAAGTCGGCAATGCGGTGCATGGTCTTTTCACGCGCGACCGGCGGAAGGTTACGCCAGCGGCCGTCGTCGAAGGCGGTGCGCGCGGCCGCGACTGCGCGGTCGATGTCCTTGTCGGTCGCCTCCACGAAACTGGAGATCACCTTGCCCGAGGACGGATCCTCGACATCGATCGTGGCGCCGCCCGAGCTGTCGACCCACTCGCCGTTGATGTAGAGCTGGGGCTTGCGCGCCAGCGCCTTCTTCACCGCGTCCGAATACTCGAGCTGGGTGCGATCGATCGTGGTCATTTCGTTCATGGTGGGGGCTCCTTTCCCGAGCGAATCTGTTTGACTCGGTCTTAGCAGATTGCACGCACCGCGACAGCGATAATTGCTTTGCGCTATAACAATCCCATTAGGCGCCGCGCGGCGCCGGCCGAGCCGTGGTGCGGTTCTCGAGCGCTTTGTCTTCGTTGGCGCGCTTGAGCACGTATTGGCGGATCGCCTCGGCGTCGGCGGCGTTCACGACTTCCTTGAACGAAACCATGCCGCGGTGCTCGAGCGCGCCGTCGATCACGACCGAGCGGACCGCATCGGCGCTGCCGATCGCCGGCGAATGCCTGAGGTCGGGGTTGAGCGTGCCCGAGACCGCGGCGTCGCCGTGGCACACCGAGCAGTAACGGCCGTAAAGCGCTCCGCCTCGCGCGGCTTGCGCCGGGGTGCCGGTGAAGGCCGGCGGATCGAGCACCAGCTCTTGCATCGGCGGCGCCGGAGGCAGCTTGGCGGTGCCGCCGAGCTTGAACACCAGCAAGCGCGAGATGTTTCTTGGCCGGCCCGATTTGGAAGCGAGGATGCCTGGCGCCACGTCCCACACGCCGCCCCAGCCGGCGAGGATCGCGACGTACTGCTCGCCGTCGATCGCGTAAGTCATCGGCGCGGCGATGATCCCGGTCTGCGCGGGGAACGACCATAGTTCGCGCCCGGTGTCGGCGGCATAGGCGACGAAGTTCTCGCGCGCGTTGCCTTGGAAGACGAGATTGCCCGCGGTCGCCAGCGTGCCGCCGTTCCACGGTCCGTCGAAGTCGATCCGCCAGGCCTCCTTCTTCGCCACCGGGTCCCACGCGACGAGCGACCCGGTGGTACCCATCAACGCTGCCTCGCGCACTTCGGGGATAGCCGGCATTGCGGTCGCGGCTGAATCGAGCCCGGTCTGGAAGCCCATCGGGCTCGGCTGCCAGTCCTTCTCCGCGAAGAACGGGAAACCGGCGTTGTTCGCCGGGATGTAGACCAGGCCGGTTTGCCGGCTGTAGCTCATCGGCTGCCACGAATGCGCTCCGCCCGCGCCCGGAACGGAGACCCACTGCTTGCCGGTCAACTCGTAACGCGCTTCCGGTTTGATCGCGGGCCGTCCGCTGACCGGATCGATCCCGGTAGTCCAGTTCTGGGCCGTCCAGGCGGTGCCCGAGAGAAACTTACCGTTCCTGGCATCGAGGATGTAGAAATAGCCGTTTTTCGGCGCGTGCAGCACGACGCGCTTCTGTTCGCCGTCGATGGTAAGGTCGGCGAGCGTGATCTGAGCGTTGGAGTCGAAGTCCCAGCGGTCTTCGGGCGTTTCCTGGAAGTGCCAGGCATATTCGCCGGTGTCCGCGTTCACCGCGACGATCGAGCTGGTGTAGAGATTGTCGCCGAACTCCCCGTCGATCTTGGCGCGGTCGTTTGCCGCCGGGTTCCATGGCTCGGCGTTGCCAGTGCCGAACAAAACGAGGTTGGTCTGGGGATCGTAGGTGATCGAATCCCACACCGTGCCGCCGCCACCGAGCTCCCACCACTCGCCGCCCCAAGTCGCCGCGGCGCGTTCCATGGCGCTGTTCTCGAACCCGTCCGCCGGATTGCCCGGCACGGTGTGGAAACGCCACAGCTCGTCGCCGGTCGCCCAGTCGAACGCGGCGATGAACCCGCGCGCGCGAAATTCGGCGCCGCCCGAACCGATCAGCACCTTCCCCTTGGCAACGCGCGGCGCGCCGGTGATGGTGTAGTTCTGCTTGTCGGGAACGACGTCCTTCGACCAGGCGACCTTGCCGTCGGCCTGGTTGAGCGCGACCAGCCGTCCGTCAAGGGTGGCAACGTAGACCTTGTCGCCGTAGAGCGCGACGCCGCGGTTGACCGCGTCGCAGCACGCGACGGCGAGTGTCTCGCGCGGCACCTCGGGATCATACGACCACTTCAGCTCGCCGGTGCGTGCGTCGTACGCCTTGACCATGCTCCACGCGGTCGAGACGTAAAGCACTCCGTCGTGCATCAGCGGAGTCGCCTCCTGCCCGCGCGCGGTATCGAGGTCGGCAAACCACGCTAGACCCAGGTCGGAAACATTCTTGTCGTTGATCTGCGTAAGGGGCGAGAACCGTTGCTCCGCATAGTCGCGGCCGTGAGTCAGCCATTCGTTGCCGTCGGCCGCGGCGATCATCGCATCGGTAATGCCCGTGGTGGGGAGCGCCGAAGGTTCAGCTCCGTTATCCCGGTTGCATCCGGCCAGCGCCAGCGCCGCGCAAACGGCTGCGATCCACTTCGAGAGCTTCATGATCCGGACACTCCCTCCCGCCCCGGCGCTACCGCCGGTCGCATTTTTTTGTAAGCAACGCTTACGATTGCGGCGCCAGCCGGGTCAAGTACCGCGCTGTACGACGATTCGCCGTTGCGGCGCCGCGCAATTTGAGAGTATTGAATTCGCGTCAGTCGAGCGCGAGCCCGCGTTATGACCCTGGCTTAGCTACATTTTAGCCAGACAGGACAAATCCATGCCTACCAAATTGCCGTCCCGCGCCGATCACGTCGGCTCGTTCCTCCGTCCGCGCAGCGTCATCGAGGCACGCGAACACCGCGCGGCGGGCAACATCGATTATTCCGAACTGCGCGCCATCGAAGACAAGGCGATCGCCGAGCTGGTCAAATGGGAGGAAAGCTTAGGCCTCAAGGCGATCACAGACGGCGAGTTCCGCCGCTTCTTCTTCCATACCGACTTCCTCCTCCAGCTCGACGGAGTCGAGGAGCATGGCGGGATCGCCAAGGCGTTCCAGAATGCGGCCGGCAAGGACGTCCACTTCGCCCCGCCGAAGATGGTGGTCTCGGGCAAGGTGCGCCATGTGAAGCCGATTCAGCTCGCCGACTATCAGTACCTCGCCTCGCTGGTGAGCGAGACGCCGAAAGTCTCGATCCCGAGCCCGACGATGCTGCACTTCCGTGCCGGCCGGCAGGGCATTCCCGAGGATGTCTATCCGACGATGGACGAATTCTACGCCGACGTGGCGGCCGCCTATCGCGCCGAAGTCGACAGTCTCGCCGCTGCCGGCTGCCGCTACATCCAGATGGACGATACCAATCTCGCCTATCTGTGCGACGACACGCACCGGGCCGACGCCGCCGCGCGCGGGGTCGATCCGAACGATACGCCGCGCCAGTACGCCAAGCTGATCAACGACAGCTTCGCCTCCGCACCTGCCGACATGATCAAGGCGGTGCACTTGTGCCGCGGCAACTTCCGCTCGAGCTGGGCGGCCGAAGGCGGCTACGAGCCGGTCGCGGAGATCATGTTC
>CBHCZH010000168.1:0-7215 GCA_965977975.1 uncultured bacterium
GAGCTGACACTCGGCGACCGCGGCAGATCCCCAACCGCTATGCCTGCACATTCCGCATCAGAGCGGAGGCGTTCGCGTCCGAGAGTCCCAGCAGGTGGGCAATCTCCTGCGCGGAAATGGCAGGCCGCTCTTTGAGAAGGTCTTCTACCGCCCATTGCAGGCTCCTCGCCATCGGATCGAGAAACCGGGGAGGGTTGGTCAACTCGCGGCCGATGGCGAGCACAGCTTCATACGTCTGGAAATGATCCGGCCATTTACCCGATTGCGCATCGGCCAACGCTGATTCGCCCAAGCGGACGAGATAGAACTCATCGTAAATGCGCTCATCCCGGGCGATCAACCAAACGGTCGCGCACTGCCGGCATTTCGAGACGTGGAGCCACCACTTTTCGGGTCCGTATTCGAGGATCCGATCGAGCGTTTCGAAGACCTTTTCGAAATAGAAGTCTCCGCCCATCGGGACCGCGGCAACATCGCGGATGGTAGGGCATTCGCATTGTCTCAACGGGTCAAGGACATGTCCTAGCGATTTGCGCAGGCTCCATACCCTGTCCCGGTCTGCGTAGTCGCCGGCGAGCAGTTCCCAATGCAGCTCCTCGCCGAGCGGCCCTTCAAGACCTTCTTGCGCCAGAAACCACCGTTCGAAATCAGCACCCGGCGTGTCGCCTCGCGAAAATGCCCACAGCCTCGAGAGTTCATCGTCGGTCATCTACCGTCCGATTAGACGCGAACCGGCGATTGTCCGCAATGGTTCGAAGCCGGCCGCCGAAGCCATCGTCGAATGCGCCCGCGCCCGGTTACCCCGGCCCGGCTGCGCCGGGCGGTCTCCCCTCTCCAAGATGAGCTGCGGGAAGGTTCTGGGAGCGCCGTCGCCTGCTCCTGCGTAATGGGGGAAGGTTTTGGGCCTGGTATCCTCCCCCGTTTCAGCGGGAGGCGGCAAACGTTGCTAATGCAGAGCGGGCTCAGGCGGCCGTTTCGATGGCTGCCGCCGCCTCGCACTTGTCGTGCGTTTCCTCGCCGCCGCCTTCGAGCAGGGTGAGCGCGAGGAAGCCGCCAACGACCAGGACCACGAAGCCCACGGTGACGAGGCCGAGGTACTTGTCGATGAACGCCTTGATCGGGCGGCCGAACAGGCGGAACAGCACGCCGACGATCATGAAGCTGATCGAGCGCGAGACCACGCTGGCGAGGACGAAGCTGACCAGGTTCATGCCGATGAACCCGGCGGTGATCGTCAGCAGCTTGAACGGGATCGGGGTGGCGCCCTTGATCATGATGATCTCGGCCCCGTATTCGCGCAAGTAGCAGGCGGCGACCGGGAAGCTTTCGGTCATCCCGAGCGCGGCGATCAGCTCGGTGCCGACGGTGTCGTAGAGTCCCCAGCCGATCGCGTAGCCGAGCAGGCCTCCCGCCACCGAGGCCAACGTGGCGATCGCGGCGAAGCGGATCGCTTTCTTCGGCTCGGCCAGGCACATCAGCCCGAGCAACGGGTGCGGCGGGATCGGGAAGAAGCTCGCCTCGATGAAGCTGAACGCGGCCAGCCACCATTCGGCGTGCGGATGGGCGGCCTTGGCGAGAGTCCAGTCGTAGAGCTTGCGTAGCATCGGGGGGCCGTAGAGCCTGCACCTATCGCCCGCAATGGCCCGAGCACCGCAAGCGGGTAATAGCCGGACAGGCCCCCTCCGCCGCCTCCGGCGGCACCTCCCCCGCAAGCGGGGAGGATCAGGGAGCGTTAGATCCTCCCCCGTTTTACGGGGGAGGTGCCGAACGGAGTGAGGCGGAGGGGGCGGTCGATAACCATATCGGCACTTTTAGCTTGACATCGTGACGCTGTTTGGTTATATGAACCGAACATCGCGATGGTGCGATTCGCAAACAGGGCGGTCCCGCAAGGGTCCGCCCTTTTTCGTGCGCCTTCGCTTCATCGGTCAACGGAGGTCAACTGACATGGCAGACGAAACGGCACCGCGCCTTTCCTGGGTGCCCAAGTTCCTGGAAGGACGCGCAGCGGGGCTCAGCATTCGCAAGGCAGCGAAGGCGGCCGGGGTTTCGGCGAGCACCGTGAACTGGCTTCGCCGCGAGGACGCGGAGTTCGCGCGGCAGTGGCAGGCAGCGCTCGCGGCGCGCGCCGGCGGGGACGAAGCGGGCCCGGAGGGGCGGCGCACGCCGCACTGGCGAAAGGACTTCTTCGACGCACTCGCCGAAACCTCGAACATCACCGCTTCCGCCGCCCGCGCCAACGTGCCGGTGCAGACGGTTTTAAAGCTGCGGCGCGAGAATGCGGAGTTCGCGGGCAAGTGGCGCGCCGCGTTGCTGGAAGGATTCGACCTGCTGGAGATGGAACTGCTCGGGTACCTTCGCGACCCGAAGCCCGGGCGTAAAATGGACGTGGGGGCGGCGATCAGGCTGCTCGCCGCGCACCGGGCCACGGTGGAGCGCGAGCGGGCGCTGCGCGAGGAAGATGACGAGGAAGCGGTGCGCGCCTCGATCGACGCGTTCCTCGAAGGTATGCGCCGGCGCCGGCTGGCCAACGAGGCGATCCTGATCGAAGCGGAACCGGACGATGTCGCCGAATAGCCTGGCGCAAGAGCTGCTGCGGCTCGACCCGTCCAAGCGGAAGGCCGCGATCGGCAAGCTGAGCGAACGCCAGCGCCGCTCGCTGGAACCGTACTGGCAGCTGTGGGCGCACGACAGCCAGGTGCCGCCGGAAGGCGAGTGGCACACCTGGCTGATCATGGCGGGGCGCGGCCACGGCAAGACGCGCGCGGGTGCCGAATGGGTTCGCCAGCTGGCCGAAGCCGATCCGACCGTCCGGATTGCGCTAGTGGGAGCGAACCTTGGCGAGACACGCCGCGTGATGGTGGAAGGCGAGAGCGGGCTGCTCGCGATCGCGCCGTGGCGCAAGCGCCCGGAGTTCGAATCCTCGCGGCGGCTGCTAACCTGGCCCAACGGGGCGAAGGCCACGCTCTATTCGGCCGCCGAGCCGGACAGCCTGCGCGGACCGCAGCATAGCCATGCGTGGTGCGACGAGATCGCCAAATGGGACCTGGCCGGCAGGCGGGCCGAGAGCGCGTGGGACAACCTGCTGCTGGGCCTGCGGCTCGGCGGCTTCCCGCGCGCAGTCGCGACCACCACGCCGCGCCCGGTGCCGCTGGTGAAGCGGCTGCTGAGTCAAGGCGACGTGGCGGTGACGCGCGGGACGACCGCGGACAACAAGGACAACCTGCCGCCGGGCTTCATGCGCAAGATCAAGGCGCAATACGGCCGCAGCCTGCTCGCGCGGCAGGAGCTTCACGGCGAGCTGATCGAGGACATCGAGGGCGCGCTGTGGAGCCGGGCGCTGATCGAGGATTGCCGCGAGGAGGCCGTGAGCGCGCCGGAGAAGCGCGTGGTGATAGGCGTCGACCCGCCGGCTTCGGCCGAAGGCGACGCGTGCGGGATCGTGGTTTGCGCCGAGGGTGAGGACGGGATCGCGCGAGTGCTCGCCGATTGCTCGATGAGGAAACCGAGCCCCGAGAAGTGGGCGCGGGCGGTGGCGATGGCGGCGCGTGAATGGAAGGCCGACCGGGTGATCGCCGAAGCCAACAACGGCGGCGAGATGGTGCGCAGCGTGCTCCAGGCCGCGGATATCACGCTGCCGATCAAGCTGGTCCACGCCAGCCGCGGCAAGGCGGCGCGGGCCGAGCCGGTCGTGGCGCTCTACGAGAGCGGGCGGGTGCGGCATGTCGGGCAACTGCCGCAGCTCGAGGATGAGCTGTGCGGGTTGCTGGCCGGCGGCGGCTACGAGGGGCCTGGGCGATCGCCGGATCGGGCGGACGCGCTGGTCTGGGCGCTGAGCGAGCTGATGCTGGGGCGGAGGACGGAGCCGCGAGTGCGGGTGTTGTGAATAGTAACCCAGGGTAAACCATCAATCGGAATTCGCGGTCGCGTTTCTACAATTCAGCGGCCCGGCGCCTTGCAAGGAAAACTACCTATGCGGGCAGTGGGCGGCCCGCGGGGGCGGGGGGACTGGCAGTGACGAGAAGGTCGCATCCCTATTTTGGGCGGCTCAACCGGCTCGCGGAAGTGCGCACGGCCGCGGCGGGCGAGAGCCGTCGCGTCGAGCCGCGCGTTACGCCCGACACGGAGCCGGGGGTCTTGTGGGACAGGTTTCGGGCTGCGCCGGAGGGTCCGGCGGAGGCGGAGTGAGCCGGGCGGACACCTCCCCCGTAAACGGGGGAGGATCGACGCTCTCCGTTCGCTGCAGATGACAGGCCCCCTCCGCCGCCTTCGGCGGCACCTCCCCCGTGAACGGGGGAGGATCGGAAATGGAGGCATCTCGAGACGACACGAAATCCTCCCCCGTTTACGGGGAGGGGGACCATGAGGCGAAGCCGAATGGTGGAGGGGGTGATGAGAGCGCCGCGGGATACTTTCGAGCGTGCTCGTCGTCTGCGACGGGAAATGACCTTGCCCGAGGTTCTGCTGTGGCGGGCGTTGCGGCGCAAGGCGTTGGGCGGGCTGCGCTTCCGGCGACAGCACTCGTTGGGACGATGCGTGCTCGATTTCTATCTGCCGTCGGCGGGGCTGGCGGTCGAGATCGACGGGATGGCCCACGGAATGGGCGACAATCCGGCGCGGGACGCGCGGCGCGACGCGTGGCTGGCGCGGCAGGGTGTGACGGTGTTGCGGGTGCTGGCGACCGATGTGCTTGATGAGGATCGGTTTGAGGGAGTGCTGCGGTTCATCGCCGAGGCGGCGCGGGAGCGGCTGGGTGACGGGCCCCCTCCGTCCGCTGCGCGGACACCTCCCCCGTAAACGGGGGAGGATCCAGGTGCATGATATCCTCCCCCGTTTACGGGGGAGGGGGACCATGAGGCGGAGCCGAATGGTGGAGGGGGCCCTTAGCGTGCCTTCGCCACGTTTGCCGCCGCCGCCTCGCGCACCAGCGCCTTGAACGCGGCCTCGTCGACCATCTCCCCCTCGCGGAGGTCGATCGCGCGGCGGGTGTTGCCGGCGAAGCCGGTGTTGAACAGCCCTGTGGGATCGTCGAGCGCGGCACCTCGGGCGAAGGTCAGCTTGACGTAGTTCTTGTAGACCTCGCCGGTGCAGAGGATGCCGGCGCGTTCCCAGACGGGGACGCCGGAAGGGTTCGTCGGCTTTCGCCATTTGACCGTTTCGGTGATGTCCGGATCGGCCTCGCGGATCAGCTTGCGCAGGCGAGAGAGGGTTTCGCCGCGCCAGTCGGCGAGGGCGGCGAGCTTGGCGTCGATCAGGTCCGAGGGGGTTTCGGCCATTACTTGATCATCCAGCCGGGGATCGCCGCGGCCTGGCGGATCCAGTCCGCGAGCTGCTTTTCGTCCCAATCGGTGTCTTCCTCGAGATGGACGTAGCGCGTGTTCGGGTCCTTCGAGCCGACCGGCGGGAGCGGGTCGAGCTGGGCGCCGCGGAAGAAGGTGACCTTGATGTACCTGGTGAAGACGTGGAAGCTGAGGAACCAGCCCTGCCCTTCGACACCGTAGAACGGCGAGTTCCATTTGACCGCCTTGTTCACCTTGGGGGCCGTCTTTTCGATGAGCTTGTCGAGGCGGCGGCCCGCGGCGCTTTTCCAGCCGGGCATGGCCGCGATGTAGGCCTGCACGGGCGCGTCGCCTTCGCCCTTGGGGATCTGCGGGTTGCCGCCTGAGAGGAGCTTGGGCTTGTCGGTCATAGCCGCAGCATAAACCAGTTCGTCGCCCTCGTGGAAGTGGGGCACGGCCCCCTCCGTCCGCTGCGCGGACACCTCCCCCGCAAGCGGGGGAGGATTAGGCCCCCTCCGTCCGCTGCGCGGACACCTCCCCCGTAAACGGGGGAGGATCGGTCTCCCTCCACCGCAAGCGGGGGGATCAGGGCGTTCGGATCCTCCCCCGTTTACGGGGGAGGTGCCGAGCGCAGCGAGGCGGAGGGGGCCCACTTTCAAACAATAAGGAAACCGAGCATGTCTTTTCTCGATGGCCTGCGCGCCGCCTTCAAGGGCGGGGCGGGCAGGCGCGTGCCGTTAGCGCGCAGCTTTGTTTCGCCGTGGTCGTGGCCTTACGAGCCGGCGGGCGGGAGTCCGCCGTTCGAATACCGCAACGCGGTGCGCCATGCGTTCCTGGAGAATCCGGTGGCGCAGCGCGCGGTGCGGCTGGTCGCCGAAGGGGTCGGCAGTGCGCCGCTGGTGCCCAGCGATGCGGCCGCACTGGCGCTGGTCGGAGCGACGAGCGCGGGGCAATCGCTGCTCGAGACGCTGGCGGCGCAGCTGCTGCTGCACGGCAACGGCTACGTACAGGTGATGCGCGACGGCGCCAAAGATCTTGGGGCCAGACCGACCGAGCTGTTCGCGCTCCGGCCCGAGCGGGTCGCGGTGGTGGCAGGAGCCGACGGCTGGCCCGCCGCTTACGAGTACAAAGTGGGCGACCGGACGCTGACCTTGCCGGTCGAGGACGAGGACGGCTGGCCGCAGCTGATCCACCTGAAGGCGTTCCATCCGGCCGACGACCATTACGGCGCCGGCTGCCTCGCCGCGGCGAGCCAGGCGGTGGCGATCCACAACGCGGCGAGCGGATGGAATCGCGCGCTGCTCGAGAACGCGGCGCGGCCTTCGGGCGCGCTGATGATGGACGCAGGCGACCCGGGCGGGCTCACGGCCGACCAGTTCGACCGGCTCAAGGCCGAGCTGCAGCAGGCCTACTCGGGCGCCGGCAACGCCGGGCGGCCGATGCTGCTCGAAGGCGGGCTCCGATGGCAGCCGCTGTCGCTGACGCCGGCGGACATGGATTTCGCCGAGCTGAAGGCCGCGGCGGCGCGCGACATCGCGCTCGCCTTCGGCGTGCCGCCGATGCTGCTCGGGCTGCCGGGCGACAACACCTACGCCAATTACCGCGAGGCCAACCGCGCGCTGTGGCGGCTGACGCTGCTGCCGCTCGCGGGGAAGATCCTCAGCGGGCTGCAGGAAGGGCTGCGCCCGTGGTTCCCGAAGCTGGAGCTCATGGTCGACCTCGATCGGGTGCCGGCACTCGCCGAAGACCGCGAGCGGCTGTGGGCGCAGCTCACCGCCGCCGACTTCCTGACCGGCGCCGAGAAGCGGGCGCTGCTCGGCTTCGGGCCCCCTCCGCCGCCTGCGGCGGCACCTCCCCCGTAACCGGGGGAGGACGGGCCCCCTCCGCCGCCTGCGGCGGCACCTCCCCCGTAAACGGAGGAGGATGGGCCCCCTCC
>CBHCZH010000169.1:0-7205 GCA_965977975.1 uncultured bacterium
GTGTTTTCACTCATCTACACCCCGCCCCCGGGGGCGGGGGGGGGGGGGGGGGGGCGCCCCCCCACGAGGCCGTGAGGCCTCGGGTCAACGCCGGCACCGATAAGGGCGAAACCCGGCACTACAAGCTTACGCAGCTGCAGATCGACGACATCTGTGCGGAACAGCTCCGCCAGATTCGGTGAGCGTGTACCGGGACGGCGCGCTTGTTCCGAGAACTATCCTCAAAGCAGCGGCACTTCGTTTCTCGGTCAAGGTGCACTGTCGCCGCAGCACAAACGCCGCGGTGTTCGAGCCAGCCGGCTCATAGCGACGCTTCTATAATCTGAGCTGGATCGACCACTTGGTGAACACCTGCCGCCGTTTCTGCTGCAGGCGCTGTGCGATCGGTAGTCGTGCGAGGGTCCGGTCCCGATGTTTGAGCCGATTCGAGAACCGCCCGTAATGGAGCTGCCGCCACCACCTGACCGGGAGTGGAAGCGGGCGATCAGCACGGTTCAGAACCTAACGTTCGCCCGAGATGAAAACCAGACTTAGCGGTTGATGACCGCAACGGCCCTCATAGGCCGGCAGCGCACAGTCCGGAATCAGGCAGAGGCATGTGAAAAGCCGACATTTCGGCGAGCCAAAGACTCGTCCACGACCGTCTGAAATGCCGACATCGTAGACTTAGTAGTGCTTGCGGAAAACCGGACGTCCCTGCAGGCTGCCTAGTAGTTACAAAAATGTGAGGTGCGTCTGGCAATGAGCCTCTCGCAAACTGACTTCGCACGCGATTGGCTAGCGCAGTTTTCCGGAGCGGAGCGTCCGGCGGCCGAACAATTAGCCGACGCTGTGATGTTGGTCAGCAACGATGCCCTTTATCGGGGGCTTCGCTTGCTGCTCGACGAGACCGCTACGAACCGGGAGGAGGGCGACCAGGTTCGGCCGATTGCGCTGTTCGCTGAGCGCGCCGTCGAGACCCGCGATATCGAGGGTGGCGACTATGGTTTTGTCCGCCATGAGGTCCTGCCCTTTTTTCCGGGTACCGAGGAGGGGCGTGCCACCGGCGCGGGCATGCCGCCCATCGTCGTCGATCCGGACGATCAAGAGGTCGGCAGTGAAGGGGCAATCGCCAATTTCATCACCGGATACGAGCGCCTTCACCGGAACCGTGTGCTGAGCCATCCCGGACCCGACGCGCTGCGCACCGGCCGCGTCAGCCATATCGTCATCGTCACCGACTTCATTGGCTCGGGCAAGCGCGTCTGGGAAATGCTCGAGGCGTTCTGGCGTGTCGCGACGATCCGCAGCTGGCACTCCTATGGCTTTGTCCGCTTTGCCGTTGTCGCCTATTCCGGGACTGAGGACGGACTGAAGCACGTCCGGTCGCATCGCTCAGGGCCGAACGTCCGCGTTGTCCATGCTTGCCCCACCATCTTCACCGCGTTTGTCGGTGCCGAGCGCGATGCGGTTGAGGCGCTGTGTCGCGCACATCCGCACAGGAGCCGATATCCGTTCGGCTTCGGCTGGGCAGGCGCGCTCATCGCCTTCTCGCATGGGATGCCAAACAACGCGCCGCCGATCCTGCACAGCGATCGGAAAGAATGGGTGCCGCTCTTTCGCAACCGCAGTGCGCTTGGCGCCGACATGCATTTTCCGGCGGCCAATGTGGACGCTCTTGTCGACCGCGCTCGGGCGGTCCTGCAGATACGGGCAGCTGAGCGATTTCTCGCCGATCCGACCCGGCGCCGTTGGGTCGAAACGATGCTGGTTCTGACCGCGCTCAAGGACGGATCGCGCACGGCGGCCAGTGCTTCGGCTCGCACGCAGCTGCCGCTCACCGATGTCGAGCAAATCCTCCTGTTCACCCGCATCGCGCACTGGACTAGCCCGCGCAACGCCCTGACGGTGCTCGGCCAGCGTGAGCTTCGACGGCTCAAGTTGCGACGCGCTCGCACGGTCGTGCTTCCCACCGAGGATTTGCCCTACTACTATCCGAGCCAGTTGAGGGCCCGGTGAGGGCATTTAGAAATGCGCCGCGCAAGCGGCGACAGGTTCCTTGGGAATCTGGGGCCAGGGATTTCCCGGGTCCGTGCATCGGAGCAAGACCTTCGCGCTGCGCGAGACAGCAAGTCGCGGCTGGCGAGGTCTTGGACGAGACTTGCTGTCCCACCCACCTGAGTGGGTCGAAGTAGATGTCCGCGCCGAGTCCTCAACGCTATGCATCGGGCGGGCGCCGCCACGGTATCGACCCAGTCACGCTTGAGAACGCGTTAGCGGCGCTTGCGCGCATCCGTACAACCGATCCTCGCATCACCCCGGTCCTGACCCTGCGCCATTTCTCGGTGCTGACCGAGCTGCCCTATCTATTCCTGCGTCGTACGGTCGCGCGCCGGGGGCACGCGAAGTACCGCTTCGTCCTCCTGAAGAAGCGCATTCCGGGGCGATCCGCCAAGCGAATGATCTCGATCCCGCCGCAGAGCCTAGCGATCGCTCAGCGCTGGCTGGTTGATCATGTCCTTCGCTATGCACCCGTCCATCCTGCGAGCTTCGCCTTTCATCCAGAGTCCTCTCCCGTCCAGGCCGCCGAACAGCACCCCAACACCAAATGGCTGTTGAAGGTAGACATCGAGGATTTCTTCCACTCGGTGAGCGAAGGGACGGTATCCGCGGTCTTTGCCCGCCTTGGCTTTCCCAAATTGCTGGCCTTCGAATTCGCAAGGCTCTGCACCATCGGCCTCGATCGTGGGCCGGGGCAGAACCCTGCACCGCACGCGGGTCCGATCACCTTCTACGCGCTTGGCTACGAGGGCTATCTGCCGCAGGGCGCGCCGACGAGCCCCATGCTCGCAAATTTGGCGATGTTGCGAACCGACACCGAGCTGGCGCGGTTGGCCGCCGAGCGGGGATTTCGCTACTCACGCTATGCTGACGATCTGGCTTTCTCAACCGATACGGATCGCTCTCTGACGGACATGCACCGGCTTCAGCGCGACGTGTGCCGCATCCTCAACGACTCGGGGTTCCGGCACAATCGGCGCAAGACCGTTATCCGGGGGCCCGGCACACGCCGGATCGTCCTGGGCATGCTGGTCGACGGCCCGACGCCTCGCCTTCAGCGCGCCTATAAGGACATGATCCGTCTCCATCTCCATTACTTATCCTCACCCGCTTATGGGCCTGCCAAACACGCTTTGGCGCGCAAGACCGGCGTCTCTAGTCTCTATCATCATGTGCGTGGCCTGATCGGCTGGGCCCAGCAGGTCGAAACCGCCTTTGGCCGGCAAGCGCTCGAGCAATTCGCCTCGGTCGACTGGCCGCCCATCCAGCCCCGCCGGATCGAAAGCGCCTGGGATGACTGAGGTCCGCCCGGCAGTCGCGATATCCTCGGATGTGGTGCTGATTGCCCTTCCCCGTGCTGGACCGCTCCGACCGCGAACCGTAATTTGGGCCAATGCCTGAAGACGCTCAACATCCGGCCGACGTCGCGCCCTACATTCGCCACCTGTCGATCAAGCGGTTCAGGGGGATCGAAGCGTTGTCGTGGTTCCCCGACAAAGGCACAAATGTACTCATAGGCGGCGGCGACGTAGGCAAGAGCACCATCCTGGACGCCATCGCGTTGCTCCTCAGCCCGACTAATGGGGCAACCCTTTCCGATGCCGATTATTGGCAACGCCGGCACGAGGATGGCTTCGAGATCGCCGCCGCTATGGCACTGCCTCTAAACTGCGGCATTGTCGAACAACGCAAGGCGAGCTGGCCTTGGGAATGGAGCGAGGACGGCCCCAAGCTCCCCGATTTTGAGGCCAATGACGGACAGCCTCTCGATCCCGTCTTCTGCGTGCGCGTCTGCGGGACGCCCGATTTTGAGCTGCAGCACGAAATCTGCCAGCCCGACGACAGTGTTGATCATTTCCCGGTGTCGGTTCGCCGCAATATCGGAGTCGTGCGGCTAGGAGGCGACGATCGCAATGATCGCGACCTCCGCCTGATCCAAGGGTCGGCGCTCGACCGCCTGCTCAGCGACAAGACCTTGCGATCCCGCCTGGCGGATAAGATCGGGGAAACAGACGTGCATGGCCAGCTTAAGGAGAGTGCGAAAACCGCCCTCGGTGATCTCGATGAGCGGTTCCAGAAGCGCACCTTGCCCAGCAAGCTCAGCCTTGGCCTGGTTGGCGGTCCGGGTCTTTCGCTCAACGCGCTGATCGGCCTCACCGCAACCAAGGACGAAACTATTCTGCCGCTGGCTAGCTGGGGTGCGGGAACACGGCGGCTGGCGGCGCTCGAGGTCGCGGCGGCCCATCATGCCGAGCATCCGATAATGGTCGTCGATGAGATCGAACGCGGCCTCGAATCCTACCGCCAACGCATTTTGGTTGAGGAACTGCTCGCGAGCCCCTCGCAGGTTTTCGTGACGACACACAGCGCGCCAGCCGTCCACGCCGCCTCCACGGCCACGCTTTGGTATGTCGATGCCGGCGGCAAGATCGGCAGGCTTCCGGCATCGACCGCGGCGCAGCGGAAGCGCGACCCAGAGACCTTTCTCGCGCGCGTTGCAGTGATCACCGAAGGAGCGACCGAAGTCGGATTCGTCACCACCCTGCTCAACCGTTCGCTCGGCGAGGACCTGCGCCGTCACGGCATCTGGGTCAGCGACGGCGGCAGCAATTCGGAAGCGTTGACCGTATTGCGCGGATTGGCGACGAGCGGACTCAAAGTTGCCGGCTTCGCGGACAATGAGGGCACGCAACAGGGCCTGTGGCAACAAACCAAGCATCAGCTCGGCGATCTTCTTATGCGCTGGGCGGACGGATGTCTTGAAACCAACATCATCCCGCACCTTCAGGATCATCAGCTGGAGGCATTCATCGCGGAACCTGACGGCGATACGGGCGAGCGGCTGCGAACCTTGGCCGATCGCCTGAACTTGGAAGACAAGTCGCTCGCGGCGATCCTCGCGGCGACCGACGATATCCGCGCGCTGATGATCGCGGCAGCGTGCGGTGCGGCTCCCGCCGATGCGAATGCGCCAGAGGCTCAGAAAAAGGCGTGGAAGAAGCACGGCCAGCGCTGGTTCAAGAGCGTCGCGGGCGGCGCCGAACTCGCCGACAAGCTCTTCGCGCTTGGCCTCTGGCCGCATGTCGCGCCTCAGCTCCTCCCGTTCGTCAATGCCGTCCGACGAGCCGTCGGGCTTGAGGCTGTACAAGTGGTCGTCTGATGTCGGACAAGACGGTCGCTGAAGCGCTACGCTCCGCGGCTCGCCTGGTCGTCGTCGAAGCGCCGGGTGGCTGTGGCAAGACCTATCAAGGCGCAAGTTACGCCTGCGACATCGCAGCCGCCCTCGGCGAGGGACGGCTGCTCATTCTGACTCACACCAATGCCGCCTGCGACGTCTTTGCCGGCCGAACGCGCGGCCTCAGCCGCCACGTGGAGATCCGCACGATCGACGGGCTGATCATCGAGATTGCCGGCGCCTACCGCCACCCGCTTGGCCTGCCTGAGGATGTGGGCGCCTGGGCCCGCCGAACTCCCAAAGGGTACGAACTGCTCGGCGAGAGGGTTGCGCGCCTGCTGACCCGGCATCCTGCGATCGCGGACTGTGTGGCCCGGCGCTATCCGATAGTCGTCTGTGACGAACATCAGGACGCGAGCGCCGACCAGCATGCGATTGTCTTGGCGCTGCATCGCAGCGGGGCACGGCTTCGTGTGTTCGCCGATCCGATGCAGATGATCTTCACCGGTACCCAGGCGCAAACCGTCGCCGCCGAACAGCGCTGGGCAGAACTAAAGGCGGCTGCTGACCGGTTCGAGGAGCTCGACCAGCCGCATCGCTGGGCAAACATCCAGCCCGAGCTCGGCGCTTGGATCCTGGCTGCGCGCGCGACGCTGCGTGATGGCGGAAAGATCGACCTCACAGGCAATCTCCCGCCGGGGCTTATCGTCCATGTCGCCGAGAATAGTTCGCCCCAGCGCACCGGCTTCCGAGTGGCAGCGCAGGAAAGTCCGGCAATCTACGCGCGCGCCAACGCGCCGTCTTTGCTCGTCCTTACCGGACAGAATGATCGCGTCACCGCCCTGCGTGCTTTCTTCAATCGGCGCCTGCCGATCTGGGAAGGCCATGTTCGCGAGGGGCTGTCCACGCTGGCCTCGTATTGTGCGGCTCATCAGGGCAATGCCGAGGCGCTGGCGCGCGGCACGCTCACGTTCATGGGCTCGGTCGCGTCGGGGTTTTCGCCGAGCGCCTTCGGCCACCGCTTCGTGCTCGAGGCGCAGCGGGGATGCGTCAAACCTTGCAACGGCAAGCCGCAGCATCTCCAGGCAATGGCCCGCCATATCGTCGAGTGCCCGGATCATCGCGGCGTGGCGCGAGCGCTCGACCACCTGCGAGACCTAGCAGCGAATGAAGCGGCCTTTTCTGACGTTCGCATCCATCATGGCCGCGAATTTGCCGAGGCGATCTTGCTCGGCCGATTCGATGATGCCGATGACGGTTTCGCCGAAATCGCTCGGCGACGCACCCACGCCCGACCGCAGCTGCCGATGAAGGCGATCAGTACGATCCACAAGGCCAAGGGCCTCGAATTCGAGAACGTGATGGTCCTACCCTGCGACGCGGACAACTTTTCGAACACCAAGGCGTCGCGCGCCCGGCTATATGTTGCGATCAGCCGGGCAACCCGCTCGCTCATGCTAGTCGTCTCGAAAGCGAAGCCCAGCCCGTTACTCAAGCTCTAGGAAGCCGCCCGCCGATGAGCGCTCTATCCCGCGTCCGCTTCCGGGAGGCTGGCAAATAGGTTCAATGGCCGACATGGGCGCAAAGCGGCATGGCGGACCGCGTATCCGCAACAGATCAAAGGTCGACCTTAACGCCGCACCCACGGATCGGCGGTGCGCTCGACCACCATCAGGTTAGGATACGGTCGTCACAGTAGTCCTGCGGCGCCGAGCGGCGCCCAGCTCAGGCTCGAAGTGCAGGTCCGCCGCGACGAGGCCGTCTGCGGCAAGGAGGCAAGCCCAACCACTGCCAGTGGGTGCCGCTGTTCACCGACCGCTACCGCAACAGGATCGTCAATCCGGGCGAGACCGCGGTGCGCTATTTCCTGGTCATCGAGTGGCCGCACAACTCCTAGACCGTGATCCACCCACTCGGAAGCACCGTGATCGCCTTGGGAAGTCCGCTGGGTAGGAGCGGCGCGCGGCGCGGGGCTTCGCCCCCCGCGCAA
>CBHCZH010000170.1:0-7087 GCA_965977975.1 uncultured bacterium
ACGCCGGCTGGGCGGAGCTGGCCGCGGAATTGCTCGCACACGGCGAGGCGCGCGTGCGGGTGTTCTACCTGTCGACCAGTCCGCAACTGTTCGTCGCCATCTGCAGGCACCTGCGCGACACGGGCCTGAACGGTGGCAATGCACGCGTGGTGCTGGAAAAACCCATCGGCCACGACCTCACCAGCGCCGCGGCGATCAACGATGCCGTCGGCAGCGCCTTCGCCGAGAACCAGATCTTCCGCATCGACCATTACCTCGGCAAGGAGACGGTGCAGAACCTGCTCGCGCTGCGCTTCGCCAACGTCATGTTCGAGCCGCTGTGGAATGCGCAGGCGATCGAGCACGTCCAGATCACCGTTGCCGAAACCGTCGGGCTCGAGCAGCGGGCCGATTTCTACGACGGCACCGGCGCGCTGCGCGACATGGTGCAGAACCATATGCTCCAGCTGCTCGCGCTGGTGGCAATGGAGCCGCCGACCAGCTTCGAGGCCGAAGCGGTGCGCGACGAGAAGGTCAAGGTGCTGCGCGCCCTCCGCCCGATCGGCCCGGGAGAGAGCGTGACGGGCCAGTACCGCGGCGGCGCCGTGCAGGGGCAGATCGTACCCGGCTACGACGAAGAGCTCGGCCGTGACAGCAACACCGAAACTTTCGTCGCGCTCAAGGCCCATGTCGACAACTGGCGCTGGAAAGGTGTGCCGTTCTACCTGCGGACCGGAAAGCGGCTGCACGAGCGGGTGACCGAAATCCTGGTTCAGTTCCGCCAGGTGCCGCATTCGATCTTCGCGGGTGCGACGACCCAGGCGAACAAGCTGCTGATCGGCATCCAGCCCGAGGAGAACATCACGCTGTCGCTGATGGCCAAAGTGCCCGGGCTCGACCGAGACGGCATCGCGCTGCGTCAGGTGCCGCTCAACATCGCGATGCCCGACGCGTTCTCGGGTAAGGTACGACGCATCGCCTACGAGCGGCTGCTGCTCGATCTGATCGAATGCGACCAGAAGCTGTTCGTGCGCCGCGACGAGGTCGAGGCGCAATGGTCCTGGATCGACGCCATCCGCCAGCAGTGGCAGGCGGAAGGATTGACCCCGAAGCCCTATGCCGCCGGCAGCTGGGGTCCGAGCGCCGCGATTGCGCTCGCGGAGCGCGACGGAGTGAGCTGGCATGAGTGAGATAGCGTACAAGCCCACCCCTAACCCCTCCCGCAAACGGAATGGGGACTGGCCCGCGTTGAAATCTCCCCTCCCGCTTGCGGGAGGGGCCGGGGGTGGGCCCGTGTCATGACCACGCTGCATCCGGCCATCGCGCGCGTCACCGATCGCATCGTCGAGCGCTCCAAGGAGTCGCGCCGCCGCTATCTCGAGCTGATGCGGATCGAGGGCGACAAGCACGCAGACCGCAATCAGGCCCTGCCCTGCTCCAACCTCGCACACGGTTTCGCTGCGACGGGCGAGGACAAGGCCTCGATCGCCGCGCGGCGCGGTCCGAACATCGGCATCGTTTCGGCCTACAACGACACGATCTCGTCACATCAACCGTTCGGCGCGTACCCGGCGCAGATGAAGGTTTGGGCGCGCGAGGTCGGCGCGACCTGCCAGGTCGCCGGGTGCACTCCGGCCATGTGCGACGGCGTGACGCAAGGCGCCGACGGCATGGAGCTGTCGCTGTTCAGTCGCGACGTGATCGCGCTGGCGACCACGGTCGGGCTCAGCCACGCGATGTACGACGGCGTGGCGATGCTCGGGATGTGCGACAAGATCGTGCCCGGGCTGCTGATCGGCGGGCTGCGCTTCGGCTACCTGCCGACGATCTTCATTTCCGCGGGCGCGATGCCGACCGGGATCGCCAACAAGGAAAAGCAGCGCGTCCGCCAGCTCTATGCCGAAGGCAAGGCGACTCGCGCCGAGCTGCTCGACAGCGAAGCGAAGAGCTACCACGCGCCGGGCGTGTGCACGTTCTACGGCACCGCCAATTCGAATCTGATGATGCTCGACCTGATGGGCCTCGCGCTCCCCGGGGCGGCGTTCATCAATCCCGGAACACCGCTGCGCCAGGCCCTGACCCGCGCGGCCGTGCACCGAATCGCCGCGATCACCCGCGACGGCAACGATTACCGGCCGCTCGCTCAGTGTGTGGACGAGAGGGCGATCGTCAACGCTACCGTTGGCCTGCTGGCTACGGGGGGGTCGACCAACCATGCGCTCCACGTGCCCGCGTTCGCGCGCGCTGCGGGGATCGTGATCGACTGGAACGACATCGGCGAGCTCAGCGCGGCAGTGCCGCTGCTGGCGCGGGTCTACCCCAACGGCGCGGCCGACGTGAACCAGTTCCAGGCTGCCGGCGGGCTCGGCTTCGTGATCCGCGAACTGCTCGACGCGGGGCTGATCCACCGCGACATCATGACCGTGTTCGGCGACGATCTCGGCGCCTACACCCAGGAGCCGTGGCTCGACGGCGAGGAACTCGCCTGGCGCGACGCCGGCCCGTCGGGCGACGACGCCATCCTGCGATCGGCGGCGAATCCGTTCATGGCCGACGGCGGCATGCGACTCGTCGAAGGCAACCTGGGCCGCGCAACCTTCAAGACCAGCGCGGTCGAACCGGATCGCTGGACGATCGAAGCGCCGTGCCGGATCTTCGAACGCCAGGAGGATGTCGGGGTCGCTTTCGCTGCCGGAGAGCTCGACCGCGACGTGGTCGTCGTGGTTCGCTTCCAGGGCCCGCGTGCCAACGGCATGCCCGAGCTGCACAAGCTGACCCCAATTCTCGGCGTGCTGCAGGACCGCGGCCATCGCGTCGCCCTGGTCACCGACGGGCGCATGTCCGGCGCGAGCGGCAAAGTGCCGGCGGCGATCCACGTCAGCCCCGAGGCTTTGGGCGCCAAAGAAGGTGAATGGGGCCCGCTGGCGCGCCTGCGCGATGGCGACGCGGTGCGCCTTTGCGCGGAACGTGGCGAGCTTTCGACGAGCGCGGACCTCACCGCGCGCGAACCGGCAGCCGCACCCGACCCGCAGATGGGGACCGGCCGCGAACTTTACGCCATGTTTCGTCATGGCGCCGACGAAGCAGAGAAAGGTGGCTCGGCGATGCTGGCACTGGCGGGGCTATGACGGATCTCGTAGCACTCGACGTCGGCGGCACGCACGCCCGTTTCGCGCTTGCCTCGATCGCCGCCAACGGCGCGATCTCGCTCGGCGAGCCGATCACTCTCAAGACCGGCGACTACGCCAGTCTGCAGACGGCGTGGGAGGAATTCGAACGCCGCGCCAAAGAGCGCGATGGGAGCGCGCCGGTGCCGCGCGCTGCGTCGATCGCAATCGCCGCTCCGATCGTCGGCGAGACGATTCGCATGACCAACAACTCGTGGATCTTCCACGTCGGCGCGATCGACGAGCAGCTCGGGCTCGACAGGGTGACCCTGATCAACGATTTCGGCGCGGTTGCCCATGCCGTGGCGAAAGCCCCCGCAGATCAGCTGCTGCACATCACCGGACCCGAGGGGCCCTTGCCCGAGAGCGGCACGGTGACGGTGATCGGCCCAGGCACGGGCCTCGGGATCGCGCACTTTCGTCGCTATCCCGGAGGCTATCTGGTTCAGTCGACCGAAGGCGGGCACATCGAGTTCGCCCCGCTCGACGAGATCGACGACTGGATGCACGCCCGTCTGCGCCGCCAGCACTTACGCGTTTCGACCGAGCGGGTGCATTCCGGCCCTGGTATCGTCGAAATTTACGAGGCGCTTGCCGCACACGAGAACCGGGTCGCAGAACCGCTCGACGACCGCACGATCTGGCAACGCGGGATCGACCGCGAGGAGAGTCTCGCCTCGGCCGCGGTCGACCGCTTCTGCGCCTCGCTCGGCAGTCTTGCCGGCGACTATGCGCTTGCGCACGGGGCCAGCGCCGTGGTCCTTGCCGGGGGCCTTGGCCTCAAGCTGCGTGACCTCCTGCCGCGCTCCGCCTTTGGCGACCGCTTCCGTTTCAAGGGCCGCTACACGCAAATGATGGCCGGCATTCCGGTCAAGCTTATTGTCCATCCCCAGCCTGGGCTATACGGGGCTGCCGCCGCCTTTGCGCTGGAGCACCTTGGATGAGCCCGATCGAACGCGTGATGCGCACCGCGCCGGTGATCCCGGTGCTGGTGATCGAATACGCAAGCCAGGCACGCCCGTTGGCCGAGGCGCTGGTGGCGGGCGGGCTCAAAGTGCTGGAAGTGACGCTGCGCACGCCGGCCGCACTCGACGCGATCCGCGAAATGAAGCAGGTTCCCGGCGCGGTGGTCGGTGCGGGCACGGTGACCAACCCGCTCGAGCTCGACAACGCGCTCAGCGCCGGTGCCGAGTTCATCGTCTCCCCGGGCCTGACCGAACGGCTTGCACGCGTGGCGATCGGCAAGCAGGTGCCGTTCCTCCCTGGCGTCGCGACCGCCAGCGACATCATGCGCGGGCTCGATCTCGGCTTGAACGAGTTCAAGTTCTTCCCCGCCGAATCCTCGGGCGGACTGCCCGCGCTCAAGGCCCTCGCCGCGCCGTTTGCCGGCGTCAGGTTCTGCCCGACGGGGGGGATTTCCGCCGCGAGCGCGCCCGAATGGCTCGCGCATCCTTCGGTCCTCTGTGTCGGCGGTAGCTGGATCACTCCAAAAGGCGCCGACCTAGGGCAGGTCCGCGAGTTGGCAGCGCAAGCCGCAACGCTGGCTCGATGACGCTGAAGACGGTTGCCGACCTCGCCGGGCGGCTCCAGGCGCTGCACGCACGCACGGCCGAGACGCCGCTGTTCAACCCGGTATTCCAGCTTTCGCTCGATCTATCGCGACTGATCGAAGCAGGAGAGCTGACGCTCGATGACTGCGAGGCGATTATCGCAGAACTCGAATGCGACGCGCTCAAGAGCCGAGCCGTACGGCTGCGCCGCCTGGTAACTCCGGTGGATGCCGCGGCGAACGGCGACGCATTGGAAACCGCGCTGGCCGAACCGGATTTCGAAAGCTTCCGCGCCCGCTGGGAACGTCCGCAGCTCCACGCGGTGTTCACGGCGCACCCGACTTTCCTTCTCGGCACCGCCCAGTCGACTGCGGTGGCGCGCGCAGCCAGCGTCGCGAGCCCCGTCGATGCCGGCGTCTGCACCGTGCCTGCCGATCGGCCGGCGATCACGCTGGAAAGCGAGCACGACCAGGCGATGCAAGCGCTCGCCCATGCACAGAACGCGCGCGACACGATCGTCGGGCGCATCCTCGCCCATGCGCAGCGCGAATGGCCCCAACACTGGAAAGAGCTGCAGCCTCTCCCATTCCGCTTCGCGAGCTGGGTCGGATATGACATGGACGGGCGCACGGACATCGGCTGGGCTCAGTCGATCGGCTTCCGGTTGGCCGAAAAGTCCGCGCGGCTGGCGCGGTACGTTGCCGCGCTCGAAGCGATCGACCCCGACCACACGCTGCTCGGCAAGCTGCGGCCCGCCGCAGCCTACGCCACCGAGCGAGCGCAGGACTTCGCCGCCGACCTCACCCAACCCACCGCGCTCTCGGCCGCCGCCAATCGCCTCACTGCCGACGACCCGCGCAAGCTGCTGTCGCTGACACGCTACGTCGAGGCGCTCGAGGACGAAGGTGCGAGCGCCGACCCGGAACGCGCCATCGCCCTCAAGACGCTCGCCGCCGCCATGCGCGCCGACGGGCTCGGCATGGGCTGGATCCACTTCCGGGTGAACGCCAAGCAGCTTCACAACGCGATCCGCCGCCGGCTCGACCCCGAAGGCGGGCTCGACCTTGCGAGCAAGGGGGCGGTCGTCCAGCTGCGCAAGGCCATCGCCAAGGTCCGCCCGCTCCGGGCCAACTTTGCGGCCCTGGCGGTCGAAAGCTCGACCGCGATCCGCCAGTTCCTGGCGATGATGCAGATCCTGCGCCATATCGACGCCGATGCGCCGATCCGCATGCTGGTGGCCGAATGCGAGGAGCCGGCAACCGTGCTCGCCGCGCTCTATTTCGCCAAGCTGTTCGGGATTGCGGAAAAGGTCGACGTTTCGCCGCTGTTCGAAACCGAGCAGGCGCTCGAACACGGCGGCCGGTTCCTCGAGGCGCTGCTCCAGGAAGAGGACTACCGGGCTTATGCCCGCACGCGCGGCCGGGTTGCGGTGCAGACCGGCTTTTCCGACGCCGGCCGGTTCGTCGGGCAAATCCCGGCAAGCCTCGCGATCGAGCGGCTGCAGGGGCGGCTGGCTCAGGCGATGGAGGCCAATGGCCTGACCGATGTCGCGGCGCTGGTATTCAACACGCACGGCGAAAGCATGGGCCGCGGCGCGCACCCGGATTCGTTCGCCGATCGGCTCGCCTGGCCGCTCAGCCCGTGGGCGCGGCGGCGATTCGTCCGCGCCGGCATCCGGCTCGAGCCCGAAGTCAGCTTCCAGGGCGGCGACGGCTACCTGTTCTTCGCCACGCCCGAGTTGGCGCTGGCGACGCTGACGCGGATCGCTGAGCTGCGCCCGGCCGAGACCGACGCGGACGTAGCGCCCGACCCGTTCTACCGCCGCACCGACCTCAGCCTCGATTTCTATCGCGCGATCCGCGATCACCAGAATTCGCACCTCGAAAGCCGCACTTATGCGCGCGCCGTCAACGCCTTCGGGCTCGGGCTGCTGAACCCGACCGGCAGCAGGGTTTCGCGCCGCCAGTCGGACCTTTCCGCCGATCGCGAGATGAGCCTGCGGCAAATCCGCGCCATTCCCCACAACGCGATCCTCCAGCAGCTAGGCTACCCGGTCAACGTGATCGCCGGGATCGGCAGCGCGGCGGAAAGCAGCTACGAGGAGCTCGCCGAGCTTTTGCGCGAAAGCGAACGCGGCGCGCAGCTGGTCCGGCTGGTGCGCTCGGCCAATGCGCTTGCCAGCATCAAGACCGTTGCCGCCTTCGGCGAGCTGTTCAACTCGGCGTACTGGGCGAGCCGGCCCTATCGCGGGACCGAAGGACACTTGTCCGACCCGTGCCAGACGCTCGCCGAGTATCTGGTCAAGGATGACCGTGCCGGCGTGTTCCGCCGCCTCGCCTCGCGGCTGCGCGTCGACGCGCTCAAGCTGCACCGCCTGCTGGCGCTGATCCC